>JBEVGU010000246.1:0-4496 GCA_040511595.1 Actinomycetota bacterium | reverse complement strand
GGCGGGCCAGTCGACGTGGAGCAGCTCGCCGTGTCGCTTCTACAAGTGCGATGCGTTCGAGCATCCGGAGGAGACGCCCCCAGCGATCCTCATGGACCTGATGGCCAAGGACCTGGATCTGATCCTCGAGCTGGCCGACGAGGTCGGCGCGCCCATGGAGCAGGCGAAGCAGAACCGTGCGACGGTGCGGGCGGCACTTGCCGCCGGGTTCTCCGGTCACGACCTGAGCGCGGTCGCCGAGTTCCTCCGCACCCGTTCCTGAGCGCTCCCTCGGCATCGACGTGCGCGATCTGCCTGAGTGACGCCGAACCCTCAGAAGTCCCGGCGTCCGTCGAACTGGCTGACCGCCTCCGGTCGGGTCAGCTCGTAGAGCGCCAGGCGGTGCCCACCTGGCGTTCGGAAGGAGCAGCACGGGCCGTGGGGGATCTCGAGAGTCCGCTCCCTGGTCCAGCCGGCGGCCTCCTGGCGGGTCAAAGCGGCCTCGAAGTCCAGCACACGATAGACGAGGATCGGTCGCTCCCCGTCGAGGTGGTCGGTGAGGAGGATCTGGGGTGGGCTCGGCGCCAGCTCGACGGCGGCGACGCGGGCGCCCATGGCCTCGATCGCGAAGACGACGCGGCCGCCCACGACGTCCGTGAAGAACGCCAGGTCCCTCGCGACGTCGTCGCTCGGCGTGTAGAGGAACTCGAGCTGCTGGAACGGCGACGCCGTGACCTCGCCCGCTGGACCGCTCACAGCCCCAGCGTGCCACGGTTCCGGCCATGACGCGGGCGCCCAGCGACAGCCCTCTCGCGGTTGTTGTTGTCACTCTTTCTTGGGGCCGTGAACCCGCAGGTCAGCGGGCATATGCCCTGGTAGCGACGGTTTGACCGCCGGCGACCATCCAGGTATGTTTCGCCGCGGTCCCAGGCGGCCGAACAGATCGAGCAGGGAACCGAGCGGGCTAGAGCCGTAAGGCGACTCGGGGTACCTGTGGGTATGGGTGGGAAGCGCAACTGCCTGTGCCTGCGGGGTACCTGGGAAACCCCAAAGCCGAGGTACCGAGTAGGGAAACCGCGCCGATCGTGAGGTTGCCTGGGACCACCTAATTTCCTCGCCGGCTCCCCGCCCCGATCGACCACCGGTGATCGAGGACCATTGGAGCGGGCTGAGGCGATCTCGAGGCTCCGAGCCGCACGGGTGGCGCGGCTCGCGACCGTTCGTCCCGATGGGCGACCGCACGTGGTGCCGATCGTGTTCGCGCTCATCCTCGACGGCGAGGAGCTCAGCCTCTACTGGTCGGTCGATCGCAAGCCGAAGCGCTCGACCGAGCTCCAGCGGCTTCGGAACATCGCCGAGAACCCGCTCGTCGAGGTCGTGGTCGACAGCTACGACGAGGCGTGGGAGCGGCTCTGGTGGGTGCGGGTCGGAGGCACGAGCCGGGCCGTGCAGGATGCGGACGAGTCGGCTCGGGCGCTCGCCGCTCTCACGGTGAAGTATCCGCAATACGTCCGGTCGCCCCCCGTCGGACCCATCGTCGTGATCGACGTGGCCGAGATCAGCGGGTGGCAGGCCATGTCGCGCGCCTCCGGGTAGGGCCGTCGGCGTTCACTGTTTCGGGATGTCCTTCGTCGGATCGATGAACGGTTTGGGTACCGTGACCGCCCCCTGCCGACCGTGAGGCGTCTCCACCTCGAATCGGTTGCCCATGTCGGCGCGATCGATCGGCAGCATCGCGAACCCGATGTTCTTCTCGAGCCGCGGAGAGTGGCACGCCGACGTGACGGTGCCGATCCGACTTCCGCCCTCGAAGACGGGGAACACGTCGATCATCTCGTTGTCGATGAACGAGCCGAGGCTCGGGCCGTCGATCTCGACGCCCACGAGCTTGCGCCCGGGGCCCTCGGCCTTGATGCGCTGCAGGGCCTGCTTCCCGACGAAGTCCGCCTCTTGGTCCAGGTCCACCATCCACGTGTAGCCCATGTCGACCTCGAACGGGTTCGTGTCGTACCAGATGTCGCAGCCGAACGCGAGGATGCCGCCCTCGATCCGTCGGATGTGGCACGGTCCGGTCACCCGGAGGTCGTGAGGCGCACCCGCCTCCAGCACGGTGTTCCAGAGTCTCCGCCCGTTGGCCGTCGCGTCGGAGAGGTAGATCTCGTAGCCGAGCTCACTCGTGTAGCCCGTGCGCGACACACACACGCGCATGCCGTCGAGCTCGAGGTCCTGCGACATGAAGTAGTACGGCACGTCGAGGATCTCCGTTCCGAAGAGGTCGACCATCACCTCCTTGGACCTGGGACCCTGGATCTGCACGGGCGCGACGTCGACCTCCTTGATCGTCACGTCCATGCCCGCGTTCACGGCCAGACCTTGCGCCCAGAGGCCCACGTCGCTGTCGGCGAGCGAGAGCCAGAACCGATTCTCCTCCAGCCGCAGCAGGACGGGATCGTTGATGATGCCTCCGTCCTGGGCGGTCACGAAGACGTACTTGGCCTGACGGACCGCGCACTTGGTCATGTCCCGAGGGACCATCATGTTCGTGAAGGCGAACGCGTCCGGTCCGGAGATCTCGATCTGGCGCTCGACGCCCACGTCCCACATCGTGACCGCGTTCAGCAGATGCCAGTACTCGGCCACCGGATCGCCGTAGTGCCTCGGATGGTACGTGTGGTTGTACACGCTGTAGCGCTGCACGCCGTGCTCCCGCGAGGCGTAGAAATACGGTGACCTGCGGAGCCTCGGGTAGAGCAAGATGCCCGGGCTGTCGTTGATCGCCATCGTCCGGCTCCCTTCGCGTCGACCTCGACGGGAGTCTAGGCTTGGGGAGCGATGCGTCTGTGGCTCCTCCGGCATGCGAAGTCGAGCTGGGACGATCCGACGCTCGAGGATGAGGACCGGCCGCTGGCGCCGCGGGGCGCGCGGGCAGCAGACCGGATGTGTGACTACCTCGACCGCGAAGGGATCCGTCCCGATCTCGTGCTGTGCTCCTCGGCACTCCGCACGCGCCAGACGCTCGCACGGGTGCTGCCGGCGCTCGGACGCGAAGTGGAGATCCAGATCGAGACCTCGATCTACACGTTCCATGCCGTGGAGCTGCTCGACCGGCTGAGGCGCATCGACGAGGGCATCGCGTCGGTGATGCTGATCGGACACAACCCAGCGATCCAGGAGCTCGCCGTACGGCTGGCGGACGGAGGCGACCGACTGGATCGGCTCGTGCAGAAGTTTCCGACCGGCGGATTGGCCGAGCTCGAGCTCCCCTCGGACGCCTGGTGGGAGCTCGGCGAGCGCGGTGGTGAGCTCACTCGCTTCATGATCCCGAGGGAGGTCGACCGGGCGACCGGAGCCTGAGATCGCGACCAGAATTGGGGCTGCTACTCCGGGTCGTTCTCGACGAGCGCCATCGTCTCGCCCCAGATCGCGGAGCGCCACTCCCTGCGGCAGGTCACCGGCGACCAGCGACGCGTGGCGCCCGAGAGACGACCTGGCCACCGTGGCCCGTCGCAGCGATCCGTGCGGATTGGGGCGTGCGAGCCCTCAGCCGGCCCGGCGAGCCCGGCGGGCACGGCCCTTCTCGGCCTTCGCCTCTTCGACGCTCCGCTTCAGGGCCTCCATCAGCTCCTCGGCCCGCGACGTCGGCCTCGGCTCCGCCCGCTCGGTGGTGTCGAGGGTTCCGACGGGAGGTTTCTCGGCGATGATGCGGAGCAGCTCCTCGCGGTAGTCGTCGGAGTAGCGTGCCGGATCCCACGAGGTCGCGAGCATCTCGACGAGCTGCTCGGCGATCCGGAGCTCTCGATCCGTCGTGGCCTCCTGGATGGGTGGCGCGACGTCCGAAGCGGGTCGCACCTCGTCGCCGAAGTAGAGCGTCTCGAGCGCGATCGCCCCGTCGGTCGGGCGCACGGCCACGAGATGGGGTTTCGTCCGCAGCACGAACCGACCGATGCCGACGCGGCCCGTCCGCTCCAGTGTCCTCGATAGCAGCGCATACGGCTTCGCGGCGTCGCGCCGCGGGGCGAGGTAGTAGGTCTTCTCGAAGTACACCGGGTCGATGTCGTCGAGCTCGACGAAGTCCTCCAGCTCGATCTCCGTGCTCCGTTCGGGCCTGGCGCGCTCGATCTCGTCGTGCTCGAGCATCGCGAAACGTCCGGGCTCGACCTCGTATCCCCTTACGAGCTCCCGGTACCCGAGCTCCCGGCTCCGGGACGCGTCGTCGTCGGGCGGCAACTCCGGTCCTCGGTCCTCGGCTTCCGGCGCTGTCTCGCGGTCCTCCGTCTCGGTGGATCGGTTCGCCGCCTCCGCGGGTCGGCTCGCGGGCGCGGCCGTCCCCGCGTCACCCTCCTCCCATGGCGCGGGCTCGGAGACCCTCCGGTACCGCACCCGCCGTCCCTTTCGGTCGAACAGGTGGAACCGCACGTCCTTGGGGCTCGTGGCGGGATACAACGACACGGGGATCGACACCAATCCGAAGGTCAGGGAACCGGTCCACACGGCGCGAGGCATGCCGTCACTCTATC
>JBEVGU010000245.1:0-9189 GCA_040511595.1 Actinomycetota bacterium | reverse complement strand
CACGCGCACGGGCATCAAATGCCTGCATGCGCACTACGCGTACCACCTGGCCGGCGGCGACGACCCCGTGGGAGCCTGGGTGGCCGAGCGCGTTGAGCCAGTGCATGCCGAGCAGCGCGCCGGACGGGTCGCCGCGATCGACCAGGGAACCAACTCGATCAGGCTGCTGGTGCTCGAGCCCGGCGCGACGGCCGGCGACCTGCCCACCGAGCTCGCCCGAGACATGGTGATCACGCGGCTCGGCCGAGGGGTCGACGAGTCCGGGCGTCTCGACGACGATGCGCTCGCCCGCACCGTCGACGTATTGGCGCGGTTCTGCCGGCGAGCCCGGGCCCTCGATGCCGAGCGTATCCGTGTAGGGGCGACGAGCGCCGTCCGCGATGCCGAGAACCGGGAGGACTACGCGGCGGCGGTGCGCGCGCACGCCCAGGTCGGGCTCGAGGTGTTGACGGGTGAGCAGGAAGCGGCCCTGTCGTTCTTGGGGGGAACCCACGGCCTCGATCCGGCGAGCGGGCCGTTCGTGGTGCAGGACATCGGCGGGGGCTCCACCGAGTTCGTGGCCGGCGTCGCGCCCGGCGAGGCGGAGGATGCGATCTCAACGCGCATGGGCAGCGTCCGCATGACCGAGCGGCACGTCCGCCACGACCCGCCCTCGCGCGAGGATCTCGCGGCGCTCGAGGCCGACGTCGAGGGCGTGCTCGCCGAGGTGTCGGCCGCGGTGCCCGTATCCGGCGCTCGAACGTTCGTAGCGGTCGCCGGCACGGCGACCACGCTCCAGGCGCTGGCGCTCGACCTGGCTCGATACGACCCCGATCTGATCCATCGCACGTGGCTCGACCGACCGAGCGTCGAGCGCGTGGTGATGGAGCTCGCCGGCATGTCGAACGCTCGGCGTGCCGCTCTGCCGGTCATGGCGCCCGGTCGCGGTGATGTGATCGTCGCAGGAGGCCTGATCCTGCTCACCACGATGCGGCGGTTCGAGGTCGATCGCGTGCTCGTGAGCGAGACCGACATCCTGGACGGGTTGGCCCTCGAGATGCTGGCGGCGCCGACCCCATCGACGACAGCGCCGACGTCGACGGTGGCACCGGACGGGGGCGCGCATCGGGTACCCTGACCGGCCGACATGCCGAATCGTTCACGGGACAAGCAGCTCGCGAAGCTCGCCGCGCGCCGGCAGGCCGAACGGCGCTCTGCCAAGCGGCGCCGCGGGCTCATCGTCTCCGGCGTGGCGATCGTCCTGGCGATCGTGTTGGTCGTCGCCGGGTTCGCGTTCCTGACCCGCGACGACGGCGACACCCAGGCGAGCGATACCCCGTCGGGAACGACTCCCTCGGCGAGCGTGTCGGCCGAGCCATCGGGGGAGCCCGGTACGCGCTCGGGCACGGTCCAGGCCGCGGTCGAGCCTCCGGCCGCCGTCGCGTGCGGCGGCGAGGTCCCCAAGGGCGCCGGCGGGCCCACGCCGCAGTTCATCGGCCCTCCGCCGATGACGATCGACGAGCAAGCGACCTACACGGCCACGATCGCGACGTCGTGCGGGTCATTCGACGTGGAGCTGCTCCCCGATATCGCACCCCAAGCGGTGAACAGCTTCGTGTTCCTCGCCGAACACGGCTTCTACGACGGGCTCACGTTCCATCGCATCGTCGCCGGCTTCGTCATCCAGGGCGGTGATCCACTGGGCGACGGCACCGGTGGCCCCGGGTATTCCTTCGACACCGAGACGTCGCCGAAGCAGACGTTCGACGCGCCCGGGCTACTCGCCTACGCGAACGGCGGCCCGGGCACGAACGGGAGCCAGTTCTTCGTGACCATGGCGCCGACGCCGCAGCTCGACCCTGGGCCCTCGGGGGAGTTCACGATCTTCGGTCAGGTCACGAAGGGGCTCGACGTGGTCGAACGGATCGGGCGGGTGCGAGGCACCGAGAACCCCGGCATCCCCGGCGAGATGAGCGTGCCGACCGAGGCCGTCTACATCGACTCGATCACGATCGACGAACGTCCCGCGTAGGCACGCCGCCTGGCCCGGCGGTCGGTCACAGCCGGACGACGTTGGGCGCGTCGATCCCCACCGTGATGCCCCGGGCGTCGAAGATCATCGCGGCCGTGTTCACGAGCGCGTGCACGTCGACATCGGCGTGCGGCGTCAGGAGCACCAGGATGTCCTGGGCGGCGACCGTCTCGGGGCTGAGCGCGAGCGACGAGTGCTCCTCGCCGTCGATCTCACACGTCGGCACGAACGAGTCGTGGAACGAGATCGTCGCGCCTCGCCGCGCGAGCCGTTCGAGCACCTGCAGCGACGGGGATTCCCGAAGGTCGTCGACGCCCGGCTTGAACGCGACCCCGACCCCGAGCACCTTCGAGCCCTTGATCGGTTTGCCGGCATCGTTGAGCGCCTCGCCGACGCGCGAGACCACATAGTCGGGCATGCGGTTGTTCACCTCGTTCGCGTGTTCGATGAACTCCACGCGGTAGCCGAGCTGCTGCCCGGCCCGCCACGACAGGTACGTGGGGTCGATCGAGATGCAATGACCGCCGACGCCCGGTCCGGGCCAGAAGGGCTGGTAGCCGAACGGCTTGGTCGCCGCGGCGTGCAGCGACTCCCAGATGTCGACGCCGAGGTCTCGAGCGAGCACCGCCAGCTCGTTCACGAGGGCGATGTTCACCTGCCGGTACGTGTTCTCGATCAGCTTCGCCATCTCGGCCTCACGGGGCGAGGAGGTCGTGACGACCGTGTGCACGAACGAGGAGTAGAACGAGACGGCGAGCTCGCGGCACCGATCGGTGAGGCCCGAGACGACCTTCGGCGTCGTGTCGATCCGATGGCCGCGGTTGCCCGGGTCGATCCGTTCGGGGGAGTAGCCGAGCGCGAAGTCCCTGCCGGCCATCAGCCCGGATCCCTCGAGGATCGGTCGGAGCAGCTCCTCCGTCGTCCCGGGATACGTGGTCGATTCCAGCACCACGAGCACGCCCGGCCGAAGGTAGCGCGCCACGTCCTCGCCGGCGGTCAGCACCATCGTGAGGTCGGGAGCGCCGTCGGTGAGCGGGGTCGGCAGGCACAGCACGACCACGTCGGCGTGGCCGATCGGCGTGGGGTTGGCGCTGAACGTCGCGCGGTCCATCGCATCGACCTCGGCATCGCTCACGTCGGTGATGTGGGAACGGCGGGCCCGCAAGGACTCGACCGTACGCTCGTCGGTGTCGATGCCGATCACTCGGAACCCGGCCGCGTGCACCCCGGCGATCAGCGGCAGGCCGACGTAGCCGAGGCCCACGACCGCCGCCGTCGCGGTCCGATCCCGGATCTTGGCGGCCAGGATATCGAGCGGATCGGTGTCCAGCCTGTGCGTTCGGGTGGCCATGGGCCCCGAGCCTAGGGGATGGGTCCGGGGCTGCAGGCACCCGGAGCTCCTCGGCTTGGACAGTTACCAGGTCGGTGAGAACGTCTGCGTGTCCGCCACTCCGCACCCCGTCGACGAGGCGAACTCCGCGCCTCCGCCGTCGATCTCGCGCAGGTAGAAGCAGGTGCCCGAGACGCTCCTTCCCGACACGAACAGCTCGTTGGGCACGGGGTGCACGTGCACGTACACCGAGCCGGTCGCCACGGGAGTGTCCCCGACGACGTAGTCCAGCGCGGGCTCGATCGCGTCGAGGAGAAGGATGCTCTCCGTATAGGTCGCACCGTCGGTGTAGAAGGTGCGCTCCGCCAGGAACGCGTTCCGGACATCGGTCTGCACCCCGCGGTCCTGGGCGCGAGAGCGAGCGCCGAGGAACGTGGGGAGCGCGATCGCGATGAGCAGCCCGATGACCAGCACCACCACCATGATCTCGATCAAGGTGAAGCCGTCCTGGGCGTTGCGGTCAGGTCGCTGCATGGCTCACGTATCGGTCGTTCGGGGGAGTCGCTGGTTACCCGGAAGCGGGTATCAGCGCGAGACGGGCGCTGCGAGCCAGTCGTCGATGCCCCGTTCGATCTCGGCCCGCACGTCGTGATCGGCGAACGACGCGCGCACCGCCGACCTCGAGATCTCCGTCAGCTCGTGATCGGACAGGCCCCACGCACGCCGCGCGGCCTCGTACACGTCGGTGATCCATGCGCCGAACATCGGCGGATCGTCGGAGTTCAGCGTGACGATGACCCCGGCGTCGCGCAGCCGCAGGAAGGGATGCTCGGCGAGGGATCGGCAGGCTCCCGTGGCGACGTTCGAGATCGGCGAGATCTCGAGCGGGATCGCTCGCGCGGCGAGCACCTCGACGAGCCGCGGATCGTCGATCGATCGGATCCCGTGACCGATGCGGTCGGGCAGGAAGTGCTCGATGGTCTGCCATACGTTCTCCGGCCCGGCCCACTCACCCGCGTGCGGCACGGAACGCAGCCCCGCGTCCTTCGCGGCGCGGAAGACCGGCGCCAACGGGGGCGATCTCGGTCCGTTCCCCGCCGGCGCATTTCAGCCCCACCACGCCGTCGTCGGCGAACTTCCGGGCAACCTCGAGCGTCCGCTCGGCGGCCTCGATGCCGAGGTCACGCACCACGTCCGGGGTGACGCGCACGATGGTGCCGTGGTGGCGCTCGCCCGCCGCGAGGCCGTCGAGCACGGCTTCGAGCGGTGAGGTCCAGTCGTCGCCGAAGCGGCGGAATGAGCCGACGGCGTGAAGACCGTCTCCGCGTATCGCACGCCGTTCGCGGCGAGATCCTCGACCACCTCCCTGCCCAGGCGAGCGAAGTCGTGCATCTCGGTCATCAGTCGCACAAGGCGATGTACTGGTCGATGAAGTCGTCGGGCCCCTCGAAGCGCCATCCGTCGGGGCCGAGACCCGACGGAGGCTCGACCCCGTTGCGGTCGGCCAGCTCTCGCACGGTCTCGATGCGCTTGGCACCTTCGAGGTGCATGTGCAGCTCGACCTTGGGCAGCTCGCGGAGGTCTCGCATGGCGAAATGGTACGAGCACGCGAGGTTGCCGCTAGCATCGCGGTGCGGCCCGGGTGCCGGAATCAGGTAGACGGAGGCGCCTTAAAAGCGCCGGCCCGAGAGGGCGTGTGGGTTCGATCCCCACCCCGGGCACGCACCGCATCGCTGCGAGTGGAAGCGCAGTACGGTGTTCGTTCCGGCAGTCACATGACGCAGCCGAATAGCAGGCACAGGAGGAGCGATGGCGGATCTCACATCGATCGAGACGACGCGTCAACCGGTGACGACGACGTATCACGACGTCGAGGTCACCGAGGAGTACCGGTGGCTCGAGGACGCCTCGTCCGAGGACACCAAGACGTGGACGAAAGCGCAGCACGAACGGACGGTGTCGTATCTCACGAACCTGCCGGACTACCGAGACATCCGGCGCAGGGCCGAGGAGGTCATCGCCGCCGAGTCCACCTCGTACGGCGACCTCCGTTGTGGCGGCGCGACGTACTTCGCGCTCAAGCGTCAGCCTCCGAAACAGCAGCCGTTCCTCGTCGCACTGACCGACGTCTTGGACGCGTCGACGGAACGCGTCGTGGTCGACCCGAACGCCCTCGACCCGAGTGGCGTCACCACGATCGACTGGTTCGTCCCGTCACCCGACGGTCGGCTGGTCGCGGTCTCATTGTCGTCGCACGGGACCGAGGATGGCACGCTGCACGTCTTCGACACGTCGTCGAGCGAACTCGTCGACGTGCGGATCCCGCGGATCACGCTGATGGGCGGCTCGCTCGCGTGGCGGGGCGACTCGCGGGCGTTCTGGTACACGCGGTACCCCGCGCCGGGCGAGCGTAACGACGACGATCTGCGGTTCTACCAAGAGGTCTGGTTCCACGAGATCGGCTCGTCCGACGACCGGCGGGAGCTCGCCGGCGTGTTCGCCGACGATCGGATCGTCGAGAACGAACTGTCCTCGTCGCCGGACGGCCGGTGGGTGCTCGACCGAGCGCAGCGGGGAGACGGCGGCGAGTGGGAGCTATTCGTTCGGTCGCAGGACGACGACGCTTGGTGGATACTCGCGCCGATCCCCGACCGCATCGTCGACGCGGCGTTCGGGCGAGACGAGATCTTCCTGTTGTCGCGGAAGGAGGCGCCGAACGGACAGATCCTCCGCGTTCAGCTCGCGCCCGGCGCGACAGTCGCCGACGCCTCGGTCGTCGTTCCGAGCTCGCCGCTGGCGATCGAGGGTCTGGCCGTGACCGACGGGCGGCTTTGGGTCCTCGACGTAGACGGCGGCGTCTCCGCGCTCCGCGCGTTCGACCTCGACGGAGAGCCGCTGGCGCCGGTCGATGTGCCCGGGATCTGCGCGATCGACCAGCTCGCACGGCTGGGCGACGACGAGGTCGGGTACCCCGTCGAGACGTTCGTGTCCCCTCGCGCGTGGTGGGTCGGCCGGGACGCCGAGCCCGTGCCGCGTCGGACGGCGCTGGAGACGTCGACCACGCTTGACTTCTCCGGCGTCGAGGTCCGACGCGTGTTCGCGACGTCGGATGACGGCACACGGGTCCCGATGAGCCTCATCGCGCCCTTCGGCAAGCTCGACGCCCGGCCGGCGCCGACGTTGCTGACGGGCTACGGCGGCTATGGCATCTCGTTCAAGCCGTGGTTCCGGGCGAGCCTCCTGCTCTGGCTCGAGCGCGGGTTCGTGCTCGGCGTGGCGAACATCCGTGGCGGGGGCGAGTACGGCGACACATGGCACCAGGACGGCCGGTTGCTCACGAAGCAGAATTGCTTCGACGACTTCGTGGCGTGCGCTCGTCACCTCGTCTCGAGCGGCGTGACGACTGTCGACCGGCTCGCGATCCTCGGCGGTTCGAACGGTGGGCTCTTGATGGGCGCCGTGCTGACGCAGCACCCCGACATCGCCCGTGCGGTCGTCGCGGCGGTACCGGTGCTGGACATGTTGCGCGTGGAGTTGCACCCGAACGGCGCCTACAACGTCGCCGAGTACGGCACCGTCGAGGATCCCGAGCAGTTCGCTGCGTTGTTCGCTTACTCGCCGTATCACCACGTCGTTGACGGGGTTCCGTACCCGGCCGTGCTCCTTACCGCAGGTGAGTTCGACCCGCGGGTCGACGCGTACCACGCCAAGAAGATGACGGCCAGGCTCCAAGCTGCCACGGCGTCGAGTGCGCCGATCCTGCTGCGCGTCGAGTCCGGGGGGCACGGGATCGGCCAGTCGCTCGACCAGGAGGTCGGACTGGAGACCGATCTGCTGGCGTTCGTGTCGGCGCACGTCGCGGACCCCTCGGGCTGACCCCGGCTGGGCATCGCGGGGGTTGGCTTGCGCCGGCGCGATCGCGCGGGGCTACGGTCCGGTGTCGTCCTCCGCGTCGACCGCGATCGGATGGCGAGCAGCCGGCCCAGCCCCAACTACCCGGAGTGCCGATACATCGCAACATGGGCGGAACGAGCGGACACAGCCGGAGCTCCTGGACGAGACTGGTCCGGATTCCTCCTGTCCGCTCTAGCGGCGGCCGGGTGCTAACCAGGTGCTAACGGGCCGTTGCACCGTCGCGCGGTGCGAGTGGTCACGGAACGGCAGAGCCACACGGAGTGTTCCCTAGGTGGCGACATGAATCGTCACGAGCCGTCATCGGTCACATATGCTCGGTGGGAGTTCGACCCCACCCCGGGCACGGCTTGTCAGGTTCTCGACGGCCCTCGAGGCGAAGCTCAGACGCCTTCCAGAGCCTCGAGGCGTCCCGATCCGATCGCGGCTCGGAACTCTTCGTAGTCGCGTTCGTTCTGGTCGGCGTATCGCACGGCGAAGTCGGCCATCGCCCGGTCGAAGCGGTCGCTGCCGCCGAGGTAGGCGGCGATCGCCACCGGGTCGCCCGAGCGGGCGTGCGCGCGAGCGAGCGTCCATCCGCAGACCCCCGCGTACCAGGTCAGGGCCTCGGGAGCGAGTCCCTCGATCGTCGCGGAGCCCTTCATGTCGCGCAGCTGACGCCAGTAGTAGAAGAGCGATTCATCGGCCCCCTTCGTCCATCCGAGGAAGATGTCGCTGGCCGCCTGCATCAGGCGTTGCCCCTGCACGACGCGTTCCCCGGCTTGCTTGTACCGGCTCGGCGGCAGGTGGTCCTCGAGCACCGAGGTGGTCGCTTGCTTGATCTGAAGGAAGAGGGGGTCGTCGCCGTCGTTGCCACGGAACAGGCCGATCCACGCCCTCGTGCCGACGCTGCCCACGCCGACGACCTTCCTGGCGAAGTCGACGAACTCGTACCGCTCGAGCAGTCGGCGGCGCTCGTCCGTCAAGGTCGACCGGTACGCGCGAAGCAGCCCCTGCAGCAATGGGCGGACCTCGTCGGGTGAGAGGCCGTAGCGCTGTGCGAGCTCGCGTCCGGGGATCAGCACCGGCGGATCGCTGATGATCCGGTGCTCGCCGTCGACCACTTCGGTGAGCTTCGCGAGCGCCTGCAAGCTGTCCTTCGCCCTAGCCCTCTGCAGGCCCTTCTCGACCCTGGTGGCCGCCTTCCGCCCGCCCTTCGAGTTCGCCACACTCGCGGCCAGGACTTCCTCGGCGTCGAGGCGCGAGTACCAGACCTCGAGCGACCGCATGCCCGCGAAGTCGGCCATCGCTGTGCGGTAGGCGGCGATCGACGCCTTGGTGACCGCCCCCGCCTGTGCGTCGGTGAACCCGTTGTTCTGCGCAGCGACGACGAAGCTCGCCGCGAGCCGGGCGACGTCGTACTCGAAAGGACCGGGAAGCGTCTCGTCGAAGTCGTTCAGGTCGAAGATCAGGGCTCGCTCCGGCGAGGCGAACACGCCGAAGTTCGACAGATGCGCGTCCCCGCAGAGCTGCACCTCGAGTCCCGCCCTCGGCGTGTGCTCTAGGTCGGCAGCCATGATCTTCGCGGCCCCGCGGTAGAACGTGAACGGCGACACCATCATGCGTCCGTGCCGCACGGGAACGAGGTCCGGCTCGCGGGTCACGTTCTGCGCCTCGAGCAACGCCACCGGGTCGGGGCGATCGGCGGCAGGCTCCCATCCCTCGTGGCTCGACCGTGGGGTGCCGCGGCGGGCCTTCCGGCCTTTCTCTCGCCGCTCGTCCAAGGTCAGATGCCCGACCTTCCTCGTCGTCATCGGGGCCCACGTCCTTCATCTTCCTCAGACGTTCCCTCGGTCACCCTCCATCGCGCCGGGCGCCAGGCGTTGATCACCTTCGCGACCGCGGTGATCAAGAACAGTTGTCCGATCAGCATCTCCATCACCGCGAAGGTCTGTCC
>JBEVGU010000244.1:0-5889 GCA_040511595.1 Actinomycetota bacterium | reverse complement strand
TGTGTTGTCCGGCGTTTAACGTGACATCCGGGATCACGGCCCGCTTCCCCCGAGCGATGAACGCCCAGATCGAAGCCAGTACACCCCCATATGCAGTTGTCCCTTCGAGTATACGGCCGTCGGGTGACCCGGCTGAAGGCTCGAGATCAGGCTCCCGCCACGAGCCTGGTGCCGACCTCCCGGGTGACGTCGACGAGCAGATCGACGTCGACCTCCCGGATGCGCCAGTTCGTGATCGCCGGGCGGAGGGCGATCTTCCCGCCGAAGTTCGTGGTGCCGAACACCACCCTGCCGTCGGCGATCATCGCCTCCCCGATCCGCCGGTTCAGGTCGTCGAGTCGCTCCTCGGCCATGCCGTCGGGGCGATAGCGGAAGCACACGATGTTGAGCGGCACGTCGGCGAGCCGCTCGAGGTCGGGTGCCTCATCGACGCGAGCCGCCAGGCGCTGGGCCAGGTCGAGGTGGCGTTCCACGATCGCGCGGTAGCCCTCGCGGCCGTAGGCGCGCAACGTCGCCCAGACCGGGAACGAGCGCGCCCGCCGAGACATCTCCGGCCCCAGGTATCCCCAGTTCGGGTGCGGATCGTCGACGTCAGGTAGGTAGGCGGCACCGCTGCCGAACACAGCCGACTGCAGCGACGGGTCGCGCACGAAGGCGAAGCCGGACTCGTACGGCACGTTCAGCCACTTGTGTCCGTCGGCGATCGCGGAGTCGGCGCGCTCCAGGCCGGCGACCAGATGGCGGGTGCGATCGGACACCGCTGCGAACAGCCCGAACGCGCCGTCGACGTGGAGCCACGCGCCGTAGCGCTCGGCGAGATCGGCCATCGCATCGATCGGGTCGTAGTCGCCCGCGTTGACTTCGCCGGCGCTCGCGATCAGCACGGCCGGCGCGCCACCCAACGCCGCCAGCTCCCGGTCGAGCGCCTCGAGGTCGAGCCGTCCGACCGGGTCGCGGACGAGCTTCCGCACGCTCGAGCGCCCGAGCCCGAGCATCGCCAGGGCCTTCACGTCGCTCGCATGAACGTACCCCGACCCGAACACCGGCATCGAGGGGAGCCCCGCGGTTCCCTGCTCGTCGATGTCGACGCCGTGTCGCAGCCCCCACCAGCGGCGGGCGCAGGCCAACGCCGTGAAGTTCGCCATCGTGGCGCCGGTCGTGAGCACCCCACCCCACGTCGCCGGCAGCCCGAAGAGCTCCCTGAGCCACCGGAGTGCGACCAGCTCGAGCTGCCCCGCGAGGGGCGAGGCCACCCACGCGCCCGGGTTCTGATCGAGCACCGTGGTGAGCCAATCGGCGCCGAGCGCGGCGGGCGTCGTCCCTCCGGTGATGAAGTGGAACCAGCGAGGCCCTGAGGTCTGCAGCGCGCCGTCGAGGCCACCGAGCAGCTCCCGGAGGGCCGGTTCGGCGCCCAGCCCGCGCTCGGGCAACGGCGCGTCGAAGGTCGCGGAGACAGACTCGACCGCGGGGTCGCGGACCGGCAGGTCGTCGAGGACCGCGAGGTACTCGGCGCCTTCCTTCGCGAGCAAGGCGATCACGGGATCGATCTCATCGAGGCGTGGCGCGGTGGGGTCGGTCATGACCCGATGGTAGCCGCGTCCCGCGACGCGCGGCCCGGACCGATCGGACCTACCGCCGTCGGCCGAGCTCCTGAGCGATCTCGCGCTCCTGCTCACGCTTCGCGATCGACTGGCGCTTCTCGTGCTCCCGCTTGCCGCGCCCCACGCCGAGCTCGACCTTCGCCATGCCGTGGGTGAAGTACACGCGGAGCGGCACGAGCGCCAGGCGCTGTTCCTGCTGCTGTGCCACCAGCTTCTCGATCTGACGACGATGCAACAGCAGCTTCCGCGGTCGCGTGGGCAGGTGCCGGCGCTTGTCGCCCTGCTCGTAGGGTGGCACGTGCATCCCCTCGAGCCAGACCTCACCGGCGTGCACGCGCGCGTACGCCTCGGTGATCGACGCCCGCCCGCCCCTGAGCGACTTCACCTCGTCGCCCGTGAGCACGACGCCGCATTCGATCTGCTCGAGGATCTGGTAGTCGTGACGCGCCTTGCGGTTCGAGGCGACGGTCTTCTGGTCCGCGTCGTGGTCCTTCGGCGCCATCGCGATCGTGGCTCAGACGTCGAGGAACCGCCGCATGCCGATCGTGCCCGCGATCACCGCGATGACCACGGCCGCGATCAGGATCCACGGAGCCACCGCGAGCACGTCGGAGTTGCGGATCAGCGGAAAGAACTGCAGCTCGCCGCGGAGCTGATCGATGAAGAAGACCTTGATCACGAACAACGCCGCGATCGCCGCGATGGCCCCGATCGCGGCCTCGACGAGGCCCTCGATGAGGAACGGCACCCTGATGCGCCAGTTGGTCGCGCCAACGAGGCGCATGATGCCGATCTCCTTGCGTCTGGCGAACATGCCCATGCGCAGGGTGTTCGCGACGAGGGCGATCGCAGACGCCAGCATGATCACGGCGATGGAGAGCACACCGATCGAGAGCACGCGCGTAATCGTGGTGAGTCGGTCGAGCAGCTCGCGATAGTCGGAGACGTCGCGCACGCCCGGTTCCGTGCACTGGATGTCCTGCGTCGACCCGTCGGTCTGACATCCGAGCGCGGCGGTGATCTGAGCGAACTGCGACGGATCGGCGAGGTTGATGCGCAGCGAGGTCGGGATCGCCTTCTCGCAGTCGACCCCCTCCTGAAACACCTCCTGGCCCTCGAACAGCGCGTTGAAATGATCGCAGGTCGCGGCCTTGTCCCAGTACTCGATCGACCCCACCGCATCAAGCTGCTCGATGTTCGACTGGATGCGCGTCACGGTGTCGGGCCGGGCGGGATCGTTCAGGTAGACGGCCACCTGCACGTTGCCGGTCCAGGCCTCGATCACGAGGTTGAACTGTCGCGCGATCAACAGCGCGAGCCCGAACAGGAACAGCGCGATGAACGCCGTGGACATCGCGGCAAAGGCCACGATGCCGTTGCGCCGGAGGCCCGCGGCGGTCTCACGGAAGTAGTACTCGAGCCGCAGCACCCGCATCAGCTGTAGACGCCCCGCGACTGGTCCCGCACCACGGAACCCTTGTCGAGCTCGATCACGCGCTTGCGCATCGCGTCGACGATCGCCTGGTCGTGGGTGGCCATCACCACGGTCGTGCCGATCCGGTTCACCTTGTCGAGCAGCCGCATGATGTCGACGCTCGTGTTGGGGTCCAGGTTGCCGGTCGGCTCGTCGGCGAGCAGCACCAGCGGACGGTTGACGCAGGCGCGGGCGATCGAGACGCGCTGCTGCTCGCCGCCCGAGAGCTCGTCGGGGTAGTTGTTGAGCTTGTCGCCCAAGCCCACGTATTCCAGGATCTCGGGCACCCGCTGGTCGATCACGTGCTTGGGCTTGCCGATCACCTCGAGCCCGAACGCCACGTTCTCGAAGACGGTCTTGTCGGTGAGGAGCTTGTAGTCCTGGAACACGGTGCCCACATTGCGGCGGAGCTTGGGCACGTCCCACGACGACATCCTCTTGAGGTTCTTGCCGCCCACGTAGATGTCACCTTTGGTCGTCTCCTCCTCCTTGAGGAGCAACCTGATCATGGTGGACTTGCCCGATCCGGACGGCCCGACGATGAACACGAACTCGCCCTTGTCGACCTCGACGGTGACGTCGGTGAGGGCGGTGACGCCGTTCTTGTAGGTCTTCGTGACACGCTGAAGACTGATCATCTGGGCCTCAGGAGTGTGGGGAGGGGAGAACCGGACCACCCTACCAGACGACCTCCGGGCGACCGGGAGCGTTGTCCGTAAGCTTGGTCGCCATGGGCGCGACGCAGCTGGCCTCGTCGGGGCCCACGGCATCGACGGACCAGCCGACGTCGAGTCGGACCAGGCGGATCGCAGCGGCGCTCACGGGACCTGCGCTCATCGTGGCCGGGGTGCTGTTCGCCCTGCGAGGCTTCGTGTTCGCGGACCGGTTGTCGGATGGTCACCCCGACATCCTCTCGTTCTGGCTCCCTCGCTTCGCGTTCCTCGGCCGATCGATCGCCGCCGGGCACGTGCCGCTGTGGAACCCCTTCGAGATGGCCGGCTACCGGTTCGCGGCCGACCCGCAGGGCGGGTGGCTGTACCTGCTCCCCATGGGCCTGTTCTCTCAGCTCTCCCCCGCCGTCGCGATGCGGGCGCTCATCGTCGCGAACCCGATGATCGCGGGGCTCGGCCTGTTCGGGTTCCTTCGCCTCGAGCGGCTGTCTCGACTCGCCGCAACGGCCGGCGGCCTCTCGGTCGCGGTGCTCATGTCCACCTCGGAGATCGCGATCTCGATGCCTTTCGCCGGGTCGACGGCGTGGACCTCCGTGGCACTCCTCGCGGCGGCCGGATACCGACGGAGCGGCACGTGGGCCCGGCGATTCGTATGGATCGGCGCCGGGGGCATCGCGTGGTCGCAGGTCGCGACCTCGCACCTGAGCCATGGACTCGTGGTCTGCACGGCGCTGCTGACCGCCTACCTCGTCGTCGGAGCCGTGGTCGACACGCGGGAACATCGTGCACGTGCCGCGGCCGCCGCCGCACGGGCGGCGACGTTCCTCATCGCACTGCCCCTGCTGTCGCTCGCGATCCTCGTCCCGCGCCTCGACGCGCTGGAGTCGTCGAGCCTCGCCGCTGGCTACGACCGTCTGGGCGACGCGATCGGCACGCTTGGAGGCGACGGAGTGGGCTCGCTCCAATCCAACGGCGTGTGGGCGGCCTGGCCGCTCGCCTTCGGGGCCACGCCAGGGGCCTATGCGGGCGCGGCCATCCTGGTCGGCGTGCCGCTCGCGCTGCGAGCCCGTCGACGGCGCGTCCTCGTGTGGGCCTTCGGTGGCGCGCTCGTGCTGACGTGGGTGCTGATGCTCGACCCGGTCGTCTCGGCCACCTGGGTGCGCGAGCTGTCCTTGCGCATCCCGTTCGGCGATGTGTACCTGCACAACCCCGGACGCATGCGCTATCTGGCGGTCATCGCCGTTCCGGTGTTGGGCGCCGTCGGTCTCCAGGGTCTTCGGGATGAGCCGATCGCCCCGCGCGCCCTCGCGGGGTGGCTGGGCGCGGGAGCCTTCCTCTGGCTCGGCGTGCCCCTGCTCGCCTTCGCGGACCCCCGCCGCTTCGCGGTGCTGCTCGTCGGCATCGCCGCCACGGCCTGGTGCCTGTGGAGGCACGAGGTCCACGGGCGGCGCTGGGCATCGCCGGCCCTGATCGCGGTGCTCGCGCTCGAGCTAGGGCTGAGTGCCCTCTGGTCCCAACACACGGCGCCGGGCGACACGATCCGTCTCAACCTGGAGGCCGGCGAGCACCCGAACCTGATTCCGCAGCCGCTCCCCTTCCCTCGCGTCGAGGCGTCCGCCTTCGTCGAGCCCACGGCGTTCGCGCCGCTCCTGCGCGCCACGCAGGAGCGATATCTGACCTGGGCGCCACCCGCCTCGTCGTTCGAGAAGGGCTACCTGTTCATGCAGCTCGAGCCCGACTGGCCGGCGCTCGCGATGGAGCGAGGCACCCTGTTCGGGCTGCACGACCCACTCGGCTACAACCCGGTACAGCTCCGACGCTACTGGGACTACATCAGGGTCAGGACCCCGTTGCCGCTGTACTACAACGCGTCGGTCATCGACGTGCCCACCCTCCGAGACGTCCGCCTCCTGGGGGTCAGGTATTTGGTAGTGCCCACCGGCATCGCCTCGCCCCTTCCGGGTGATCTGATCGATCGAGCGGCCGGCTACGACCTGATCGAGGTTCGGGGTTGGCAGCCGCGGGCCTCGGTCGTCCCCGCCTGGCGGACCGTCTCATCGGTCACCGGCGCGCTCAGGACCGTGCTGCCGCCCGACTTCGACCCCTCGAACCTCGCGGTGCTCGAGTCGGATCCCGGCATCGT
>JBEVGU010000243.1:0-2514 GCA_040511595.1 Actinomycetota bacterium | reverse complement strand
TGGCGAGCGGGCGCTCGCGCCGCTTCGTCGTCGAAGATGTGCCGTACATAGGGATGCCCCTGAGGTGGAGCCCGGACGGCAACCGAATCGCGGCGGCGACGGTGGGGCGCCTCTTCGTCATCGACGCGAAGTCCGGAAGACGCATCGAGGACCTTGCCATCGGCGACCTCGACGGGCCGAGCGGAGTCGCCTTCGATGAGACGGGCGAACGGCTCTTGGTCACCGACTTCGGCGGAACCACGATCATCTTCGACCAGTCCGGCGAGCGGCTCGCGGTCTACGGCGACCCCGATGAACCCCAGAACGGCACCTGGGCTTCCGACGGGAGCCTCGTTCTCACGAACCCGTTCACGGGAGTCGTCAGCGTGGTGGACCCGGAGACGGGCGAGGCGGTGGCCCCGTCGTTCTCCGCCGGCTCGCCCCTCGTGGCGTCCGTAGGGGCGAACGGGATCGGGGCCGCGGTCACTTGGAACAACATCGTCACGCTTTGGGATGTCCGGACCGGCCAGCAGATTGGCGAACCGTTCAATCCCAGCGACGCGAATGTGATGTCGAGCATCCTCGATGCAAGTGGCACGCACCTCGTGTCCGGTGGCTCGAACACGGTGGTGTGGGATCTCGACCCCGCGGTGTGGCGAGTTCGGGCCTGCGAAGCGGCCGGGCGCAACCTGACCCAGGAAGAGTGGGAAGAGTTCCTCCCCGAGGGAGAGGCGTACCACGCCACCTGTCCGCAGTACGCGCCGGGGCCTTGACGATGCCCGATGCCGTGGTGTTGCGCGAGCCGGGGCGCACACCCATCCATCTCGTCGTCCACGAGCCGATCGAGATCGGACGCGATTGCGCCGGAGTGCTCCTTGCCGACCCGGAGATCTCACGTCGCCACCTCGAGCTTCGCCCCAATGGCAGAGGCATCGTCGTCACGGATCTCGGATCACTCAACGGCACTTCGCTCAACGGACGCGCACTCGAGATGGCGGCGGTCCTCCATGCGGGCGACCTCGTGCAGTTCGGCGGCTGCACGCTCGAAGTCGCTGGTCACCGCAACGGCATCCCGCCATCACCACGGGCTTCCTCCATCGAGGTCGTCGCCGCTGCCGTTTCGGAACAGCACGACAGCTACGCCAGCCTCCAGACCGACGCGGGCACGGTCACGATCGTCTTCAGTGACATCGAGTCTTCGACGGAGCGGGCGCTAGAGCTCGGCGACGCGAAGTGGGTCGAGCTGCTGGGCGTGCACAACGCGATCGTCCGGCGTGCCGTCGCCCGCCACCACGGACGGGAGATCAAGGCGCAGGGCGACGGTTTCATGCTGGCGTTTCCGTCGGCCCGATCGGCCCTCCACTGCATGAGCGAGGTGCAACGGGGGCTCCAGTCGCATGGCCGGTCGCGGCCCACTGAAGCGATTCGCATTCGTGTGGGGCTTCACACGGGCGAGGTCATCCAAGACGACGACGGCGACCTGTTCGGGAAGCATGTCGTGCTCGCGGCCCGCATCGCGAACGAGGCGCGCGGCGGCGAGATCCTCGTGTCCTCCCTCGTGCGCGAGATCGTCGATGCTCGCGGTGACCTGCGGTTCGGCGACCCCCGCGTCGTCGAGCTGAAAGGCATCGCCGGGAATCACACGGTGCATCCCGTGCGCTGGGACGAGGCCTCCGCTTAGGCCTGGCGGCCGAGGAAGGCGAGCATCTTCGTCTGCTCGTCAGCCCCAGCGGGCGCGTCGACCTCGGGACCGAACGCCCGAGGGCTGCGCATCTTGTCGGCCATGGGTGCCATCGCCTCCCGCACGGCTTTGATGTCCTCCGGGTCGATCCGCTCGTCGAGCCCTGCGGCCCGAGACAGATCCCACCCGTGGACGATCAGGTCGGTGCAGACGAACTGGTCGACCCCCTTCTCGAACGTCGACTTCCCCGCGAAACCGTCGTACTCCTTGGTGGCGCTCGCCGGATCGTCGAGCGCGTCTTGCACCGCTTCTCGCATCGCGGCGAACGCCGCGGCGGGATCCTCCTCGACGGGCGGCACCTTCGGCGCCTCGAGGCCAGCCATCCCGAAGAACATTCCCGGGGCCTCGACCAGATGGCGGACGAGATCCAGGGCGGTCCAGTCGGGGCAGGGCGTCTTCGCGCTCCACTTGTCCGGCGGCACCTGATCGATCCTCTTCGTCATGTCGTCAGCGAGTCGGCGGTAACGGTCACTGATTGCGGTCATGCCCGGAACGTACCCACGGCGAGGAGATTTGGACCGTCCGCCAAACCTTTTGGGCCGCCCAATCGTGTGTAGGCGGTCGCACGCAACGACGGCGTGGCGGGAACTGAGCTCCAAGTCGAACACCCCGGTCCGGCGGGAGGACCGGGGTGACGACGTTTTGGGGTCAGCTGGCGATGTGTCCTCAGCTCCCGGCGACCAGGTCAGGCACGTCGCCCGCGCTTTCAACGGTTTCGTCGACCGTCTCGTCAGCCGCGCCGACCACCGGGACGCCACCGTCTAGGTGGACCTCGAGGTCGACCGCCGCTTCCT
>JBEVGU010000242.1:0-2591 GCA_040511595.1 Actinomycetota bacterium | reverse complement strand
GACTACCGCAAGCGCACGGTGCAGTACCTCGAGGCGATGGGCATCCCGGTGGAGTACGTGCACCACGAGGTCGCCCCGAGCCAACACGAGATCGACCTGCGTTACGCTGACGCGCTGACGATGGCCGACAACGTCATGGCCTATCGGCTCACGGTGAAGGAAGTCGCGCAGGAGTTCGGCATCTACGCGACGTTCATGCCGAAGCCGGTCGCCGGCGTGAACGGCTCGGGCATGCACACCCACCAGTCGCTGTTCGAGGGCGACCGCAACGCGTTCTTCGACGGCGCCGACGAGTACCACCTGTCGAAGACCGCGAAGCGCTACATCGCGGGGCTGCTGCGCCACGGTCCCGAGATCACGCTGCTCACGAACCAGTGGGTGAACTCGTATAAGCGGCTCGTGCCGGGCTACGAGGCACCCGTGTACGTCTGCTGGGCCCGCCGCAACCGGAGTGCCCTCGTGCGAGTGCCCCAGTACAAGCCCGGCAAAGAGGAGGCCACGCGCATCGAGTACCGCTCGCCCGACCCCGCTTGCAACCCCTACCTCGCGTTCTCGGCGATGCTCGCGGCCGGCCTCGCCGGCATCGAGGGCGAGTACGAGCTGCCGCCCGAGGCGAGCAACAACATCTACGAGATGACCGACGACGAGCGCGAGACCGCCGGCATCCGCTCGCTCCCCGAGGACCTGATCGAGGCGATCCACCTGGCCGAGCAGAGCGAGGTGCTGCGCGAGACCCTCGGCGGCCACGTGCACGAGTTCCTCATCAGGAACAAGCGCGAGGAGTGGGATGGGTTCAAGGCCTACGTGAGCCCGTTCGAGCTCGAACGCTATCTACCCATCCTGTGAACCTTTCGTCGGGAGAGGCGTTCCCCTCCAGGGGTTGACGTAGGGCATGCGACCGGGGCCCACCATCCGCCGAACGGCGACAGGCCTTCCCTGCGCGCCGAACGAGGAGAGGAGTGCGCTCTCGGTTCCGTTTCAAGCGTGTGGCGTGTCAGACGCGGACCCTGCCGCACATGCCCGAGCAGTTGCCTCCGCTGAGGGTGCTGTGGATCGTGCAGCGGAACTTGAAGACCCCGCGCTGCCTGAACCTCCGGGAGACCGACGTGCCCGGATGCAGCTGCTTGTTGTACGACCAGCCGCCGCCGTAGGCGGTCACGGTGTGATGCGAGCCGGAGACGTAGCGCCAGCGCACCCTGTCACCTCGGTCGATGTTCACGGATGGCGGCCGCCACCGCTGCCCACGCGCCTTGATCGTCACCGCCGAGGCCGGCGCCGCGGCCGCGATCGCCAGGAAGGCCACCAGCACCAGCGCCAATCCGAACCGTCGCATCCTCACTGCACGCTCCCCTCACTCGGACCTTCCCAAGGGTACGGGCCGAACACGGGGTCAGGTTCACATCACACGACATGGCCGAAGCGGCCGCCGCGCGAGCAGGGACCCTGCCATCCGGGCATTTGCCCTGTCGCGCATCGCTCATCTAGCGTGACGGGATGACCGAGGATGAGCCGAACGAGCTGACCCCGGCGCTGTCCGAGGCGCGAGCGCGGCGGGCCACGCTGCACGACACGCTCGTGCACCTCGAGGTCGCGATCTCCTCGCCGGCGGCGGGGCGTATCCCGCAGTGGACCGCGCTGGTCACCAAGGAGATGACGGGCGTCCGCGACGCGTTCGACCAGCACGTCTTCGTGACGGAGAAGCCGGGCGGGCTCTACGAAGAGATCATCACGCGGGCACCCCGGCTCGACGGCACGATGCGCCGCTTGAAGAACGAGCACCCCGAGATCGGCGAGAGGATCGGGCAGATGCTCGATCGCCTCGAGGCGACGACGATCGGCGAGACGGAGTGGCCGCTCGACCGGGCGCGCGATGACCTGCAGCGGCTCATCGGCACGGTGATCCGCCACCGGCAGAAGGGCGCCGACCTCGTCTGGGAGGCGTACAACGTCGACATCGGCGGCACCGAGTAGCCGGACGAGCTCCCAGAATTCATGACACGACCCGCGCTCGCGTAGGCTTCCGGTCATGCCTCGCATCGCGCTCGGGCAGGTGAACCTCACCGTCGGCGACTTCACCGGCAACGTGGCTCGCATGAGCGAGATGGCCGACCGTGCGGTGCAGGCCGACGCCGACGTCGTGGTCTTCCCCGAGCTCGCGGTCACGGGCTACCCGCCCGAGGACCTCGTGCTACGGCCCGAGTTCGTGCGCGAGAACCTCGAGACGCTCGATGCGCTCGCGAGGCGGACGGCCACGACGTGCCCCGTGATCGTGGGCTTCGTCGATCGCTCCGACGCCGGCATCCACAACGCGGCCGCGCTGCTACGCAACGGAACCGTCGAGGCCCGGTACCACAAGATCCAGCTCCCCAATTTCGGCGTGTTCGACGAGCGCCGCTACTTCGTGCCGGGGACCGAAGGCACACGCGTAGACGTGGGCGACATGTCGATCGGCCTGTCCGTCTGCGAGGACGCCTGGCACGACGCACAGCCCTTCGCCGGATACGCGGGCATGCCGTTGATCGTGAACATCAACGGCTCGCCGTACCACCGGGGCAAGACCGGCGACCGGGAAGAGGTGCTCCGCGCCCGCA
>JBEVGU010000241.1:0-27577 GCA_040511595.1 Actinomycetota bacterium | reverse complement strand
CCGCATTGGGGGGCCGCCCCATGGCCGGGGGGGCGGCCGCGGTCGGCGGCCCGCCCCTTCTCCGGTCCATCCGTCGGCCGGCCGCTCGAACCACACGTGCACCTGGCCCGTCCCCACCGACGCTTCGTACTCGCTGAACAGCTCGCCCGGCGCTTGACAACGAGCGCCTCCGATCGCCGACGCCATCATCAGGTAGTGACCGAAATGGCCCTCGGGCGCGGCCTTGCGGTACTCCGGCATCCAGTCGATCACGCCGGCATGATCTCCCTTGGCGAACTTCGAGAGCACGTGCTGGTCGGCCTCGTAGCTCTCGATGCCGAGGATGTTCTCCGGCACCTTCGAGCTCTCGTGGTCCCGGAGTTCCCGGAACGGGAAGAAACGGTGGGTCATGCCGCCCGAGGCGAGCAGCACCACCCGGCGATCGCTCTGCGCGATCGCGGCGCCGATCAGCGTCCCGAACAACAGGAAGTCCTCGGTCGTGCAGCATTGATTCAATGCGACGCTGATCCAGCGCGTGCTCGGGTCGCCCAGGAAGGTCCAGACGTTGACCGTGCCGTAGAAGATCGGCAGGTACGGGTCGTCACACGCGAGGATCCAGCAGTCGTCCCGTCCATCGGCCTGCGCCGCGACCGCCTTCGCCAGCTCCGGGTCGCCAGGCATGTCGTACGGGATGCCTGCCATGCCTCGTGGCAGCTCGTGGCTCGTGAACCGCCCCTCTCGCCGTTCGTGGGCCGTCACGATGTGCTCGAACGTCGACTCCCAGTGCGTGTCAAAGACGATCACGGTGTCCGGCTGCAGCCGGTCGAGGCACTCGCCCTTAATGCGCCGCAATCCGGGCACGAGCGTGATCTCGGTGCCGTCGTTGATCTCGCGACGGGTCTCCTCGGGCAACATGATCGTGGGAACGTGCGCCACCAGCGCGGCGCCCACCACTTCACCCATGCGATCCCTCCTTCAGTTCCACGGTGCCGTGCAGATGGTCTTCACGTCCGCATAGAAGTCGAAGCTCCACCGGCCTCCCTCGCGGCCGATGCCGGAGCCTCGGGCGCCCCCGAACGGCGCTGCGAGATCGCGGACGAAGAAGCAGTTCACCCAGACCGTGCCGGCCACGAGCCGCGAGCTGACGCGTTCGGCCCGCCCCTCGTCGCCGGTGTACAGGATCGCGGCGAGCCCGTACTCCGTCGCGTTGGCGAGCGCGATCGCTTCGTCCTCACTCTCGAACGTCTGCAGCGTGAGCACGGGCCCGAACACCTCTTCGGTCAGGATCTCCGAGCCCTCGGGCGCTTCGGCGAACAGCGTGGGGCGGTAGTAGAGCCCTCCGAGATCCTCGTTGGGGCCGCCACCGAAGACCGCCGTCGCGCCGGCATCCTTGGCACGCTGCACGAACCCGTCGACGCGATCGAAGTGCTCGCGGGTGATCTGTGGGCCGATGTCGGTGGTGTCCTTGCGCGGGTCGCCCTGCGCGATCGCGGCCGAAGCTCTGGTGAACCGTTCGAGGAATTCCTCGTGGATCGACTGCTCCACGATGAGTCGCGTGCCCGCGAGACAGACCTGCCCCGCGTTGTCGAACTGGTTCACGGCCTGCGTCACGACCGCGTCGAGGTCGGCGTCGGCGAACGCGACGAACGGTGACTTCCCACCGAGCTCGAGTGAGACGGGCGTGAGGTTCGCTCCGGCGGCCTGGGCGACGAGCTTGCCCGTGGACCTGCTGCCCGTGAACGCGATGCGGTCGACGCCCGGGTGCCCGGTGAGCGCGGCGCCGGCTTCCTCACCGATGCCCTGGACCACGTTGAAGGCGCCGTCGGGTAACCCCGCCTCGTGCGCGATGTCAGCGAGCATCGAGGCGGTCAGCGGCGCCCACTCCGGCGGCTTCAGGATCACGGCGTTGCCTGCCGCCAGCGCCGGCGCGACCCGCCAGGTCGCGAGCATCAACGGGGCGTTCCAGGGTGTGATCACGACCGCGATGCCCGACGGATCCCATCCCACGCGCTCGGCGAACCCCCCGTAGTCCTTCACGCCGGTCTCCAGGGCAAGGAGCTCGTCGGCGAAGAACCGGAAGTTGCGAGCCACCCGCGGCATCACCGAGTTCCGCATCGACCGCAGCGTGGAGCCGTTGTCGCGCGTCTCGACCGCCGCCAGCTCCGTGACGCGCTCATCGACGCCGTCGGCGATCTGATGCAACACCCCGGCCCGGTCCTTCGGGGGAATCGACCCCCACGACTCACTGGCACGGCGCGCGGCGACGACCGCTCGATCGGCCTCGTCGAGCCCCCCACGGGCGACCTCGGCGATCGGCTGCTCGTCGATCGGCGAGATGTCGGTGAACGCGCTCCTCGAGCCGACGCGCTCGCCACCGATCCAATGCTCGGTCGGGACCTCGATGCCCTCGACGACGGCGCGACTCGTCGTGCTCCCTCCCCCCGTGACAGAGGAACGATCGGAAGGTCGTTCGTATGCGAACGGTATGGGCGGCCATCGGTCGTGTCAAGACGGTCGCCTGGGGCCGAGCTGACGACGGGAACCGTCAGAGGCGACCGGGTCGTCGGAGAGCTTTCGGACGGGAAGGGGCTCGCTCATGTCAGATCGCCGTCATCGTGCATTCGGCTCCCTGCTGCCGGCGCTCTCCCTCGCGATCGTGCTGGCGGGGCCCGCCGGCGCGGCGCTCGCGTGCGGGGGGCTGGTCACGCCGAACGGCACGATCAACCTGCTGCGAACGACGACGCTCGCCGCGTACCACCAGGGGATCGAGCACTACGTCACGTCGTTCGAGTTCGCCGGCCAAGGGCAGGAGGTCGGCTCGATCATCCCGCTCCCAGGCGTGCCGACGAAGGTCGTCAAGGGGGGCGACTGGACGCTGCAGCGCCTGTTGATCGAGACGCAGCCGCCTGTGCGGGAGTTGGCGTTCGACGCGGCCGTCGCCGCCTCCGGAACCGCCGAGGTGCTGCTGGAGGCCGAGATCGACTCCCTCGACATCACAGTGCTCGAGGGCGGCGCGGTGGCCGTGGGCACGTGGGCCCGAGAGCACGGCTTCTTCTTGCCGCCGGACGCACCCGAGGTGCTCCAGTTCTATGCCGAGCGGAGCCCCATCTTCCTCGCGGCCCGATTCAACGCCGAACGCGCCGCCGAACAGGATGTCCAGCGTGGTGAGGGCACGCCGATCCACGTCGTGATCCCGACCCCGCGCCCATGGGTGCCGCTCCGCATCCTGGCGCTGGGCCGCCAGGCGACCGAGGTGGTCGAGGCCGACGTGTTCCTGCTCACCGACGTGGCGCCAGCGATGCTTCCTCAGGCGCTCGAGCCCACGGGTGAGGAAGGTCAGAGCGGGCTGATCCTGCGGACGAGCGAGCCGGCGTCGGACTCGTTGATGCGCGACCTCCGCTCGGACTCGCGGATGGGCTGGCTTCCGCGTCGGGACATGTGGCTGACGTACGTCGAGGTGAACGAGCGCGCGGGCCTGCTCACCCACGATCTCGCGATCGATGCCAGCGGCTTCGGCCGCCCGGACCCGGTCGCGGCCGGGCTCGCGAGGCCCATCCCGCAGGATCCGGCAGGTGCCTTCCCATGGGGTGCGGTGGCGGCGATCGTCGCGGTCGGGGCGGTCGTGCTGCTCGCCGGCCGTCGGCTCGGGAACCGCGGTCATGACGGCAGCGGAGGCGGAGGCCCTATCGGAACCGGAAGCGGCCTCGGCCTCGAGCGGTCGGCGTGAGCCGCAGGCGGAAGGTGCTCGTCTGGATGACCATCGCGCTGGCGGGCTCGATCGGCGTCGGCGCGATGGGGCTCGCCGAGGATCCCGCGGGCGCGGAGAGCGTCCGCACGGTCCACATCCGGATCCACTTCTCCCGGTTCGATCCCGGGAACGTCATGATCGCGCCCGGTGAGACGGCGCGGTTCGTCATCGAGAACTCCGACCCGATCGATCACGAGTTCATCGTCGGCGACTCGCGCCTGCAACTCGCGCACGAGCGGGGCACGGAAGCCCACCACGCGCCGAGACCGGGAGAGATCTCGGTTCCTGCGGGCGCCACGCGCTCGACGACCGTCACGTTCCCCGTGGATCTCGGCGCAACGCTCTTCGGCTGCCACCTCCCGGGCCACTACGCCTACGGCATGGTCGGCACCATCGAAGTGAGCTGAGCGCCCGCCGACGGTGCGGCGAGGTGCGCGGGCCAGGGGTTAGTCCGAGAAGTAGGCTTCGAGGTCGGGCGTGGCGCGTTCGCGCAGCGCCGCGGCGATCCGCTGGCGCTCGAGCATCTGCTCGAGCATCTTCACCGATTGGGGGATCGGGTGCTCGGCGAAGAACGTCTCGGCCTCCGCCACCTGCTCGGGCAGGGTCAGGTATCGGACGCCCTCGGCCATGCGGATCGTGAGCTGGGAGGGAAACCGCGTCTCCGCCTCGTTCCACCGGTCGCGGAGGACGGCCCACGCGCGTTCTCCGAGTTCACGGTTGATCAACGAGTATGCAAAGACGAACGGCGCGTCCTGGCTGCGGATCTCGTCGCCGAACGTCGCCTCGAGCGTGCGGTCCATCAGCGCCGGGTCGCGGAACATCGGCAACGCAAACAAGTAGCGGTAGCGCTCCTGCGGCGTCGGCGACTCCAGGTAGGCCTGCCAGTAGTGCTCGTAGTCCGTGCCGTCACCGTTGGCCGCGACGACGTTAACGGCGGCGGCGGCGAGCGACGCGTCGACCGGCTTGCCCGCGCGCGCCTCCGACTCGAACTCCCGCGCGGCCGCCTCCGCGTTGGGGTCGGCCCCCAGCACCCCCAGTCCCTGCAGCAACGCGCCACGCAGGGCCCGGACCCGATCGGGCTCGTCGGCATCGGCCTCCCACCCGAGGCGGTCCATCGCCGGGGCCACGAGTCTCCGGACGAACGCCCGCAGTCGTTCCCTCGGCTCGCCGTCGACGAACCGGTCGCACCACCCGAGGCCCTGCAACAGCACCTGCCACACGGCAAGATCGTCCTCGTCGCCGTATCGAGCGGCCGCCGCCACGAACTCCGAAGCCGACGCCGTTCCCGACGCGACCGCGGCCCAGTGGTCATCGACCAGCGCGTACCGCTCGAGCGGCGAGACGTCGGACAGCCGCCCCACCAGCCGCTCCAGCAAGCCGCCCTCGTACCGGACACGCACGAAGCTGCTGGCACCGACGTTCACGACGACCGCGGCGTCGGGATCCGCGGGCACGACCGTGCCGTCTGCCGGCACGAGCACCGGCGACCCTTGCCCGTCGAGTGAACGCACCCGGAGCGGCACGTCCCACACGGCGTGATCCTCGCCCCCGTCGGCCAGGAATCGCCGCTGGCCGATCCGAACCCCGCGCTCGACGGGCGCGGCCGTGAGCAGCGGGTACCCGCCCTGCCAGATCCATTGGTCCATGATGCGACGGACGGGCTCGCCGCTCGATTCCTCGATCGCGTGCCACAGGTCGTGCGTCTCGGTGTTGCCGTAGGCGTGCCGGGCGAGGTACAGGCGGATGCCGTCGCGGAATCGCTCGGCGCCCAGGTACTGCTCGAGCATGCGGAGGATCGCGGCGCCCTTCTGATACGTCAGCACGTCGAACATGCCCGAGGCGTCATCCGGAGAGTGCACGGGGTACTCGATCGCGCGGGTCGATCGAAGGGCGTCGACCTCCTTCGCCGAGGTGGTCGCCCGGCCGAACGTGTTCCATTGCTCCCAGTCGGGGCGCCATGCGTCGACCGTGAGCAGCGCCATGAACGTGGCGAACGCCTCGTTCAGCCAGATGCCGTTCCACCACCGCATCGTGACGAGATTGCCGAACCACTGGTGGGCGAGCTCGTGCGCCACGACGTCGGCGATGTTCTCGAGCTCGGGCTGGGTCGCGTGGTCCGGATCCACCAGCAGCAGGGACTCCCGGTACGTGATGAGGCCGGTGTTCTCCATCGCTCCTTGCGCGAAGTCTGGGATCGCGACGAAGTCCACCTTCCGGTCGGGGTACGGGATGCCGTAGTAGTCGGTGAAGAACCGCAGCGAGAAGGCCCCGGCCTCGAGCGCGAAGCGCGCAAGATGGCCCTTGCCGGGCAGGTGCACGAGTCGCAGCGGCACCCCGTCGACGTCGACCGGCTCGGTGACCTCCAGCCTCCCGACGACGAACGCGACGAGGTAGGTCGACATCGCCATCGTGTCGGTGAACCGCACGCGCACCGAACCGTCGCCGGCGGGAGCGCGCTCGAGCTCCGGTCCGTTCGAGAGCGCGACCATGCCGTCGGGCACGATCAGCGTGATCCCGAAGACCGCCTTGATGTCGGGCTCGTCCCAACCGGGGAACGCCCTGCGCGCGTCGGCGGCCTCGAACTGCGTGGTGGCGATCGTGTGGGTTCCCTCGTCGTCGACGTAGGTCGATCGGTAGAAGCCGTGCAGCTGGTCGTTCAGCTCTCCACGGAACTCGAGGTGCAGCGTCCACGACCCCGGCTCGGCCGGTCGCGCGAGTGAAAGCGTGGCTCGTTGGAGCTCCGGATCGATGGCCACGTCGGTCACGGTGATCTCGTCTCTGTCGTGGCCGCGCAACCGGCCAGTGCCGATCTCGATGTCGAGCGCGTTCACCACGATCTCGGACACCCGCTCGTGCACCTCGACGGAGATGTCTTCCTCGCCCGAGAAGGTGGATGACTCGAGGTCGGGTGCCAACACCAGGTCGTATCGGGAGGGGACGACGGTCCGAGGCAAGCGGAATCGATCCTGCATGGCGCCGGGAGCCTACCGTGCCATTCGGGGCAACGTCCGGGGATGTGCCCGAACACATCGAAGCGAACTGCCGATGCCGAGGCGCACGGTCAGAGGTCGCTCAGTCCTCGACGAAGGTGAGCCAGCCCACGTACCTGGGATCGTCGCCCTTCGTGGCGGCGAAGAACGTGTCCTGGAGCTCTTTGGTGACCGGCCCCCGATGTCCGGCCCCGATCAACCGGTCGTCGACCTCGCGGATCGGCGTGATCTCGGCGGCGGTGCCCGTGAAGAACACCTCGTCGGCGGTGTACAGATCGGTGCGCACGAGCTCCTGTTCGACGACCGGGTACCCCAGATCTCGGGCGATCGTCATGACAGCCGACCGTGTCACGCCGGCGAGACATCCGTGACCGGTGTGCGGCGTCCCGATCGTGCCGCCCTGCACCACGAAGATGTTCTCCCCGGAGCCCTCGGTCACCTGCCCGCCGGCGTTCAGGAGCACGGCCTCGTCGTAGCCGGATTTCGTGGCGTCGATCTTGGCCAGGATCGAACCAAGATAGCCACCCGTGGCCTTGGCGGCCGAGGGCAGCGAGTTCTGGTCGTGCCGTCTCCACGACGAGATCTTCACTCGCACCCCTTGCTCGAGCGCTTCCTCACCGAGGTAGGCGCCCCACGGCCACACCGCGATCGACACGTCGATCCGATTCGCGAGCGGGCTGACGCCCATCTCGCCGTAGCCACGGAAGGCGATCGGACGGATGTAGCAGGACTGCAGCCCGTTCGCGCGGATCGTCTCCTTCACGGCCTCGATCAGCTCGTCCCTCGAGTACGGGATGTCCATGAAGTAGATGCCCGCCGACGTGTACATGCGGTCGAGGTGGGCGTCGAGGTGCCAGACGGCGGGGCCGCGAGCCGTCTCGTATGCCCGGATGCCCTCGAAGACGCCGCTGCCGTAGTGCAGGGCGTGGCTGAGCACGTGCACCTTGGCCTCGTGCCAAGGGACGAGCTCGCCGTTCATCCAGATCGTCTCGACCTCGGTGATCGGCACCGTCGGACCTCCTCGACGTCTTCCGCTCGGACTGCCGGACGCCGAACCACCGCCCGGCCACCAGAGGATACCGATGACGACGACCCGAGGCATGGTTGCCCGCATGCTGAGAAGATGTCCGAGATGGTGTCGCCTGAACGGGAGCGAGGGATGGACGAGCACGACGAGCTATTCAGCCCGGCCGAAGGGCCGTCGCCCAACGACGACGACGCGGACGAAGGCGAGGCGATGGAGACCTTCATCTCCGGGATGGACCGCCCGCTCGGTTCCGAAGACCACACGACGGCCGAGGAGCAGCGTGAAGGCGACACGATCGACGACCGCACCCGGCGAGAGCAACCCCAGCGCGAGCGGCCCGACACGAGCGTCGACCTCGTCGACGGCGCGGATGAGTCCGGCGTCGATCGGGACCCGGAGATGGTCGCCGACGCGGAGGAGCCTGACGGCCCGGAGGGGCCCGAGCAGGCGGCGGTGCACATCGTCGACAACGAACCCGGCGTGACCGACCACCCGGACGATTACGTCGGATAGAACCACGACCGGCCCTCGCGACCCGGGTGGTCAAGGCATCCGATACCGCGCGAACCGCAGCTCGATCGTCTCCCGGGGAACCGCGTCGAGCGGTCCCCACCGTGCCTCCGCCCACCGGCGGACGTCGGCGGCAGCCTCGGCCCGCACACGCTCGTCCGACACGGCCCAGGTCCATGAGTACCGGTTCCGTTCGATCCCGCGCACGAACGTCTCGAGATCGTCGCGGTCGCTGTCGAGGAAGGAGCGATCGGTCTGCTTCTGCCCGCCGAGCCCCGCGATCGCCTCATCGAGCGCCCTCCACCCGTCCCACCCCAGCCCGGACGGGTCGATGACCACGCCTGTCACTTCGGCGAACCTCGTCTGGATCTCCGAGCGCCGGCCCCCCGACGAGCCGAGGGCCGCCGCGAACACGGCGCCGGGAGCAAGCACCCGGGCGATCTCTCGCACGGCTCCCTGCCAATCGGGGATCAGGTGCAGCACCCACCGCAGAAACGCTCCGTCGAACGCGTCGTCGAGGAAGGGCATCCGGGTCGCGTCACCTCGCACCAACGGGAACGGCGAGCGGCCACCGGCCTTCTCGAGCAACGCTTCGAGCATCGGTTGGGCCAGGTCGAGACCGATGAGGTCGACGCCGGCCTCGTGCAGGGGCAGTGACACCTGGCCCGTGCCCACTCCGACCTCGATCACACGGCCGGCGTTCGAGAACAATCCGGCGAGCATCACGGTCGTCTTGCGAACCCCTTCCTCCGACAGGCCGCGCGTCTCGTCGTAGTAGGCAGCCGCGCGGTCGAACGAGACCGAGTCGTTCATGCGCCCGACTGCGTCTTCGGTGTAACGCAGTTGATCTCCTCTGCTTGGACCACGTACGCGAAGGGCGGCCCCGGGCGGAGCGCGAAGTCGTTCGTGCGCATGTCGAGCACGGACGTCCTGGTGATGTCCGATCTCATGAGAACGGGTGCGAATGGATACGCTGGAACGACGGCCCGAGCGCCTTGGCCAGCATCCGCACGAGGGTGGTCCTGCCTACGCCAGGCGCGTCGACGATCAGGACATGAGACCCGGTCACGATCCCGACCATCAACACCGGAGGGTGTCTTTCCTCTCGGTTCAGCCGGCTTCGGCCTCCTCGATGCGGGCCCTGAGTGCATCCAGAAGGACCAGGACACCTTCGCGTTCGAAGAGATCCAGCGCGACGCGAAGCTGCTCGAGTCCTTCGCCGCGCTCTCCCTTGGCAACGAGGATCTCGCCCAGCACGTGGTGCGAGGAACCCTTCTCAAAGAGGTAGTCGGTCGTTACTCCGGACGCGACCGCCTCTCGAGCGGAACGCTCGGCTCCGTCGAGATCTCCCAGGCTGCGCAAGACCTTCGCGCGAACGCGGCGGATCCCGATCACGGTCACGGCGTCGTCCTCGGCAGCTTGTTCTTGGGCCTCCTTCAGCGCTGCCTCGGCTACGTCGGGCCGATCCTGCGAAACGATCGCCTCCGCCAGGTAGATCAACGACGTCGCGAGGTATCCGTGCTCGCCGAGCTCGCGCAGCTGCTCAACGCCTTCACGCGCGAGGCGCTCTGTCTCGGCGTAGCGATCGCAGAAGACGACCGTGACGGACTTGCGGATCTCGTGGCTCGCCGTCGGCTGAGCGAGGGCAGACGCGCAACTCATGCAGAAACGAGCTTCGTCCGGGTTCTTCGCGCCGCAGCTGGGGCAGACCCGCATAACGGCGAGTCTAGGCTCCGGGGAGTAGGTCCCGTCGTGGGGACGACGTCGACGGCGGTTGCTCGGGTGGGCCGGGCACTCCGCCGCGCAAATATCCGTCGGCGATCATGCGCACCTGCATGTACACACCGCCCTCCCAGACCGTCGACATGGGCCCCGGCCGATGCCCGCGCGACGTCGCCGCGCGTTGGAGCGACTCGCACGCCGCCCAGTCCTCGTGGTTCGTGACGTCCCAGAAGTCGACCGCGTACGCGGGATCGAACCCGTCGAGCTCGAGCGCCTCGGGCGGGAACAGCCACTCGCACTCCACGAGCGTTCGATCGGGCGCGAGGGGCTCCAAACGGTGCGTGAGGACGTAGTCGGGGTGCGGGCTGATCAGGAGGTTCGGGAAGACTCCGAAGTAGCCGACCTCGCGCAGCTGACGATCGCGCAGCCCGCGGATCGGGACCCCTCTCGACTTCCCGTCGAGCGACATCGTCTCAACGCCTTCGTAGAGATCCATCGGCCCGGCGACGAGCAGTCCCGTGATGTCGATCGAGTACCCGCTGTCGGGAGCCGTCACCCGGCAGAGCTCGGGATGGATCTCGGAGCAGTGGTAGCACTCCTGGTAGTTCTCGTGGATCAGCTTCCAGTTCGCGGCGATCTCGTACGCGTGCCTCGCCCTCACGACCAGCCGCTCGGGCTCCCAGGGTGCGAGGTGGTCCCAGAGGTTGCCGAACTGTGCCTCTGGCTCGATGCCATCGGATGCGGTGCGCGCGAACACCCACCCCCCGCGCTCGATCTGGCCGGCCGCGCTCCGGTGGGTGCCCGCTCGCCCCAGGCACACCCATGACCGGTCGAAGAAGCGCTCTCGCTCCCACTCGAGGACCCCGGGCGACGTGTAGACCTCACCCGGCAACCCGTGCGCCAGGCCGAACGGTGCTGCGCAGCGCTGCAACGCATCCCGATCGATCGGCGCCGTCGTCACGCACTCAGCATCCCGCCGTGTGGAGTCGACGGCAAATGCCGACGGTCAGTTCATCGAGGGATCGCGCGGCATGAGGCGGAGCATGTCGTAGTCGCGACCGAGGCGCCGGAGCACGTCGTCCCACAATCGGGCGGGCCGTTCGTGGAAGACGTCGCCGGGCAGCGCCGGCGCGACGATCCACGAGTCTTCCTCCAGCTCACCCTCGAGCTGACCCGGACCCCACCCGGCATACCCGGCGTAGACACGGGCGCGACGGATCGCCTCGCCGATGTCGTCGGCGGGATCCGGCGGCAGGAATCCGATCGAGCCCATCGCCAGCAGCTCGGCCCGCGCCGGGTCGAGGAAGTCGGCCAGCACGACGACCGACGCCGGCTCGACCGGCCCTCCCCCGAACACCTGATCCCCGGGTTCGACGAGGTCGCCGAGCGGCGGCACCGCCTCTCGCACCGAAACGCCGAGCGGCTGGTTCAGCACGACCCCGACGGCACCTTCGTCGTCGTGATGACCGATCAGCACCACGGTGCGGCGGAAGTTCGGGTCGAACAGGTTTGAGTTCGAGATCAGCAGGTGGCCGGTGAGGGGTTCCACGACGCTCAGCTCTTCGCGGGGATCTCCTTCTTCGGGTCGAGGAACGGCAGCGTTGTCACGGTCGCCGTCATCGGACCCTCGGGGGACGTGATCTCGATGCGCGTGCCCGCGGCGGCCTTGCCGATCGGCACCCACGCGAAGCCCATGTTGAACTCGAGTCGCGGGGAGTACGACGCGCTCACGAGCCGCGCGACCTTCTGGTCGCCGTCTACGGGCCAGAAGTCCTCGAGCCACATGCCGAGCGGCTCGCCGTCGATCCGCACGCCGACGAGCTTCTGCCGCACACCCTCGACGCGGATCCGCTCGAGCGCTTTCCGAGAGACGAACTCGTTGTCGTTGTCGAGCTCGACGAGCCGCTCGAGGCCCGTGATCTCGAACGGGTTGTTCGTAATGTCCATGTCGTTGCCGTAGTTGAAGATGCCGGCCTCCATGCGGCGCTGATCACTCGGGGCGATCGCGCGCAGCTCGAACTCCTCCCCGGCGCCCATGATCACGTCCCACAGGTCGAGCGCGCGCGAGGAGTCACGCAGGTACACCTCGTAGCCGAGCTCCGCGCTCCAGCCCGTGCGCGAGACCACGACCGGGATGTCGTCGATCTCCGTCTGCTTGTGCCAGTAGTACCGCTGGTCGGCGACCTCGTCGCCGAAGAGCTTGCGGATCAACCGCTTCGACAGCGGGCCCTGGATCTGCAACGGCGACACGTCGGGCTCGCGGATCTCGACGTCGAGCCCGGCGAACGCCTGCACGCCGAGCGCGTACAGCAGCGCGTCACTGTCGGCGAGCGAGAGCCAGAAGTGGTCCTCGGCGAGCTTCAGCAGGATCGGATCGTTCGCGATGCCGCCATCGGGCGCACAGAGCAGCACGTACTTGCACTGCTCGGGCTGCGTCTGCGAGAGGTCACGCGGCGTGAGCAACTGGGTGAACCGCGCGGCGTCGGGGCCGGTGATCTCGACCTGCCGCTCGACCGCAACGTCCCACAGCGTGACCTTCTCGACGAGGTGCCAGTACTCCTTGACGTCGTCGTCGTAGAGCGTCGGGATCAGCATGTGGTTGTAGAGGTCCCAGCTGGTGCAACCGGCCTCCACCGTGCGCTGGAAGTACGGCGATTTCTTGTACCAGCTCGCGAAGTAGAACGGGAACGAGGAGTTCTGCTCGGCCATCGGTGGACTATCCCTTCTGTCGGAGGAGACCGCCTCGGCGGTCGTTCTTGATCTCGCGCACCATGTTGTACGCCGGGATGCCGCAGACGCCTCCGCCCGCATGCGTGGCGCTGGAGCACTGGTACAACCCTCGGATCGGGGTGCGGTAATCGGCGTACCCAGGAGCCGGCCGCATGTGGAACAGCTGCTCGGCGCTGAGCTCCCCGTGGAAGATGTTCCCGCCGACCAGGCCCCACTCCCGCTCCATCTCGTGGGGCCCGATCACCTGGCGATGCAGCATCGAGTCGGCGAAGCCGGGAGCGAGCTCGTCGTAGCCGGCGATCACGCGGTCGGCGTAGGCCTCGAGCTCGTCGGTGTGCGGCTCCTCGCTCCAGGTGTGCGGCACCCACTGCGTGAACAGCGAGACGACATGCTTGCCCTCGGGAGCGAGCGTCCGGTCGTAGACCGTGGGCATCACGCCGTCGCTGAAGGGCGAGGTCGCGGGCTCGCCCGCGCGGGCTTGCTCGAACGCTCTCTCCAGGTACGCGACGGAGTGCGCGAGCTCGAATCCCCCCGTGAGGTCGGTGAGCTCAGGCATCGCCGTGAACACCGGAGCGCGGTCGAGCGCGGCGTTGATCTTCACGACGCCGCTGCGCGACTTCCAGTTCTCGATGTCGTCGACGAAATCACCCGGCAGCTCGACGCGGTCGATCTGCTCGAGGAACGTGATCTTCGGATGGATCGCGGTGACGACGAGTGGGGCACGGAGCTCCTCACCGGAGTCGAGCACGACGCCGGTCGCCGAGCCGCCTTCGACGAGGATGCGCGCGACCTTGGCGTCGGTCCGGATGTCGGCGCCGCGGGACCGCGCGCTCGACGCGATCGCGTCGCTCACCGCGCCCATGCCACCCTCGGGCACGGCCCACGAGCCGAGGTGGCCGTCGCCGACGTCGCCGATCGAGTGGTGCGCCATCACGTAGCCGGTGCCGGGCTCGTGGGGCCCGGCCCACGTGCCGATCAAGCCGTTCAAGGCCATCACCGTCTTGACCTGATCGGACTCGAAAAATCGGTCGAGCAGGTCTACGACCGACATCGTCATCAGCTGCGTGACGTCGGCGAGCCCACGAACGTCGAGGCCGCGGAAGCGCCATGCGAGCCGGAGCTGGTCGGTCAGGTCGCTCGGCTTCAGCGACCCGAGCCTGGGCGGCGTGGTCATCATCAACGGGCCGAGCACCTCGGCGAGCCCGCCGATCCATGCGTCCCACCGCTCGATCGCGTCGGCGTCACGCTTGGAGAACTGGACGAACGACTCGTAGTTCTTCCGGGCGTCGTCGTCGTACTGCACGATGCAGCGCCCGTCGGGAAACGGCAGGAAGTAGGGCCCGACCGGCGTCGCCCGATACCCGTGCCGCTCGAGCTCCAGATCGCGGAGGATCGTGTCGGGCATCAGGCTCATCACGTAGCTGAGCGTGGTGACCTTGAACTCGGGGGCCTCGGGCCAGGGTGCCATCGTGTCCGCGGCGCCGCCGACCTTGTGGCGCGCCTCGAGCACGACCGTGCGGGCCCCGGCCCTCGCGAGGTAGGCCGCGGCGACGAGCCCGTTGTGGCCGCCACCCACGACGATCGCGTGGTAGCCGTTCGCAGACGACATCGCTCCCCTCTCCGACGGCCGCGGGTCGGCCGTCACGGGGGGCCACGATACTCCTGAATGGCGATTCAGAACCAACCTGCGGTTCGAGGATCGCCGCTAGGCCAACGTCGGGTTCCAGTCGGCGAAGACGCCATCGGGATTGGGGATCAGCCACACGTGGGTCATCCACTCTCCACCGGGGGACCAGATGTTGCCCATGGCCTCGCACTCCGCTTCAGACACGTGACCCCAGTCCTCCTCGTCAAGGGTCCAGCCCTCGGGCTCGATGCAGCTCCAGACGTGTTCGTGGTACGGGGCGCCCACGACCGATGCTCACTCGTCGAGTGGTCGCCGCGAGCTCCTCAGGAGGACGGCAGCGTCACGGTGCGAAGCTGGTGCGCCTCGATCCTGCCGGCAACGAGCGCGAGCACGGCGGCAGGCACTTCGGTGTCGACCGTGAGGCACATCAGGGCCTCGCCGCCCTCGGCCTTGCGGCCGACGTCCATCGTGGCGATGTTGATGTCGTGCTCGCCGAGCAGGGTGCCGACGGTGCCGATGATGCCCGGCCGGTCGACGTAGGTGAAGAACACCATGTGCCCTGCCGGCGTGACCTCGATCTCGAACCCGTTCACCTGGGTGACGCGCTCGTGGTCGCGTCCGAGCACCGATCCCGAGACGGTGACCGGCTCGTCATCGGTCTCCGCACGCAGCGAGATCGAGCTCACGTAGTCCTGCGAGACGGTCGAGCGCATCTCGCTCACAGTGAGGCCGCGCTCCCGCGCGAGCATCGGGGCGTTCACGAACGAGACCGGCTCGTGCACGGTGCGTCCGAGGATGCCCTTCAGAATCGCGAGCGTGAGCACGCGCGTGTCCGACTCGGCGATGCGGCCGAGGTACGACGCGACGATCGATCGCACGCCGCCTTCCGCCAGGCCGGCCGTGAGCGCGCCGAGCCGCTCGGCGAGCGGCACGAACGGCCGCACGACCTCCGTGACCTCGGCCCCCGCCGAGACATTCACCGCGTAGGGTACGAACTCGCCCGTGAGCGCGAGCCGCACCATCTCCGCCACGGTGGTGCCGGCCTTGTCCTGTGCCTCCTTGGTCGAGGCGCCGAGGTGCGGGGTCACAACGACCCGATCGAGCGCGAACAAGGGCGAGTCGGTGGTCGGCTCGATCGCGAATACGTCGAGGGCAGCGCCCCCGATGTGTCCGCCCTCGATCGCCTTGGCGAGGGCCTCTTCGTCGACGATGCCGCCGCGGGCGGTGTTGATCAGGCGCGCCCCCTGCTTCATCAGGCGGAGCTCGTGCTCGCCGAGCAGCCCTTCGGTCTCGGGGGTGAGAGGAAGATGGATCGAGACGAAGTCGGCCTGCACGAGCAGGGCCTCGAGCGACGGCATCGCGTCGACGCCCATCTCCTTGGCCCGATCGGCGCTCACATACGGGTCGAAGGCGATCACGCGCATCCCGAACCCAGCGGCCCGTTGCGCGACCAACGCCCCGACGCGACCGAGCCCGACGAGCCCGATCGTCTTGCCGGCGAGCTCGACGCCTTCCCACCTTGAGCGCTCCCAAGCGCCGGCCTTCAGGGCGGCGCTGGCCTGCGGGGTGTTGCGGGCCTGGGCGAGCAGGAGCGCCATCGCCTGCTCAGCGGCACTGATGATGTTGGACTGCGGCGCGTTCACGACCATCACGCCGCGCCGGGTCGCCGCCTCCACGTCGACGTTGTCGAGCCCGATGCCGGCCCGGGCCACGACCTTCAGGTTCGTCGCGGCGGCGAGCACCTCATCGGTGACCTGGGTGGCGCTGCGGATGATCAGCGCGTCGTAGGGCGCGATCTCGGCCGCGAGGTCGCCACCCGCCAGATCGGTGCGCTCGTCGACCTGGAAGTCCGCCCGCAGCAGCTCGAGCCCCTGGGCCGACAGCGGCTCGGTGACGAGGATCTTCACGACGACGGGGGCGTCACGAGCCGCGCGACTCCATGAACACCGTCTCGGCGGCCGCGACGGCGGCGCCCCGCTTCACCGGGTGCCCGAGCCCCTCGAGCGTCATCTCGAGCGCCGCCAGGCCGCGGATGATGTCGAGCTCGCTGAAGTACCCGAAGTGCCCGATGCGGAAGACCTTCCCTTTCAGGGGGCCTTGGCCGGGAGCGAGCACGACGCCGTGCACGGCTCGGATCGCGTCGCTGATCGTGTCGGCATCGGCCGATTCGGGCGCACGGATCGCCGTGACGGTCCAATTGTCGTCGAGGCCCTCGCCGAACAGGTCGAGGCCGAGCGCCTTCGCACCCTCCTTCACGGCGCGGGACAGCATCGCGTGGCGGCGCATCGCGGAATCGACCCCGTCCTGGAAGTAGAGATCGAGCGCGACCTGCAGCCCCTGCATCACGCTGATGGCGGGGGTCCAGGGGTTCTCGGGGTGCGGCAGGTCGGCGAATCGTTTGTACGTGGCCCAGTCGAAGTAGAACCGGGGGTTCGTCGCGGTGCGCGAAGCTTCCCAGGCGCGCTCGCTGATCGCGACGAACGCGATGCCCGGCGAGGCGCTGAGCGCTTTCTGGGAACCGCCGACGGCGACGTCGATGCCCCAGTCGTCGAACCGGAACGGCACCGCGCCGAGCGACGAGACCACGTCGACGATCACCATCGCGCCGGCGTCGTTCGCGACGTTCGCCAGCTGCTCGATGGGCTGGATCACCCCCGTCGACGTCTCGGAGTGCGTGAGCAACACGGCCCTGACGGGGCGCTCGGCGAGCGCCGCCGCGACCTCTTCGGGCCGGATGCGCTCGCCCCACTCGTAGTCGACCGTTCGGACCGTGAGCCCGAACGTCTCGGCGAGCGCCTTGAAGCGTTCCGCGAAGAACCCCGCGAGGGGAACGAGCACCTCGTCGCCCGGCGAGAAGCAGTTCGCGATCGCGGACTCGAGTCCGCCGGTGCCGCTCGAGGTCATCAACAGCACGTCGGCCGACCCGGTGCGGTACAACTCCCGCAGCCTCGCGGTGACCTCGCGCATGATGTTTCCGAATCCGGGGCCGCGGTGGTACACGAGCGGACCGGCTTGGGCCAAGAGCACCTCGGGCGGGATCGGCGTCGGGCCTGGGGCCAGGATGATCTCGGGCCTGTCCACGGTGTGCGGATCAACTCCTCGCGGGTCGGTACGGCGCTCGAACGACCAGCCTAGCAGGGGGTCCGGCGGGGTCAGTCCGAACGGGAGAGGGCACGATTCCGCAACCCATCGACGTGGCAAGGAACCGCAGGTCCGTATCATCGTGCGGGCGCTCTCGAGGGCGCCACCTGCGCCGATGGCGACCCTCCTGTTCCTGTTCAAGCGGTTCGCGGCTCAACGATTGCTGGGCCTGGCGGTCGTCGTCACCCTCGCGTTCACCGTGGGCGTGCTGGTCGCCGGCCCGATCTATGCCGGCGCCGCGCGTGAGGCGATCCTGTCCTCCAGTCTCGCGAGCCAGAGCGTGACGGTGAGGAACGCGCGCCTCCAGGTCTTCGGCGGCTCCTCCTTCGACTGGGAGGCGGCCAACGACTCGATCGTGAACGAGCTCTCGGTCGTGCCACTGGAGACCCTCGTGCCGCAGGGGCTCGGCACGGTCCGACTCGGCGGTGTCGACGGTCCTTCGGTGCCCCTGCTGTTCCGGGAGGGCGCGGGGCGACACCTCACGATCCACGGAGCGCCGCCCGGCGAGGGGGCGATCGCCATGCCGGCGAGCACCGCACAGGCCGCGGGCGTCGAGGTGGGCGAGACCCTCGAGATCGTGGGGCCGAGCGACCAGGCCGTGACGCTACGGGTCTCGGGCACGTTCGAGCCCGCCGACCGCGATGATCTGTTCTGGTACGGGAGCCGGAGCCCGTTCCCGGCGCCCGATTCCACCGACCCGCCCCCCGTGCTCGTCGACCGAGCCACGTACCTCGATGCGGCGCGCCGTCTCGATCTCACCAGCGAGTACGTCTGGGACGCCTACCTCGCGCTGGACGGCGTGCCCTTCGACCAGGCCTCCCGCGTTCCGGCGGAGCTATCGCACATCGAGGCCGCCGTGCGGACCGCACCCGGTCTCGAGTCCGCGCGGCTCACGAGCGGCCTCGGCACGCTGTTCGACCTCGTGGACCTGCGTGTGAAGAACCTGCGGGTGCCGATCCTGCTCGTGGTGCTCCAGATCGGCGCGGTCACGCTGGCCGTGCTCGCGGGGGTGGGCTCCCTGACGCTCACCCGGCAGGCGTTCGAGCTCGCGGTGCTCCATAGCCGGGGGTTCTCCAGACGCGCGCTGCTCGCGGCGCAGGGCGCGCAAGCGGTGCTGTACGCGGCGGTGGCCTATCCGGTAGGCCTGCTCCTCGGACTGGGCCTGGCGAGGTTGGCCGGCAGATTCAACGGCGAGCAGCTCCCGGGCGTGACGTTCCCCACCCGGTTCGACGAGGGGGCGCTCTGGCTGGGACTCGCGGTCGCGTCGATCGGAGCGATCGTGCTGCTGGCGCTGTCGGTGCCGGCCGTGTCGCGCACGGTGATCGAGGAACGTCGTCGCGCCTCGAGGGAGGACCGACCGCTGCTCTCCAGGGTGCCGGTAGAACTGATCGTGCTGCCGCTCGGCGTGTTCGCCTTCATCCAGCTCCGAGGGGGCACCAAGCCCAAGGTCGGCGAGGGGGCGATCGAGCCACTGGTGCTCGCGGCGCCGACCCTGCTGCTGTTCGCCGCATCGTTCATCGCGTTGCGGTTGCTGCTGTTCGTGCTGCGTCGGCTCGACGGGCGTATCGGCCGCTCGCGACGCGTGCCCGCCTACCTGGCCGGACGCCGGCTCGGACGATCGCCGGGCACCGGGTTCGCGGCCGCGCTGCTGCTCCTGCTATCGATGGGGCTGTTGGTGCTCGCGACCTCCTACCGGGCGATCGTGTTGCGGAATCACAGCGACGCCGCCCACGTGCAGGTGGGCGCCGACTGGAGCGTGAGCGCGTCGCCTCCCGACCAGGCCCTGGCGGCGGCCGGCACCATGCCGCCGCTCACGATGGCCGTCGTCCGCACCGACCCGTCGTTCTCGACCGAGTCCTTCTCGCTCCCCCCTACCGCGCTCGGCATCGACCCCGATCGCTACGAGGATGCGGCGTGGTGGCGCGATGATTTCTCCTCCACGCCGATCGAGGAGATCCTGGAGAAGATCCGAGCACAGCCGGTTGGGGTGTCCGTGCCCCAGGGTGGCGCTGAACTCCGGCTGAACCTCGACGTGCCGTCGGCGGCGAGCGGCGTGCAGGTGCAGGCGACCTCGGTCTCACCGAAGGGGATCGTGGCCACATCGCAGGAAGCCCTGCGGCCCGGGGCGCGCGCGGTCACCCTGCCGCTCCCGGACGCCGAGCGCCTGCTCTCGATCACGTTCGAAGCCGAGACGGGCACCGACCTGCCCGACGTGGTCACGATCGTCATCGGGTCCGCGGAGCTCGGAGGGCGCCCGCTCGATCTCGCGTCGTGGCAGCCGACGACATGGCGGGGGAGCGCCGGGGAACTCGAGGCGGGGGCCGGCGCCTCGCTCTTCTACACGTTCCGTCCCGGAGTGGGCAACGTGGTGGGCGGCGTGCTTCCCCCTGCCGAGCCGCTGCCCGCGCTGGTGTCCGAGAACGTGGCCTCGCAGACCAGCGGACCGGTCGACGTCGGGCTGGCCGGCCAGCGGCTCAGGGTCGAACCAGTGGCCGTCGCGACCCAGTTCCCGGGCATCGTGCCCAATGCGCCGTTCGTCGTGGTCTCGGTCCGTGATCTGCTGGAGCGACAATTCTCGATCCCGGAAGCCGGCCTCACCCTCAATGAGGTCTGGGCCAACACCCCCGGCGACCCCTCCCCGGCCCTCGAGGAAGCCGGCTGGGTGCCGGGACTCGTGTCCGCGACGGCGCCGATCGAGGGGCTGCTCGCCCAGCTACCCCAGTCGTTGGCGGTCGGCATGAACTTCGCAGCCGCTCTGGCCGGCGTCGGGCTCGTGGTGATCGGCGTGGCAGCCGGGTTGTACTTCACGATGCGCCGACGCGATTACGAGTTCGCGGCGTTGCGGGCGATGGGGACGGGCCGCCGGCAGATCAGGACCACGTTGGTATTGGAACAGGCCGGGCTCCTCGGATTCGCCCTCGTGGCCGGATTCGCGATCGGGTACTGGCTGCTACGCCTCGTGATGCCCTACGTGGGCACGAGCCTGGGCGTCTCCTACCCACCGCCGCTGCTCGTCATCGATTGGCCGGCCCTCGGCGCCGCGGTGGTGGCCATCGCGGTCGCGACCGCGCTGGCGCTGGCGGCCGCGATGCGCACGCTCATGCGTTCGTCGGTCACCGGGGTGCTGCGAGGTGAAGCCGAATGACGATGGTGAGCGCCGACGTGTTCACGTCCGATCGCGAGGCGTTCATTCGGTTCCGGCACGTGTACAAGGTCTACCGCATCGCCGAGACCGGCGTGGTGGCGCTCGCAGGCGTCGACCTCGAGATCCGGGCCGGGGAGTTCCTGGCGGTGGTGGGGCCGAGCGGCGCGGGCAAGTCGACGATCCTCAACCTGATCGGTGGCCTCGACCGCGCGTCGGCGGGCTCGGTGGAGGTCGACGGTCACGATCTCGGCCTGCTCGACGTCGACGACCTGACCCGGTACCGGGCCGAAAGGATCGGCTTCGTGTGGCAGGGCACCGCCCGCAACCTCGTTCCCTACCTCTCGGTTCGGGAGAACGTGCGTTTGCCCGCCGCGGTCGATCACCGCGGCGACCCCGGGCGGCGTCGCGAAGCCGACGACCTGCTGCGCCTGGTCGGGCTCGGCGACCGCCTGCGGCACACCCCCGGGATGCTCTCCGGAGGGGAGCAGCAACGCGCCGCGATCGCCGTGGCGCTCGCGAACACACCGGCGATCCTGCTCGCCGACGAGCCCACCGCCGAGCTCGACTCGGAGAGCGCCGCCACGGTGCTCGACGCCTTCCGCGCCGTGAACACCGAGTTCGGCGCCACCATCGTGATGGTGACCCACGACCTGGCGGCCGCGCGTTCGGCCGATCGACGCATCCGCGTCCGAGACGGACGGGTGCTGCACGAGGGCACCGCCGTGGAAGCCGTCGGCGCCGACGGCCGTGTGCGGCTCCCGGACGACGCGGTCGCCGCTCTCGGCGACGGCGAGCTGGAGGCGGAAGTCGTGCCCGACGAGGTGCGCCTGCGGCGGCGGAGCGAGACCGGACATGCCTGAGACCGACGACCTGCGAGGGAAGTGGGGCCGCCGAACGGACCCCAGCGCGGCCGACGGCTCCATCGCGCCCGGACCACGGGGCGACGAAGCCACGCTCGCCCATCCGTCCACCGGACGGGCCCCGCTGCTCGAGGGCTCCGGCATCGTCAGGACCTTCCCGGGAGCCCGAGGGGTCCTGGCGGTGCGGGGCGCCTCGCTCGCGCTGGCGCCACGAGACTTCGTCGCCCTCATGGGACCGAGCGGTTCAGGGAAGACGACGTTCATCGGCGCGCTGAGCGGCCTCGACGCTCCCGACGCCGGCGAGGTGCGATGGAAAGGGGCGCCGATGGGCGGGATGTCTCGCGTGGAGCGCGCAGCCCTGCGCCGGACCGGTATGGGGGTTGTGTTCCAGTCCTTCGGGCTGCTGCCGACGCTCTCCGCTCTCGAGAACGTCGAGCTCCCGCTACGCGTGAACGGAGTCGGGCTGGACGACGCTCGTGCACGGGCGATCGCCTGGCTCCAACGGCTCGACCTCGCCGACCGGGTGGACAATCGCACCTTCGAGCTGAGCGCCGGCCAGCAACAGCGCGTGGCGGTGGCCCGTGCCCTCATCGCCGAGCCCGACGTCGTGCTCGCCGATGAGCCGATCGCCGAGGTGGACACCGAGAACGCGGACCTGATCCTCGCCGCGCTCTGGGACGTGATCGGCCGAGGCGGCGCGGTGCTCGCGGCCACCCACAACCCCGAGGCGTTGCGCTACGCGAACCGAGTGGTGCTGTTCCGCGACGGCCTCGTCGAGGCGGAGGGCAGTCCCGACGAGCTCGCGGAGCGCATCACGACCGACTGAGGACGACGGTCACCCGACGTCAGACGCCGGGCGGGACGATCGCGACGTCGATCGGGTCGACGAACCGATTCCCCCAGACGACCTTCTTCAGCCTCCCCGAGCTCAGGCGAGCAACGCCTCCCGAGTCGCGGGTGAACCCGTTCTGGTTGGCCACGAAGATCTTCCCGGAGGCCGACAGCGCCACACCGGACACGGTGTTCAGGGGCGAGCCCCAGGCCATGGGCGATTGCCTTCCCGTCTTGGGGTTGACCTTGATGAGCGCGCCGCGGCCCGTCATCGCGTTCTCGTCGCCCACGACGATCGAGCCGTTGGGCATCACGAGGATGCCGAGGGGGTTCAGGAAGTTCCGCCCCCGCGTGATCACCGTCTGCGCGCCGGTGCCCCGGTGGATGCGGATGACACCCCCCGGACCTCCGAACGCATGCTCGTCCGCGACGAGGATGTTGCCCCGCGCGGTGAGCGCCACCCCGCGCGGGTTCTTCAGGTTGCCGCCTTGCGCCAAGACCGTCTGATGGCCGGTGGTCGGGTCGACGCGGAAGACGCCGCCGCCACCGCCGAGCGCGGCCGGGTCGACGACGATCAAGTTGCCGTCCGACTCGATCGCGACGTCCGACGGCGCCTTGAAGTCCTGCCCGTATGACACGAGGTGCTGGCTCCCCGTCTGCAGGTCGACCCGGATGATGGCCCCGGTGCCGCCCTGCGCGCTGTGGTCGGCGATCAGCACATCGCCGTCAGGGCGCACCGCCATACCGAACGGGTCCCTGAACATGCCGCCTCGCGAGATCACGGTTCGGGCTCCCGTCGCGAGATGCACGCTGACGAGCTTCCCCTTCCCGACGAGATCCCGGTCGAGCACGAGCAGGTCGCCGGAGTGGGTGGCAGCGGTCGCCGGAGCAACGGAGGCACCCGCGATGCACGCGAGCACCACGCCGACCGCGGCCGAAACCCGTGCTACGGCCCGCATCAGGAGACCGATCGCCGTCGGTCGCTCGAGATCATCATTCGATGGTAGTACCGAACGAACCGTAGGGTCACCCCCGTGCCGACGGAGAAAGGACCCCGGGCGAGCACCTCGCAGGTCGGCGGGCCGACCGTCAGAACCGCAGTGACTTCCAGACGTCGTCGCCGCGGTCCACGAGGGTCTCGGGGTCGAGCTCGACCGGCAGCGGGCGCTCACCGGGCTCGCGACGCAGCACCCGATCGAGCATGCTGCGTCTCCCGCGAGCTCGCGCCACGGCCTTCGCCGCGCGATCGCGCCGCGTCTAACGGATGCGGCGTTGCAGGTCGAGGTCTCAGGTGGGGTGTCCGACCGCGGGGCCGCCGATATGCACGGGTCACTCCCCCCCGGTCACGAGCGTTCGCAGATCGACCTCGGGATCGGCGAGTGCGGCAGGGTCGGGCGCGGCCTGGGCCGACACCAGCCCGAACGATCGCCGGACGTCGCGCTTCCAATCGAGGCTCACGGCCGAGCGCACCACCCCGTCTCGGTCGAGCAGGAAGGCGCAGAACGACCGGGCCTCGATCGAGCCACGCACGACCATGCGGTCCCACGTCGCCGCGAACCCGGCCATCTGCACCTGCGAGTCGTACTGGTCCGACCAGAACCAATGAGGGTCGGTGAAAACGGTGCCGGCTCCGAGCATGTTGCGAGCTGCCGCCTCCCCCATCTTGATCGCGTTGTCGAAATGCTCCACGCGGATCTCGCCGAACACCGGATGGTCGTGGCGGGCGACATCGCCGGCGGCATAGACGCCGGGCACCGACGTCTCCAGCGCCGGCCCCACCGGGATGCCACCGCCCTGATCGAGCCCGGTGCCGGCCATCAGCTCGACGCACGCCTCCGTGCCGACCCCGACGATCGCGACATCCGCGTCGATGCGTCGGCCTCCGCTCGTCAGCACGCTCTCGAGGCGGTCGTCCCCCTCGAAGCTCGCCACGGCTTCGTTGAACAGCATCTGCACCCCGTGATCGCGGTGGAGCCCTTCGAGCGCACGGCCGATATCTGGGCCGAGCACCCGATACAGGGTGGTCTCGAAGACCTCCACGACCGTGACGTCGTGGCCGAGCACGCGCATCGATGCCGCGACCTCGGCGCCGATGAATCCCATGCCGACGCACACGATGCGTGCGCCTCCGGCCGTCGCCACCTTGATGCGCTCGGCATCGGCGACGGTGCGCAGATCGAACACGCCCGGCAAGGTCGCCCCGGGGACGTCGAGCTTCCGATTGCGGCTCCCGGTGGCCACGAGGAGGGCGTCGAACCCGACGCGTTCCCCGCCTGCGAGCACCACCTCGCGCTCGCGGGCATCCAGCTGGACCGCGCGGGCGCCGAATCGCGCATCGATCTCGTGGTCGCGGTACCACGCCTCGGGCCGCACGAACTGCTCCTCGAACGGCTGCTCGCCACGCAAGAACTCCTTCGAGAGCGGAGGACGTTCGTACGGTGGGACCGGCTCGGCCCCGATCAGCAGGACGCGGCCGTCGAACCCCTCGTCGCGTAGGGTCGCGGCGGCGGTGGCGCCCGTGAGCGAGGCGCCGACGATCGCGAATGTGCGGTCGGGGCTCACCCTGGCCTCAGGCCTCGATCTTCAGATCGCCGCCCTCGTCGGCCACCGGATACACGGCGATCGGCTCGGTGGCCGGACCCTGGACCACCGCGCCGGTCGTCATCTCGAAGATGCTGCCGTGGCACTCGCATTGGATCGTTGTCCCGTCGATCTCCCCGCCCAGGGACAGGTTGCACCCCCGATGGGTGCAGATGTCGCTGAACGCGAGCAGGGTGCCCTCGGTGCGCGCCACGGCGATCTGCGCTCCGTTCACGTCGAACGCCGTGGCGTCGCCTTCGGCGATCTCGTCGACCTTGCCGACCGTGATCCACTCAGCCACATGCCCCTCCCGTGTCGGTCGCCGCCCTCTGGCCGCCGCGTTCGGGTCAGCTTACGCCGCAGCGACGAACGGCGGAGCTCAGTGCGCCGCGGACGGCGGAGGTGGCAGGGACGGCGGCCCGGAGCGCTCGCGCGCTCTCAGCACCGTGCCGAGGCCCAGCACGCCGTAGAACGCCGCCAGGATGAGGATGCCGACCCGGAAGTCGATCGACAGCAGCACCGGGGCGAACGCCCCGGCGACCCAGGCGAGCTGGAACATCGCCTCGTAACGCACGAACACCCGTCCCTGTGCGCCGGGAGGCGCGTACCGCTGCATCAGGCTCTGGAACGCGAGGCGGCCGAACTCCGTGGCGGCGCCGGCCACGAGCGCGAACACCGTGAGCAGCGGCAGACCGAAGAGCTCGAAGGCGAGCACCGCACCGATGCACGCCGCGCTCACCGACGCGATGACGACGGCTTCCTCGCGGGTGGTGCGCGGCACGCGCGGGGCGACCACGTCGGCCACGAACGTGCCGAGCACGCCGGCGCCCGCGAGCACCGCGAACCAGTAGACGGGCGCCTCGTCCTCGCGCAGTGAGAACGCCAGCAGGAAGAGCAGGAAGCCGCTCGCGGCGCGCATGCCAACGGCCCCGACCGCCGGAACGGCGAGCGCCGGCACGGCGCCCCGGCGTCCCAGCTCGCGCCTGCGCGGAGGGGACGTGCCCGGATGCGGCAGACGCAGGGTGAGCAGAGCCGACGCCGAGTACACGATCGCGGCCACGTAGATCGCCGCCGACGAGCCGCCGAGGCGAACCGCGGCGAACGCGATTGGTGCGGCGAGGATCGCGCCCACCGCGCCGAGTCGCCCGAGCCTGGCGTTGGCCTGCATCAAACCGTCGCCGCGTCCCGCGTACGCGATCGTGAGCCCGTTCTTCGTGATGCCGTGCACCTTCGAGAGCATGAGCAGCGCCAGGGCCGCCGGGAAGAGCACCAACGTGTCGAACCGAGGCGCCGCGTAGATCGCGATACCTGCTCGCCCGGCAGCCGACACGAACGCGATCACCCGGCGCGGACCAGCCCGATCGAGCACCGGCACCAGCAGTGGCCCGGCGAGCGCGAGGGGCAGCATCGTGATGCCGAGGTAGGCGGCCACGCGGAACTTCGCCTCCCCGACCGGCAGCGAGAAGAACACGGAGTCGGCCAGCGCGATGGCGAGCATCGCGTCGCCCGCCACGCTCGTGAAGTGATTGAGCGCGTAGCCGTCGATCGGGTCGCTCGACCGCCACATGCGCACGAACGGGTGCACGACGCCGCGGACGAGGCTGGAGATGCCGAACAGGGCCAGCTGCCACGCGGGGATGCGCTTGGGACGTCCTGAGTGGGCGCGCACCGCGCCCCGCCTCAACCCTGCAGACGCTCGCGCAGCAGCTCCCGCGCGAGCTTGGGGTTCGCGGAGCCCTTCGACACCTTCATCACCTGGCCCATCAGGAACCCGACCACGCCGTCGTTGCCCGATCGGAACTTCATCACGGCATCGGAGTTCTCGGCGAGCACCTCGTCCACGATCGCGCCGAGCTCACCGGCGTCGGAGACCTGACGGAGGCCCCGGCGCTCGACGATGGCCTCGATGTCGTCGCCGGTCTCGAACGCTTCCTCGAGAGCCTGCTTCGCTCCCGGCCCGCCGATCGTGCCCTCGGCGATCGAGGCCACGAGGTCGGCGAGATGCCGCGGCGTCACCCTGGCGGCCGCTTCGGAGCCCTGCTTGTTCGCCAGCCCGGCGAGGTCCTGGGTGATCCAGTGAGCGGCCGCGGCGGGCTCGGCCCCGAGCGCGACGGTCTCCTCGAAGAGCGCGGATCCCGCCCGGTCCGCCACGAGCACGCGGGCGACCTCGGGCTTCAGGCCGAGCTCGCGCCCGTACCGCTCGCGGCGGGCCCGTGGCAGCTCGGGCAGCGCGGCGCGGAGCTCCTCCACCCACGCGGCCTCGGGCTCGATCGCCGGGATGTCGGGCTCGGGGAAGTATCGATAGTCGAAGGCTTCCTCCTTGGAGCGCATGCTGGCGGTGGCCCCGGCGTCCTCGTTCCAGTGGCGGGTCTCCTGCACGATCTGCTCACCGGCGTCGAGCGCCTTGGTCTGTCGCGAGATCTCAAAGGTGAGGGCGCGCTCGAGGGAGCGAACCGAGTTCATGTTCTTGATCTCAACCTTGGTGCCGAGCTCCGGCGTGCCGGCGGGGCGCATCGAGATGTTGGCGTCGCACCGGAGCGACCCCTCCTCCATGCGCACGTCGCTCACGTCGAGCGACTCGAGCGTGGCGCGCAGCTCGCGCAGATACGCGCCGGCCTCCTCGGGCGAGCGGATGTCGGGCTCGCTCACGCACTCCACGAGCGGCACACCCGCGCGGTTGAAGTCCA
>JBEVGU010000240.1:0-27007 GCA_040511595.1 Actinomycetota bacterium | reverse complement strand
TACACGTACGCGCTCGCGAGCACCTACAACCGGGTGGGACGTCCGGCGGTCGTGGCGGTGCGGGGAGGGATCGCGACGCCGTGGCTCCGCCGCGAGGATGCGGCCGATCTCGACCGCCTCGAGGTGGCCCGGATCCGGACGTCGCCGGCGAACACCCTGCCCGACGGGATCGTGGTCCGCCCCGCCCGCCCGCAGGACGCGGTCTCCTACCTGACCTTCTGGACCGGCGTGGTCGCCGAGGGGCGTCACGTGAGGACCGAGCGCGTCACGAGCTCCCCCCGCGTGTACCGGCGGCGGTTCCGACGGCCCTGGACCGACCGGGAAGCGCAGATCGTCGCCGTCGACGCCGCGGGGACGGTGATCGGGCATCTGTACATCCAGCGCGAGGAGCACCCGGTCACGAGGCACGTGGCGACGCTCGGTATCGCGGTCTCGGCCGAGTCCCGTGGCCGGGGGGTGGGCACGGCTCTGATGTCCGAGGCGCTGCGATGGGCGCGCTCGGTGCACGTCGACAAGATCGTGCTCTCGGTCTACCCGCACAACGTCGGAGCGATCGGGCTGTACCGCAGGTTCGGATTCGTGGAGGAGGGTCGGCTCGCGCGGCACTCGCGCAAGTCCTACGGTGACGAGGACGAGATACTGATGGCGGCCTGGCTCGGGGACGACGCCGAGGAGCCGCGGGGCGAGGCATGAGCGAACGCACGATCCGAGTGGGCATGGTCGGCTGCGGCACCGTGGGGGTCGCGGTCATCCGTCTGCTGCACGAGCACGCCGACGACATCGTGATGCGCGCAGGGTGCCGCGTCGACGTCACGCGCGTCGCCGTGCTCGATCCCGAGCGCGATCGGGACGTGCCCATCCCGCGCGAGGCCTTCACGACCGACGGGAACTCGATCGTCGACGATCCCGACGTCGACGTGGTCTGCGAGCTGATCGGCGGCATCGAGCCTGCGCGGGCCATCTCGCTGCGTGCGCTCGCGAACGGCAAGCCGGTGGTCACCGCGAACAAAGAGCTCCTCGCCACCCGTGGTCAGGAGTTGTTCGAGGCTGCCGACGCCGCGTCGGTCGATCTGTTGTTCGAAGCATCGGTCGCCGGGGGGGTGCCGCTGATCCGGCCGTTGAAGGAATCGCTGGCGGGGGAGCGGGTGAGCCGGCTACTCGGCATCGTGAACGGCACCACGAACTTCATCCTCACCCAGATGTCCGAGCACGGATGGACGTTCGAGGAGTCACTCGCCGAGGCGCAACGACTGGGATACGCGGAGGCCGACTCGACCGCCGACGTGGACGGCTCCGACGCGGCCGCCAAGTGCGCCATCCTCGCTTCCATCGCGTTCACCTCGAGGGTGGTCGCCGACGACGTCTTCCGGGAGGGCATCGCCCGCATCACCGCCCAGGACATCGCCGACGCGAAGCGCATGGGCTACGTAGTGAAGCTGCTCGCGATCGCCGAGCTGGATGACGGCGAGATCTCTGCGAGGGTCCACCCCGCGATGATCCCTGTGGCGCATCCGCTCGCCGCGGTCCGCGACGCGTACAACGCTGTCTTCGTCGAGGGCGAGAGGGTCGGCCAGCTCATGTTCTACGGGCCCGGCGCCGGGGGCGATCCGACGGCGACCGCGGTGGTCGGCGACCTCATCGCGGCCGCCCGCAACCGCATCTTCGGCGGCCGCGGTATGGGATGCACGTGCGCGCTGGATCGCCGCATCCGGCCGATGGACGACACGAGAGGCCAGTACTACCTCAACCTGCATGTCGCGGATCGACCCGGGGTGCTCGCCGAGATCGCCGGCGACTTCGGCCACAACGGCGTCTCCATCGAACGGGTCTGGCAGGAGGGGCAGGGCGACGAGGCAGCCCTCGTGTTCATCACGCACCGTGCCCAGGAAGGCGCCCTGCAGAAGACCCTGCAGGAGCTCCGCGAATCGACGGCGGTTCGGGCGATCGCGAGCGTGCTCCGGGTCGAAGGTGAGGAGCCGTGAGCCAACCGGGATCGGGTGACGTCCGCGGGCGCCCGACCGGCACGATCGGCGGCGCGCGCCCATGGGGCGGGGTCATCGACGCGTATCGGGCGCGATTGCCCGTGACGGACGCGACCCCGGTCGTCTCCCTCGGCGAGGGCGGAACTCCACTCGTGCGATCCGCCGCGCTCTCGGACGAGACCGGGTGCGAGGTGTGGCTGAAGTACGACGGGGCGAACCCCACGGGTTCGTTCAAGGACCGGGGCATGAGTCTCGCGATCTCGAAGGCGCTGGAGGAAGGCGCGAAGGCCGTGGTCTGCGCCTCTACGGGGAACACGAGCGCCTCGGCGGCGGCCTACGCGGCCAAGGCCGGGATGACGTGCGCGGTGCTCGTGCCCAAGGGCAAGGTCGCGATGGGGAAGATGGCCCAGACCCTTGTGCACGGGGCGAAGGTGCTCGAGGTGGAGGGCAATTTCGACGACTCCCTCGAGGTGGCGAAGGATCTCGCCGGTCGCTTCCCGGTCACGCTCGTGAACAGCGTGAACGCCTACCGGCTCCAGGGCCAGAAGACGTGCGCGTTCGAGATCGTCGATGCGCTCGGCCGGGCGCCCGACCTGCACTGCGTCCCCGTCGGCAACGCGGGCAACATCTCGAGCCATTGGATGGGGTACTCGGAGTACCTCGCTGACGGCGTGATCCACGAGCCCCCTCGGCTGATGGGATTCCAAGCGCAAGGGGCCGCGCCGATCGTGCGGGGCGAACGCGTGACGGACCCGCAGACCATCGCGACCGCGATCCGCATCGGCAACCCGGCTTCGTGGGAGCTCGCGGTCGCGGCCGCTCGGGAGTCCGAGGGAGCGATCGTCGCGGTCACCGACCGCGAGATCCTCGCCGCCTATCGGTTGGTCGCCCGCGAAGGGCTGTTCGCCGAGCCTGCCAGCGCCGCGAGCGTGGCTGGGCTCCTGCACCTGGGGGCGGAGGGGCGGCTCACGGCCGGGGCGACCGTCGTATGCATCCTGACCGGACACGGCCTGAAGGACCCGGAGTGGGCGATCGCTGGAGCGGCGCACCCGACCGCGGTGCCGGCGGACGCCGGAGCCGTCGCGGCCGAGCTCGGCCTCTGATCGACGACCGCCGCGATAGGCTCGCCGCCATGCGATCGACGGTGCGCGTGCCGGCGACCTCCGCCAACATCGGGCCTGGGTTCGACTGCTTCGGGCTGGCGCTCGACCTCTGCAACGAGATAACCGTCGATATCCACGCCGAGCCCAAGATCACGTGGGGAGGAGAAGGCGAAGACGAGCTGCCGGTCGACGGCTCCGACCTGATCAGCGAGACGATGCGTCGGGTGGCGGACGGCCGGGCGTTGCCGGCCTTCGCGATGCACGGCGTCAACCGCGTGCCGCTCGCGCGAGGCCTCGGCTCGTCCTCGGCCGCGGTGGTGGCCGGGGTGGTCGCCGCGCTCACGCTGCTCGGCTCCGAGCCGACCCCGATGGCGGCCTTCCCCCTGGCGTCGTCGATCGAGGGGCATCCCGACAACGCGGCGCCTGCGTGCTGCGGGGGGTTCACGATCGCGCTGCCGGATGGGGCCGTGCATCGTTTCGACGCTCATCCGGACGTGCGGCCCGTCCTGCTCGTGCCCGAGCTCCGCGGGTCCACCGTCGAGGCGCGCGCGGTCCTGCCCGACCTGGTCCCGAGGGCCGATGCCGTCTTCAATGCCGCCCATGCCGCGCTGATGGTGCGGGCGCTCACGGACGACCCCGGCCTGTTGGGCGACGCGCTGCAGGATCGGATGCACCAGGACGTCCGGCTGGGGCTCGTGCCGCCGGTGGCTGAGGTGTTCCGAGCGCTCCGAGACGACGGCGTGCCGGTGTGCGTCTCGGGCTCGGGTCCGACCCTGCTCGCGTTCGAGACCCGTGCGACCGTGCCAGATCCCGGGGATGGATGGCGCGTGCTGCGGCCCGCGATCCGCGCGAGAGGCTTCGATCTCGTCAGCGAAACCTGAACGGGGCGATCGGGTGCGGGACGCGGATGGGTCACGCCGCGCAGGTTCCCGTGCCGACCCGATGCCGCGAGGTGGCCGCTTCGGCCACCGAGGCCCGGAACTCGTCGGAGACGATCGCGTATCCCAGGTCGTCGTCGGTCGCCGAGATCGCGAACACCAGGCCGGCCACTCTGCCGCTCGACAACACGAGGGGGCCGCCACTGTTGCCGCGGTGGATGTTGGCTTGCACCTCGTAGGTTCGCCGGCGGACCTGACCCTGGCCGTAGATGTCGCGGCCGACCGGCTCGATCACCGCCCTGATCGCCGCGGCGCGAGCAGTGAGGGGACCGCCGTCGGGATATCCGAGCACGGCCCCGGCATCGCCTCGCCTCGCCTCGCCGGCGAGCAGCGGGAGCGGCGCGAGATCGAGGTGCGGCACGTGCAACAGGGCCACATCGAGGTCCGGGTCGAACGAAACCACCGTGGCCTCCGCCGTGTCTCCTTCGAACGAGACCCATTGCCGTTCGGTGCCGGCCACGACATGGGCGTTCGTGATCACGAGCTCGTGCCGAACGACGAAGCCGCTCCCCTGATTCATGAAGCCCCGGAAGCATCCCTCCGCGGCCACCTCGATCGTCGACCCCTCGGCCGCCTGCGCGGCGGCGACCGCTTCGGGGCCCGTGGGCGGGTCGACCGGATCGGCGGGCAACGCCGGGAGTCCGTTGGACAGGTCGGCGAACCCGAGCAGCGCCAGCAGCCGACCCGCCTCGCCGGTCAGCGACGGCGGCGGTGGGAGGGTGGCGTCGAGCGTCTGCACGATCGAGGAGTCGCGGACCCCTCGAGCCACCACGGGGAAGGGGCCCTCGGCCAGGTTCAACGTCAGGAACCAGACGGCGAGCAGCAGGAACGCCGCGGACAGGGCGGAGCCGCCCAGCGCGTCGGCGCGGCGCAGGGGGGTCTTGCGCGTCATGCGGCGCAGCCACGATCCGGCCACGTACCCGAGCATGTTCCCTGTGGCCGCCGCGACCAGCACCGTGCCGAGCACGAAGCCGACCGCCGCGGCGGGGGACTCGGCGAAGCCGGCGACGCTCGGTGCGATGGCCGCGCCGGCCGCCACTCCGACCAGCAGGCCGCCGATGCCGAACACCTGCAGTACGGCGCCTCGCCGGTACCCGGAGTAGAGGGCGGCGGCGAGCAGCACCACGATCGTCACGTCGAGCCACGTCACGAACGATCATCGTCTCAGGCATCGAGGGTCCGCGTGGGAGGCATGCCTTCGGGTTCGATCCCGAGATCCTGCGCCCGCCTCCACGCGAGCGTCACGCCTCCGCACTAGACTGGGCCACCCGTGGTCACGATCGCCCACATCTCGGATCCACACGTCGGCTCTCAGTTTTTCGTGCCCAACCTCATGAACCGGGTGATCGCCGAACTCAACGAGATGCAACCCGACGTCGTCGTGGTGAGCGGGGATCTCACCGCGGAGGGCTACCGGCAGGAGTACAAGAACTGGGTCGCCTACGCCGAACGCATCCAGGCGCCCATGATCACGGTTCCGGGCAACCACGATTCCCGCAACGTCGGCTACCTGCATTTCGAAGATCTGATCGGCCCTCGCATGTGGTCGCACGACGTCGAGGGCGTTCGCATCGTCGGGGTCGACTCGAGCGAGCCAGATCTCAACGAGGGCAAGGTCGGCCGTGTGCACTACGACTGGATCCGCCGTCAGTTCGAGGAGCCCGCGGAGCTCAAGGTGTTCGTGCTGCACCACCACCTGCTGCCGATCCCCGGCACCGGGCGCGAGCGCAGCACCGTGATGGACGCCGGCGATCTGCTCGAGGTGCTCATCCACGCCGGCGTGCAGGTCGTGCTCTCGGGCCACAAGCACGTGCCGTACGTGTGGCGGCTCGAGAACATGTACGTGGCCAACGCCGGCACGGTGTCGTCCTTGCGGGTGCGTGGGTACACGAAGCCGTGCTACAACGTCTTGGAGTTCGACGACGGCCAGGTCCGCATCCTCCGCCGGTTCCCGTTCGGCGACAGCCACGTGATGACCCACTTCTCGCTCGCCGGCGATCAGTTCCATCGCGAGCACGAGCTCCCCATCCAGGAGCGCACGGTGCCCGTCGGCGACTGAGCGACACACCTCGCGACACCACACACCCCACACCCCGAGGAGGTTCCACCGATGCGAACCGTGGTGCTCGTGGACGGCGAGCACTACCCACCCGTGACCCGATGGGGCATCGAGACAGCGGTGTCCCGGGGCCACGAGGTGGTCGGCGCTGTGTTCGTCGGCGGCATCGAGAAGATCGATCCGGGTTCGCTGCCCGACGTCGGCGTTCCGAGGGTGGCGGCGGGACCCGACCGCATGGCCGGGCTCGCCGACGCGATCGCGCGATGGCGGCCGCAGGTCGTGCTCGACCTCTCGGACGAGCCGGTTCTCGGCTACCGCGAACGCATGGAGCTTGCGGCCGTGGCATTGGTCCGCGGCGTGCGCTACGTGGGCGCGGACTTCGAGCTCGCGCCGCCCGTCGACGGCCCACCGATCCCGGTGCCTACGGTCGCGGTGATCGGCACGGGCAAACGCACCGGGAAGACGGCCATCAGTGGAGAGGTCGCTCGGCTCGCCGCGCGCCGCGGCGAGCACCCCGTCGTCGTGGCGATGGGCAGGGGAGGGCCCAGCGAGCCGCAGGTCGCGGAGGCGGGCAGCGTCCACCTCGATCTGCTCGTGCGGCTGGTGCGAGAGGGTCAACATGCGGCCTCCGACTACCTGGAGGACGCCCTCACCACCGGTGTGACGACGATCGGCGCACGGCGTGCCGGCGGCGGCCTCGCGGGAGCGCCGTACGCCACGAACGTTCGGGAAGCCGCCGAGCTGGCCGCGACTCGTTCGCCCGGGGTCGTGATCCTCGAGGGCAGCGGCGCCGCCGTGCCTCCCGTGCCGTGGGACGCCGGCGTGCTGGTCGTGCCGGCCGGCGTGCCCCCCGAGTATCTGGGGGGCTATCTGGGCCCCTACCGGCTGTTGCGGTCCGACCTGGTGGTTGTTACCATGGCATCCGGCTCGCTTGTCGGGCCCGAGAACCTCTCCGCACTGCGCTCCCACGTCCTCAGGTTCCTGGATGCGTCGCAGCTGTTGGTCACCGACTTCGTTCCGGTTCCTCTGGCGGACGTGCAGGGTGCGCGGGTGTTCTTCGTCACCACCGCCCCCGGCGGCGTCGCTGCCAGGCAGGTCGAGCATCTGCAGGCGGCGCACCGGTGTGAGGTGGTGGGGTGGAGCGCACGGCTGGCCGACCGGGCCGGTCTCGCGGAGGACCTCGATGCAGCCCAGGGATACGACGTCCTCCTCACGGAGCTGAAGGCAGCCGCCGTCGACATCGGCGTCGAGCGGGCCCTCGCTCGGGGGGCGGAGGTCGTGTTCGTGGACAACCGCGCCGTCGTCGTGGAGGGGTCGATCGACCTCGACACGGCGCTGGGTGAGGTGCTCGACCTCTCCAGGCACCGCGGCGCCCAACGGGGGACGAACCCGTGACACAGAGGGAAACCAAGACGCCCCACATCGTGATCACCGACCGAGAGCCCGGCCTGCCGTTCTCCAAAGGACTGATGGCTTCGCAGGTCATGGTGACGGGGTTGTCGCCGTACCGCGCCTATCAGGTCGCCGAGGCGGTCGAGGACAGCCTCCACGGCCAGGGACGCGACTCGGTGACCTCCGACGAGCTCGCCGACGTCGCCCACGCGGTGATCGGCGACATCGCGGGGGAGCGATACGCGAAGAACTTCCTGCGGTGGCGAGAGGTCGAGCGGCTCGACGTACCGCTCGTCATCCTGATCGGGGGCACGACCGGGGTGGGCAAGTCGACGATCGCGACCCAGCTCGCCGCGCGTCTGGGCATCGTCCGCGTGGTGGCGACCGATGCGATCCGCGAGGTGATGCGCTCGATGCTATCGCCGGAGCTGATGCCCACGTTGCACACCTCGTCGTTCCACGCCGACCTGGCGTTGCGGGAGCCCGGCAAGAGCGCCGATCCCCTGCTGCTCGGGTTCCGGGAGCAGACCGCCGCGGTCGCCGTGGGCATCAACGCGCTGATCGACCGGGCGGCGATCGAGGGCACGAGCATCGTGATCGAAGGTGCGCACATCGTGCCCGGATTCCTCGATCTGGAATCGCACCAGGACCGTATCCTGGCGGTGCCGTTCATCCTCGGCGTCGAGGACGAAGGCCGTCACCTCACCCACTTCGCGACCCGCGAGGGAGCGGTGGCGTCCCGGCCTGCGGAGCGATACGCGGCAGGGTTCGAGAACATCCGGCGCCTCCAGAAGTACGTCAAGAGCCAGGCGCTCGCGCACGGGGTGCCGGTGCTGCCGAACTACAGCTTCGACCAGGCGATCGCCGCGGTGATGGACCTGGTGATGGAACACGCCACCCAGCGCGCCGCGGAGATCCGCGAGGCGGCGGCTGGAGAGAACCGCGAGACGAGCGGCCCCACGGAGGGCCGGGTAGGAGGGAAGACCGCATGAGGTTGTTCCTCGATACGGCCGATATCGACGAGATCAGAGAGATCCACCGCTGGGGCGTGTTGTCGGGCGTCACGACGAACCCGTCGCTGGTCGCGAAGGAAGGTGAGGATCCGGACATCGTCTGGAAGGAGATCCTCGCGACGGTGCCGGGCGACATCTCGCTCGAGACCACCGAGACTGAGGCCGACGCGATGTACGAGCAAGGCGTCGGGCTTGCTCAGATGGCGCCGAACGCTGTCGTGAAGGTGCCGATGACCCCGAACGGCATGGAGGCCGGCAAGCGGCTCAACGCCGACGGCATCCGCATCAACGTCACGCTCGTGTTCTCGCCGGCGCAGGCGATCCTGGCCGCCGAGCTCGGCGCGTACATCGTGTCGCCGTTCCTGGGTCGTCTCGACGACGTGGGAAGCGACGGCATGGGCATGCTCCGCACGATCTGCGAGATCTACGCGGTGCAGGGGTATCAGACGAACGTGCTGGCGGCATCCCTGCGCCACCCAATGCACATCATCGACGCCGGACTCGCCGGGGCCGACATCGCGACGATGCCGTTCGACATCTTCGCGAAGCTCGTGAAGCACCCGCTCACCGACGCCGGCCTGGAACGGTTCGCGAAGGATTGGGAGCAACTCCAGGACGGATTGAAGGATCAACCGAAGGGAGAGGCATAGCCTCATGGACACCACGATCGACCGCAGCGCCCTCGAGCAGAAGCTCATCCCCGAGCTGCAGCGCATCGCCCAGGACATGGGCATCGAGGGCACGCAACGCCTGCGCAAGGCCGGCTTGATCGACGCCATCGTCGCCAGGGGGGGTAACGGCTCGAGCGATGCTTCGGTCGACGGATCCTCGGGCGTCGCGGTGGACGAGCCGCGTGCGGCCGGCGATGGGCCCGCGGCGAGCCAGGACGTCACGAGCGACTCGTCGTCGGGCACGCGCGACACGGTCGAGCGCTCCGACGGTGCTCGAGGCGACCTCGAACATGACGCGGGCACCGGTGCCGGCGACCGGAGCCTCGACGGTGAGCGCGATCGGTCCACCACGGATCGTGATCGAGGGAGCAACCAGGGCGACCGCGACCGTGGCGACCGCGACCGTGGCGACCGCGGCGCCCAGGGCGACCGGGGCCAGGGCGAGCGTGGCGACCGTAGCGGCAACCAGGGCGACCGCAATCGCCGCCAGCGGCCCTCCCGCGAGGAGCGGCGGCGCATGCGAGAGGAGCGGCGTCTCCGCGAGGAGCAGGAGCGCGCAGAGGAGATCGCGAACGCGCCGACGCAGACCGGCATCCTCGACCTGCTTCCCGACGGGTACGGCTTCCTGCGCACCTCCGGATACGCTCCCGGCAGCGACGACATCTACGTCTCGGTCTCGCAGGTCCGCAAGGCTTCGATGCGTAAGGGCGACGTGGTGGCCGGCAAGGTGCGACGGCCTCGCGACAACGAGAAGTACGTGGCGCTGCTCGACGTCGAGAGCGTCAACGGAGAGGACCCGGAGAAGGCCAAGGAACGCCCCAACTTCGACAAGCTGACCCCGCTCTTCCCCGATGAGCGGTTCCGGCTCGAGTCGGGGCCGAACGCGGTCGCCGAGCGGATCATCGACATGATCGCCCCGATCGGCAAGGGGCAGCGCGGCATGGTGGTCTCGCCGCCGAAGGCCGGCAAGACCACGATCCTCAAGCAGATCGCCAACGGCATCAACGCCTCGAACCCCGAGGTGCACCTGATCGTGCTGCTCGTCGACGAGCGGCCCGAGGAAGTGACCGACTGGCAGCGTACGGTCACGGCCGCCGAGGTCGTGTACTCGACGTTCGACAAGCCGACCGACCAGCACATCCAGATCACCGAGCTGGTGCTCGAGCGGGCGAAGCGCCTGGCCGAGGCGAAGCAAGACGTGGTGATCATGCTCGACAACCTGACCCGACTGGCCCGGGCCTACAACCTCAGCATGCCGGCGAGCGGCAAGATCCTCTCCGGCGGCATCGACGCCTCGGCGCTGTATCCACCGCGGCGCTTCTTCGGCGCGGCCCGCAACATCGAGGAAGGTGGCTCGGTCACGATCATCGCGAGCGCGCTCGTCGAGACCGGCTCGCGCATGGACGAGGGCATCTTCGAGGAGTTCAAGGGCACGGGCAACATGGAGATCCGCCTCGACCGTCAGCTCGCCGAGAAGCGCATCTTCCCGGCGATCAACGTCGACGCATCGAGCACCCGCAAGGAAGAGCTGCTGCTGCCGTCCGAGGAGCTGGCGCTCGTGATCAAGCTGCGGCGGGTGCTGCACGCGCTCGACCCCGGGGCCGCTCTCGAGCTGCTGACCGACAAGATCCGAGCGACGAAGTCGAACGACCAGTTCCTGAAGGAGATCGCGAAGAGCGGCAGCTGATCCGAGACGCAGGGCCCCGAGCTGGGAATAGCCTCGCGTTGGAACCGGTGCGAGGTACCCTCAGGCGGTCAGTGAAGGAGACGAACACCACATGAAGCAGGGGATCCATCCCGAATACCAGATCGCGAACGTGCATTGTTCGTGCGGGAACACGTTCCAGACCCGTTCGACGGTGAGCGAGATCCGCGCCGAGATCTGCTCGAACTGCCACCCCTTCTACACGGGCAAGCAGAAGCTGGTCGACACCGGCGGGCGGGTCGAGCGGTTCCAGCGGCGCTACGCAAAGACCCAGGCTGCGCAGCAGGCCGCCCAGAAGAGCTAGCACGACGTGGCCGACGACCCGGCCGCCTCGCCGGCGCCTGCATCCCATCTGTACGGCGGACAGGCCGTCGTCGAGGGTGTGATGATGCGGGGCGCCCACCATTGGGCGGTCGCGGTGCGTCGTCCGAGCGGCGACGTCCACCTGGAGTCACACGACATCCGCTCCGTCGCCGACCGGCATCCGATCCTGCGGAAGCCGCTGCTGCGCGGGGTCATCGTGCTTGGCCAGTCGCTCGCGATCGGGATGCGCGCCCTCATGGTCGCCGCGAACCAGTCGGTCGATGACGACGAGCAGCTCACCTCCAAGCAGATCGGTGTCTCCCTCGCGCTCGCCTTGCTGTTGTTCGTGGGGGTGTTCATCCTGGGACCGACGACGTTGTTCTCCTGGGTCGAGGGCAGGATCGGGGGCGGCGTGCCGCTGCTGATCGGCGAAGGCGTGTTCCGGGTGCTGTTGTTCGTCGGCTACCTGTGGCTCATCGGTCGGACCAAGGACATCCACCGTGTCTTCGAGTACCACGGTGCGGAGCACAAGACGATCGCCGCCTACGAGCACGGCGTCGATCTCACGCCCGGTGACGTCGACCGCTTCCCGAAGGAGCACGTGCGCTGCGGCACGAACTTCCTGATCATCGTCATGATCATCACGATCTTCGTCTTCACCCTCTTCGGCACCCCCGGTCTCCTGTGGCGGGTGCTCTCGCGCATCGTCGCGATCCCGATCATCGCCGGCGTGGCGTACGAAGCGCTTCGACTCGGCGCGCGGTACCAGAGCTCGTTGCTCATGCGGGCCCTCATGGCCCCCGGCATCTGGCTCCAGAAGATCACGACCCAGCGACCCGACGACGCCCAGATTGAGGTGGCGATAGCCTCGTTCGAAGAGGTGCTGCGTCGGGAGAGGGACGCGGCCGGCGCCGCCGGCTGACCGCCTCGCCGGCGGACACGATGCGGACGTACGGTCGTTGCATCCGGTCGGCCGCGCCTCCAAGATGCGGGGGAGCGCCCTCGGACGGAGGGTGAGCCGATCTGGTCTGTGAGTGGCAGACGCCGATGGTCGGCAGGAGGAGCGATCCGCGGTGTCCACGGGTGATCAGGAGCTCCCGCTCGCGGCGAGCGGCGAGCAGATCCGGCAGCGGGAATTCGCGACGGTCCGCAGGGGATATGACCCTGAGCAGGTGCGCGCCTACCTCGTGACCCTTGCCGCACGCGTGGACTCCTTGGAGCGCGACCTGGCGGAGGCCCAAACGCGGCTCCGCGACGCCGAATCAGCTCCGGTGGCTGCTGCAACGACCGAAGAGGACCCCTACGAGCAGATATCGAGGCGGTTCGCGAGCGTGCTCGAGTCGGCCGACACCGAGGCCGAGCGGGTCGTCGAACAGGCCCGCTCCGAGGCCGAGCGCATCAAGCACGAGGCCAAGGCACGAGCGGAAGAGGCTCGCATCGCCGGCTCGCAGGCACTGACCGAAGCGCGTGAGGAGTCCGATCGGATGCTCGCGGCGCTCGCCGAGCGGCGCGAGGCGATGCTCGGCCAGCTCCATGAGATGCAGTCGCGCCTGCTCGTGATGACCCACGACCTGGAAGGCGCCGGCCAGGAGAGCACCGCCCAGCCGTCCGCGCAGGACGAACCGGCGCCCGAGACACCGCAGGGACCGGAGGCGCCCGAGCCACCATCGCCTGACACGCTCGACCCGCCCGCGACGGCCGAGACGTCCGAGACGCCGGGCTCAACGGTCGACGATCTCTGGGTGGCGACGGATCCCCCGCCTCCGGCATCGGCATCCGAGGACGCACCGGCGTCGACGGCGCAGGACGACGAAGGCCTCGAGGGGCTGTTCGACGATCCCGCGGTGCCTCAGTCGAACGAGCCGGCCGTCGACCTGCCCGATCTGAGCTCGATCGAGTTCGATTTCGACGAGCCCGAGCCCGAGCCCGAGCCGGAGAAGGAGCCCTAGCGTCGACCGAGCGGGCGATCGCTTGCCCCCCTGGGATGATCGACGCGTGAGCGACGATTTCGACTCCCGTCTCCGAGAGATTGTTGCCCGCTACGAGCGGGTCTCCGCCGAGATGGCCGAGCCCCACGTCGCGTCGGACCCCGACCGCCTGCGCACGCTCGGGAGGGCGTTCGCCGAGCTCCAGGAGATCGTGACGCCCTACCGGCAGTACGTGGACGCCGTACGCCAAGCGGCCGACGCGCGTGAGCTGTCGGCGCTCGAGGACGATCCGGAGATGGTGTCGTTCCTCGATGGTGAGGCGACGAGGGCCCAGGAACGCGCGGATGCGATCCGCGCCACCTTGGAGTCGCTCCTCGTGCCGAAGGACCCCAATGACGGCCGAAACGTGATCGTCGAGATCCGAGCCGGTGCCGGCGGCCAGGAGGCGGCCCTCTGGGCCGGAGAGCTCTTCGAGATGTACCGTCGGCTCGCCGAGCGCCATCGGTGGAAGACCGACGTGCTCTCCGCGACGCCGAGCGACATCGGCGGGTTCAAGGAGGCGGTGCTCGAGGTCCGGGGTCGCGACGCGTTCGGCCGGCTCAAGCACGAGTCCGGGGTGCATCGCGTGCAGCGTGTGCCCGTCACCGAGTCCTCGGGCCGCATCCACACCTCGACCGCGACGGTCGCCGTGCTGCCGGAGGCCGAGGAGGTCGAGATCGAGATCCGTCCCGAGGACCTCGACATCGACGTCTATCGCTCGAGCGGGCCCGGAGGGCAGTCGGTGAACACCACGGACTCGGCCGTGCGCATCGTGCACATCCCCACCGGCATCAAGATCGAGTGTCAGGAGGAGCGCTCCCAGCTGCAGAATCGGGAGAAGGCGATGCGCTACCTGCGGGCGAGGCTGCTGCAACGCGCCCAGGACGAGGCAGCGGCCAAGGAAGCAGCAGCTCGACGCTCGCAGCTCGGGTCGGGGGACCGTGCGGAGAAGATCCGCACCTACAACTTCCCCGACGGCCGCGTGACCGACCACCGCATCCGCCACACGTCGCATCAGCTGCAGGACGTGCTGGGCGGCGGAGAAGAGCTGGATGGGTTCGCCGACCGACTGAACTCGGCGGAGCGCGCTCAGCAGCTGGCCGAGGGCGGCGAGGACGAGGCCTCATGAGGCCGTCCGAAGTGCTCAGGCGCGGCGCCGACTACCTCGCCCGCCATGACGTCGACTCGCCCGCGCAGACCGCCGAGCTCCTGCTGGCGCGAGTGCTCGAGACCGACCGTGCCGGCATCTACACGCGGACCGAGGGCCTGCGGGCACCGGAGGCCAGGGCATACGGTCGAGCCCTGTGTCTCCGCTGCACTGGCGTGCCGCTGCAGCACATCACGGGGGAGCAGGGCTTCCGCCGGCTCATGTTGCTGGTGCGTCCGGGAGTCTTCGTGCCGCGGCCCGAGACCGAGATCGTCGTGGAAGCGGCCCTCGAGACGGTCCGCGACGTCGTTGCGCCTGCGGTGGTCGACGTCGGCACCGGGTCGGGTGCGATCGCGCTTGCGATCAAGGACGAACGGCGCGATGCGCGCGTCTGGGCGATCGATTGCTCATCGAGCGCGGTGCGGCTGGCCCGTGACAACGCCGATCGATGCGGCCTCGATGTCACGGTGGTGCGGGGCGACCTGCTTGCCGGCTTGAACGACCCGGCCTCTCCGGACCCGCCTCGAGCGCTGGATCTCGTGGTGACCAACCCCCCCTACGTCGAGCCGCACGAGCTCGACAGGCTCCCGCCCGACGTTCGCGCCGATCCGCTGGAGGCACTCGTCGGCGGCCTCGAGGTGTACGAGCGGCTCTTCGCTCAGGCGCCCTCGCACCTGCGCCCGGGAGGCTCGGTGGTCGTCGAGATCGGTGAGACGCGGGCGCAGGAGGTCACCCGCGTCGCTGCCGAGGCAGGGGGGCGGTCGGTGCAGGTTCGTCGGGATCTCGCCGGCCGCGACCGGGTGGTGATCGCCAGGTGGGCGTGAGCGGCGACGCGCCCGCCCGCCAGATCGCCGATGCGGTGGCAGCGACTCGGCGCGGAGAGCTCATCGTCATTCCCACCGACACCGTGTACGGCGTCGGCACGCGACCCGACGATCCATCGGCCACGGCTCGGGTGTTCGAGGCGAAGCGGCGCCGGCGATCCCTGGAGCTCCCGGTGCTCGTGCCGTCGATCGCTTCGGCGCGCGAGATCGCGGTGTTCCAGGCGGTCGCGGAGCGGCTGGCTCGAGCGAGCTGGCCCGGCGGGCTCACGCTCGTGTTGCCGCGTCGCGGGCCTGCCTCGTCGTGGGATCTCGGGGGGGACCCGGACACGATCGGCCTCCGCATGCCTTCGAACGCGCTCGCGCGCGCCGTGCTGGATCACGCCGGACCGCTCGCGGTGACGAGCGCGAACCTGTCCGGGGAGCCGCCCGCGACGACCTGCGACGAGCTTCGCGCCTCGTTCGGCGATGCCGTCTCCGTGTATCTCTGCGTGGAAGGTCCGCTCGAGGGCCCGTCCTCGACCGTGGTCGATCTCGCGCACGGCGCACCCCGGATCGTCCGCGCCGGAGCCGTGGCACCCGACGCGATCGCCCGATCGCTGCCTCGCGGGGAGGCGCTGCTAGACTCGCGCCCCTCGCCATGACCTCGATCCTCGTCGTCTGCAGCGGCAACATCTGCCGGTCCCCGATCGCCGAGGGGTTGCTGCGCGATGCCCTCGTCTCGCGGTTCGGGTCCGAGGCGCCGATCGTCTCCTCCGCCGGCACGATCGCGGTCGAGGGCGCGCTCCCATCGGACGGTTCGGTGACGGCGGCCGCCGAGCGCGGGTCCGACATCGCGGCGCATCGGGCGCGACGCCTCACGCGCGACCTGGCGGGCGCGGCCGACCTCGTGGTGGGCATGGCCGGGGAGCATCGAGAGTGGCTCGCCGACGCTCCGGAGATCGCGGGGCGCACCTTCACGTTGAAGGAGCTCGTCCGCCTGCTCGGATCGCTGCCCCCGGCCGCGCCCGGCGCGGGCCCGGACATCCTGCCAGAGCGGGTCGCGGAGGCATCCGATGCGCGGGCGGGCGGCTTCGCGGGGAACCCGCTCGACGAGGACATCGCCGATCCGCTGGGCATGCCCCTGCAGACCTACCGAGCCGTCGCCTGGGAGCTCGACGAATGGATCGACCGGTTGCTCGACGGGCTCTACGGCACCCGCCGGCTGTTCGCCGCCGGGGAGGGATGACGACGTCGACGGCCGTGCTCCGAAGAGCCGTCGACTACGCTGCGCGCACCGAACGAGGGGAGCTGTGACGATGAGCCAGAAGGAGTACGCCGCCGATTGGGAGGCGCTGAAGGCCGCTGATCCAGAGGTGGCCGGCGCGATCGCGTCCGAGCTCGAGCGGGAACGGACGCAGCTCCGCTTGATCGCCTCGGAGAACTACGCGAGCCCCGCCGTGCTGGCGGCGATCGGCTCGTCGATGAACAACAAGTACGCAGAGGGATATCCCGGGCGCCGCTACTACGGTGGGTGCGAGTTCGTCGACGTCACCGAGCAGCTCGCGATCGACCGCGCGAAGGCGCTGTTCGGCGCCGACCACGCGAACGTGCAGCCGCACGCGGGCGCCCAGGCGAACATGGCCGTGTTCGGCGCGTTCCTCACCCCCAACGATCCCGGGGAGTCCGTGCTCGGCATGGTGCTCGCCCACGGCGGGCACCTCACGCACGGCTCGCCGGTCAACGTGAGCGGCATGTGGTTCAACTTCGTGGGTTACGAGGTCGATCGCGAGACCGAGCAGCTCGACATGGATCGCATCCGCGACCTGGCGAAGGAGCATCGCCCGAAGATCGTGCTGGCCGGGTACACGGCGTACCCGAGGACGATCGACTTCGCGGCGTTCCGCGAGATCGCCGACGAGGTCGGAGCGCTGCTGTGGGTCGACGCGAGCCACTTCATCGGATTGGTGGCGGGCGGGGCGTATCCCTCCCCGGTGCCGCACGCCGACGTCGTCACGTTCACCACGCACAAGGCGCTCCGAGGGCCGCGAGGAGCGATGATCCTGTGCAGGGAGGAGCACGCGAAGGCGATCGACAAGGCCGTCTTCCCGATGATGCAGGGAGGGCCGCTCGAACATTGCATCGCGGGCAAGGCGGTGGCACTGCAGGAAGCGTCGACGCCCGAGTTCCGCGAGTATGCCGAGCGCACGGTCCGCGACGCCCGGGCTCTCGCGGCCGGGCTCGCCGACGAGGGGTTGCGCATCGTCTCGCGCGGCACCGACTCCCACCTGCTCCTGGCCGACGTGAGGCCGCTCGGCATCGACGGCAAGACCGCGGAGGCGGTCTCCGACGAGGTGGGCATCGCGCTCAACAAGAACCAGATCCCGTTCGACCCGAACCCGCCGTCGACGCCCTCGGGCGTGAGGGTCGGCACGCCCGGCCCCTCGACGCTCGGCATGGACGAGCCCGAGATGCGCGAGATCGCCAGCATCATGGCCGATGCGTTGAAGGCTCCCGACGATGCCGGGGTGAAGGAGAAGGCGCGGGGTCGCGTCCTCGACCTCATGCAGCGCTTCCCCGTCTATCCGTAGCCGCGGCCGCTTGCCGCGACGTCGGAGGGGACGCACACTGGCGCCAGCGTGAGCGCCTATCTCATCATCTTCCTCGCGAGCGCGGGGACGACGTTCGTCGCCACGCCTCTGGTTCGCCGGCTGGTCGTGCGGATGGGCGCCATCTCCCAGCCCAACGAGCGCACGGCGCATGCCGTGCCCACGCCGACGATGGGCGGGCTCGCGATGTACACCGGCTTCCTGGTCGGGCTGGCCCTCGCGTTCGTGCTCCCCTTCTTCGCCGACATGCGCCGGGGCAGCCCGATCCCGCTCGCCGCCCTCGTGACCTGCACCCTCATGGTGGGCCTGGGCATGATCGACGATCGCCGCGGAACCAGCGCGCTCGCGAAGTTCACGGCGCAGGTCTTCATCGCCGGCGTGCTGGTGCTCATGGGGGCGGCCCTCACGTACTTCTGGCTGCCGGGAGCCGGGGTCGTGTTGCTCTCCGCCGACCTCGCGGTGCCGCTGACGATCCTGTGGGTGGTCGCCGTGGCCAACGCCGTCAACCTGGTCGACGGGCTCGATGGCCTCGCCGCCGGCATGATCGCGATCGCTGCCGCCTCGTTCTTCGTCTACATGACGAGGACGCCGAGCACGTTCGGCGACGCGTCGGCCGCGGCGCTCCTCTCAGCGATCACCGTGGGCGTGTGCGTGGGGTTCCTGCCGTGGAACTTCTTCCCGGCGAAGATCTTCATGGGGGACTCGGGGTCGCTGCTGCTCGGCATGCTGTTGTCGATCGCCACGATCAGCGGCGCGGGCCGGAACCCGTTCCCGCCGACTGGCGGCGACATCGCGGCGATCGCCGGCGTGTTGATCGTGCCGCTGCTCGTGCTGTTCATCCCGTTCCTGGACGTCGTGCTCGCGATCTCCCGGCGCACGTGGCGAGGACAGGGGATCGGCCATGCTGACAAGGAGCACATCCACCATCGACTGATGGACATCGGGCATAGCCAGCCACGCGCGGTGCTGCTGATGTACCTGTGGAGCGCGTTGATCAGCGGGAGCGCGCTCGCCGTCGGACTGATCGACGGACGAGCCACGGTCGGGCTGATCCTGCTGGCCGCCCTCGTGCTGTTCCTCGCCACGGCCCTGCCGGCGCTGGACAAGTGGCGTCGTCGCGACGAAGGGCCCCAACCGGCGTCGGAGGGTTCGGGGGCCAGGGCGTCGACCCGTCCCGCGGAGCGTCCGGAGGGATCGGGATGACGTCGAGGCGATCCCCCTTGTCCGTTCCGTATAAGTGGTCGATGATGCATCTCCGAACCCGCTGGTTCCTGACTACGTACCCACGGGTGACGATGCTCGATGTCCGAGCGCGTTGTGTCCCGGCGGGGGGTTGGAGGAGGGGGTAGCCGCGTGCCGAACGAGATCGACGTTCGCCTGGAGCGAGTCACGAAGCTGTTCGCCGACGTCGCCGCGGTGGACGACCTTTCACTGGACATCGAGGAGGGAGAGTTCTTCTCGATGCTGGGTCCGTCGGGGTGCGGCAAGACCACGACGCTGCGCATGATCGGCGGCTTCGAGGATCCGACGTACGGCACGGTGTACCTCGGCGGGCGAGACGTGACCGACCTGCCGCCGTACAGGCGCGACGTCAACACGGTGTTCCAGTCCTACGCGCTGTTCCCGCATCTCGACGTGAAGGAAAACGTCGCGTTCGGGCTGCGCCGCAAGAAGGTCGACAAGAGCGAGATCGAGACGAGGGTCAAGGAGGCGATGACCCTCGTGGACCTGATCGGGTTCGAGAGCCGCAAGCCTCCCCAGATGTCCGGAGGCCAGCAGCAGCGGGTGGCGCTCGCCCGCGCGCTCGTGAACCACCCCAAGGTGCTGCTCCTCGACGAGCCCCTGGGCGCGTTGGACATGAAGCTCCGCAAACAGATGCAGCTGGAGCTCAAGGGCATCCAGCAGGAGGTCGGCATCACGTTCATCTACGTGACGCACGACCAGGAAGAGGCCATGACGATGTCGAACCGCCTCGCGGTCATGCGCCTGGGCAAGATCGAACAGCTCGGCGACCCCGAGACCGTCTACGAGAACCCCGCCACCGAGTTCGTCGCCGGGTTCCTCGGCGCATCCAACATGTTGGAGGGCGAGCTGAAGGAGGGCTCGAACGGCGAGGCGACGGTGGCCCTCACCGCGGGTGGCACCGTGCTCCTGCCGACGAGCCGCGTTCCGTCCGACCTGATGGGCACGGTGAAGGTGGGCGTCCGGCCCGAGAAGCTCACGATCTCGCGCGGCGACGACGCGGCCGTCGAGGCCGGCCTCAACCATGTCTCCGGCAGGGTCACGATGTCTACCTACATCGGCGTGAGCCACCAGTACAAGGTCGAATCCGTCGGCGGCACGATCATGACCGCGTACGTGCAGAACCTCGGCCACGACGAGGCGCCCCGGCAAGGCGAGGCCGTCACGGTCGCCTGGCGACCGGAGCACACCTTCGCGGTCGCCCCGCAGGAAGGCTTGATCATGGAGGAGGACGAAGCATGACCGACAACCGCAGGCAGCCCGACCCTGCGTTCGGGGCAGCCCTGATCCGCGGCATGACGCAACGCAGGCTCTCTCGTCGCGACCTCATCAAGTACGGCGGCGCCACGGTGGGCACCCTGAGCCTCGCGTCGATTCTCGCCGCCTGCGGGGGAGAGCCTGCCGGCGCGCCGGAGCCCGGCGACGGACCGACGGTGGACTTCAACGCTGAGCCGGGAACCGAGATCAACTTTGCGAACTGGCCCCTGTACATCGACTCGGCCAAGGATCCCGACACCGGGGACCGGATCCATCCTTCGCTGCAATCCTTCACGGACGAGACCGGAATCACGGTCAACTACAACGACGAGATCCAGGCCAACGCCTCGTTCTTCGGACAACTGCTACCGCAGCTGCAGGCCGGCCAGGACACAGGGCGCGACATCATCGTCATCACGAACGGTCGCGAGTTCACGGCGCTCACCCTGAACGGCTGGATCACCGAACTCGACCCCTCCCTGCGCCCGAACTTCGATGCGAACGCCGCGAAATGGGCGAAGGACCCGGACTACGACCCCGGGAACAAGTTCTCGATGGCTTGGCAGTCAGGACTGACCGGGGTCGGCTGGAACACCGAAAAGGTGACCCAGCCCATCACCAAGCTCGACGACCTGATGAACCCGGATATCGTCGGCACGAACTCCGTGGGCATGATCACCGGTGACATGCCCGACGTGGTGATGGTGAACCTCGGCATCACGCCCACGGAATCCGGTCCCGCGGAGTGGCAGGAAGCCGCGGACTGGATCCAGATGCTCAAGGACTCGGGCACCCTTCGGAAGTTCTATGACCAGGGCTACGTCGACGACTTCACCGCCGGGAACCTGGCGGCGACGATGGCATGGTCGGGCGACGTCCTCTACTACAAGATCTGGGAGGATCAGCCCTACGAGTTCGTCGTGCCCGAGGGCGGCGCCCTCCTGTGGATCGACAACATGATGATCCCGGCGAACTCGGCCAACCCACAGGGCGCGTACCAGCTGATGGACTTCGTCTACAAGCCCGAGATCGCGCAGCTGATCACCGAGTGGGTGCTCTACATGTCGCCGGTGCCTGCGGTGCAGGACCTGATCGCACAGCACGCGAGCGAGGAGAAGGGCGCGTACGCAGCCGACCTCGAGGAGACCGCGTCGAGCTCGTTACTCTGGCCCGACGACGCCCTGCTCGCGAAGACCCCGTTCGGCCGCAACCTCACGACCGATGAGGAACGTGAGGAGTGGGACAACATCTTCATCCCGATCACGGAGTCATAGGCGGTGACGCAGGATAAGGCCAAGGACCTCGAGTCCCTCACGGCAGCCGTCCTGCCGCAGGCTCAGGGCGAGCCGCCGAAGCGAGCCGATCAGTCCCTGGCCAAGCGCCGGCGCCGGGTCGCCTACGGGATCCTGGCGCCCGGAGGCATCTACCTGGCGATCGCCTTCGTGGTGCCGCTGATCATCGTCGTCTACACCTCGCTCCAGAGCGGCGGGCTGTTGTCCGGCGGCTACAGCTTCACATGGGCGTTCGACAACTACGCGGATGCGTTCTCGTCGTCGAAGATCTTCATCGTGCGGGCGCTGGTGTATGCGGCGCTGGCCACGCTCATCAGCATCCTGCTCGCGTACCCGATGGCGTACTGGATCGCGTTCTACGCCGGCAAATGGAAGTCCACGCTGTTCTTCCTGATCCTGGTGCCGTTCTTCGTGTCGTTCGTGATCAGGACCGTGCAGTGGAACTTCATCCTCGCCGACGACGGCGTGCTCTTCTCGCCGTTGAAGAGCATCGGGCTCCTTCCGGAGGACTTCCGGGTGCTGGCCGGACCCGTGGCGGTCGTGGCCGGCATCACGTACAACTTCCTGCCGTTCACCGCCCTACCCCTTTACGTCGCCCTCGAGCGCATCGACAAGCAGCTCGTCGAGGCGGCGAAGGACCTCTACGCATCCAGGTTCGAGGCGTTCCGCAAGGTCGTGCTGCCGCTGTCGTTCCCGGGGCTGTTCGCGGCGCTCGTCCTGACGTTCGTGCCTGCGACGGGTGACTACGTGAACTCGAGCATCCTCGGGTCGAACCGCACGACGATGGTCGGCCAGATCATCCAGACGAAGTTCGTGACGGAGGCCGACTATCCCGAGGCCGCGGCACTGTCGGTGATCCTGATGCTGGGGATGCTCGTCATCGCGCTGATCTACGCCAGGGCGTTGGGGACCGAAGACGCGGCGCTCGCGGCGGGTGCCGCATGAGTGCCGCGGTCATCGATCGAGCTTCCGGGACCGAGGCTCCCCCCCTGCGGACGAAACGCAGGCGCTGGACGGGCTACATCCTGCCAGTGTTCACGATCGCGATGATCCTCTACCTCGCGAGCCCGGTCTTCATCATGATCCTGTTCTCCTTCAACAAGCTCTCGGGGCAGCGGCAGATCGCGAAGTTCACCTGCTGCACGCTGACGTGGTGGGGGGAGATGTTCGAGATCCCTGCGCTGAATGACGCCTTGAGGACCTCCATCCTCGTCGCGATCCCGGCGGCGCTCGTCGCCACCGCGCTGGGCGCACTGATCGGACTCGTGCTCGGCCGCTACCAGTTCATGGGCCGGGGACTCACGAACTTCGTGATCTTCCTCGCGATCGCGATCCCCGAGATCGTGTTGGCCTCGTCGTTGCTCTCCATGTTCGTGCTGGGGAAGACCCCGCTCGGATACGGTTCGATCCTCTTCAGCCACATCGGCTTCGCGATCGCCTTCGTGGCGATCACGGTGCGTGCGCGGGTGCAGGGTCTGGACCGATCGCTCGAGAACGCTGCACAGGACCTCTTCGCGACGCCGCTCCAAGCGTTCATGAGGGTGACGCTGCCGCTGATCATGCCCGGCATCGTGGCCGGCTTCCTCTTGGCGTTCGTGCTGTCGCTCGACGACTTCGTGATCACGGACTTCGTCGGCGGCGCCGTCAACACGTTCCCGACATGGGTGTTCGGGGCCACGCGCATCGGCATGCCGCCTCAGGTCAACGTCTGGGGCACGATCCTGTTCGCCGCGGGGATCCTCACCGCTGGTCTGAACCTCGTGGCCAGCTTCCGCACGAGCCGGAGGTCCGAGGCAGCAGCCTCGTCGGCCAGCGCATCCCTGCGAGGCGTGACGGGCGCCTGAGGTCCCGGGAACTTCGTGAAACTTTTCACGAAGTCGGGCGGAAATGCCCTCTGACCAGCGCAGACGCAGCTTTGACGCCCGAGAAAGCCACTGCCTATACTGTGGCGCCCATGACGGCCCCCCAACAGCGGAACGACGCCTGGAACGGGATGGGCATCGGGTGGGCGATCACGTCGACGATGGTCGGAGGGATCGCCGCCTGGGGCGGTCTCGGGTACCTCGCCGACCGGCTGATCGGCACCGACGGCGTCTTCTTCGCGGTCGGCGCGGTCCTCGGCGCGGTGGGGGCGATCTACCTGGTGTGGCTCCGGTACGGAAGGGGAGAGGGTGGCGACGGTTGAGCCAGAACGGGAACTGATCCGGCGCATCGCGCCGTTCGCCCTTCCCGCGGCGGCTCTCGCCTTCGCGATCGGAGCGCTCGTCGCCGGCGCCGAGGCCGGTTGGTCCGCGGCGATCGGCATCGCCGTCGTCTCGCTCAACTTCGTGGCGCACGGCCTCTCGACCGCGTGGGCGGCCACGATCTCGCCCGTCCTGCTCTACGCGGTCGGCCTCAGCGGCTTCGTGATCCGTCTCGGCGTCATCCTGGCGATCATCGCGTTGTTGAACCAGACCGAGTGGTTCTCGGTCGTCGCGTTCATCGCCGGGGTCGTGCCGTCGACGATCCTGCTGCTCGGGGCCGAGATGAAGCTCTTGAGCGGCCGCATGCAGGTCGACATGTGGACGTTCCGCGATGCCGGCGCCCCCGGGATGCACCGATGACCGGCGCGGCGGCGGCGCTCGTCGCCCAGTTCCACCCGCCCTCGACGAAGGACTTCGTGTGGGACTGCTGGGGACCCTCGCTGAACGTCGGCGGTCTCTCGTTCTGCCTCAACTTCATCAACTTCCTGGTGCTCCTGGGGTTCGTCCTGTTCATCGCGTTCTTCTTCTTCGGGCTGCGCAAGCCCTCGGTGGTGCCGGGCAGGATGCAGAGCCTGGTCGAGCTCGGCATCCAGTTCGTGCGCGAGAACATCGCGATGCCCATGCTCGGGCAGGACAGCGGCCGGTTCATGCCGCTGCTCGCCACGTTCTTCTTCGCCATCTTCTTCTGGAACATCCTCGAGGTGGCGCCGGGCATCAACTTCTCCTCGAACAGCCGCATCGCGTTCCCGTTGCTCATGGCCGTGGTCGCGTGGGTGACGTACAACGCGGTGGGGGTCATGAAGCACGGGTTCTTCGGCTACCTGAAGCACGTCATGGTGCCGCCCGGAGCACCCGCGCCGCTCTACGTCCTGCTCGTGCCGATCGAGTTCCTCACCCAGATCGTGATCCGGCCGATCACGCTGTCGGTCCGACTCTGGGCCAACTTCATGGCCGGGCACTTCCTGCTCGCGGTGTTCTTCCTCGGCACGATCGCCATGCTGCAGGGTGGTATCACGGCGATCTTCGCACCGTTCTCGTTCGCCATCGCGGTCGCGCTGGTGGGCTTCGAGATCTTCGTATCCGGACTACAGGCGTTCATCTTCGCCATCCTCACCGCTTCCTACATCGGTGGCGCGATGGCCGAGGAGCATTAGCGAAGGAGGCAGCATGTTGGCACTGTTGGCGCAGATCAGCGGGGACCTGGGTGGTCTCGAGACCATCGGAAGGGGTCTCGTGATCGGACTCGCCGCGATCGGCCCGGGCATCGGGCTGGGGGTCTTGATCGGGAAGTCCGTCGAGGCCATGGCTCGTCAGCCGGAGTACGCCGGTCAGGTCCGGGCGACGATGTTCATCGGCATCGGGCTGATCGAGGCGCTCGCCCTGTTCGGCATCGCCTTCTCGTTCATCATCTAGGTCGAGGGGAGCCGAGCATGGTGGCAGCGATCCTCTTCCTCCTCGCGCAGGCCGAAGAGCACGTGGAGGAGGTCAACGAGGCGTCGGATCTCTATCCCCACTGGGAGGAGCTCCTCGTCGGCGCGCTCGCGTTCGGGATCCTCTTCTTCTTCATGTGGAAGTGGGTCTTCCCGCGCGTCGGCACGTTGCTCGACGAGCGCCGGCAGAAGATCCAGGGCGACCTCGAGAAGGCCGAGGCCACGCGCGCGGAGGCCGACCAGCTCCTCGCCGACTACCGCCGGCAGCTGGCGGAAGCCCGGGGTGAGTCCGACCGCATCATCGACGAGGCCCGCCGCACGGCCGAACAGGTCCGTGCCGACCTGCAGGCGAAGGCGGAGCAGGAGGCGCAGGCGAGCGTGGCCCGCGCCCAGGATGAGATCCGAGCCGAGCGCGACCGGGTGTTCCAGGAGCTCCGCGGCCAGGTCGGCGAGATCGCCGTCGAGCTCGCCCGACGCGTGGTGGGGCAGTCCCTCGACACGAGCGCCCACGAGCGCCTGATCGACGAGTACATCGATCAGGTCGCGCGGGGCGACACGCAGAACTGATCCAGGCAAGGACATGGCCCACGACGACCTGATCGACGGCTACGCCGAGGCGCTGTTCGCGGTCGCCCGAGCCGAGGGTGCGCTGCCGGTGGTGGAGGAGGAGCTCTACGCGTTCGCCAAGGCCCTCGAACGAGACACGCCGCTCCGCGAGGCGTTGACCGACGCCGCGTTGCCCGCTGAGAACAAGAAGGACGTGATCGACGACATCCTGGGTGATCGGGCCAACCCGCTCACGGTGTCGCTGCTCGGGTTCGTGGTCGACGCCGGGCGAGCCCGCGAGATCCCGAAGATCGTCGAGCGGCTGGTCCAGATGGCGGCGGGCGAACGCGACCACGTGCTCGGAGAGGTGCGCTCGGCCGTCGAGCTGACGGCCGAGCAGCGCGAGCGCATCGCGGCAGCCCTGTCGGCGGCGACCGGCCGGACGGTCGAGGTGAAGGTCGTCGTCGATCCAGCCGTCGTGGGCGGCGTGGTGGCCAGGGTGGGCGACGAGGTCTTCGACGGCACGGTGGCGACCCGACTCGAGGAAGCCAAGCAACGACTGGGGAGCGTGTGACGAGATGGCAGTGAACATCGACCCCGCGAGCATCGCCGAGGCGCTTCGGAGGAACGTCGAGAGCTGGCAGCCGAGCGTGGACCGTGAGGAGGTCGGACGAGTCATCTCGGTAGGTGAGGGCATCGCCCGCGTCTCCGGGCTCCCACGGACCATGGCCAACGAGCTGCTCGAGTTCCCCGGCGCCCTGCTCGGCATGGCGTTCAACCTCGACGAGGACGAGATCGGCTGCATCATCTTCGGCGACTCGGCCGGCATCGAGGAAGGCGACCCGGTCACGCAGACAGGTCGCATCCTCTCGGTCCCGGTGGGCGATGCCTTCCTCGGCCGCGTCGTCGACGGCCTGGGCCGCCCGATCGACGATCGAGGCCCGATCCAGTCCGACGAGACACGCAACCTCGAAGTGCAGGCCCCCAACGTGGTGTCGCGCCAGCCGGTCAAGGAACCGCTATACACCGGCATCACGGCGATCGACGCGATGACGGCCATCGGCCGGGGACAGCGTCAGCTGATCATCGGCGACCGGCAGACGGGCAAGACCGCCGTCGCGCTCGACACGATCATCGCTCAGAAGCAGTACTGGGGGACCGACCAGGCGGTGAAGTGCATCTACGTCGCGATCGGCCAGAAGGCATCGACCGTGGCCGAGGTCGTGGAGACCCTCCGCGAGCAGGGTGCCCTGGAGTACACGACGATCGTGAACGCGGCGGCGTCGGACCCCGCCCCGTTCCAGTACG
>JBEVGU010000239.1:0-19468 GCA_040511595.1 Actinomycetota bacterium | reverse complement strand
CGGCTTCCGTGACGCGCGTCACGAATCTCCCGCATCGTCCTGCTAGCCTCGCCGCCGTGTCCGAGCCCTTCGACTGGGGCCCCGAGCCCGAGCTGATCGACGTCCGTGACGAGGCTCGGTCGAGGCCGGCCCTAGACGCCCTCGGCGAGCGCACGTGGCGAGAGGCGCTTGACTGGCTCTACGGCGAGGCGTTCCGCCGGCCGATGCACGCACGGACCTACCCGGAGGCCCGCGAGGCGTTCTTCGGCCCGACCGGCCGCCCGGCACCGGCCCCGATGTCGCCGAGCCCTTGGGCCGAGGTCCTGGCCGAGTTCCGCGATCGCATCGCCCCGGCCACGTTCAACGCGCAGCATCCCGGCTCGTTCAGTTACTTCACGCCTCCGCCCCTCCCGTCCTCGATCGCCGGTGAGGTGCTCGCCCAATGGATCCATCAGGGGGTCGACGTGTGGCACGCGGGTCCCATCGGCACCTTCGTCGAGGAGGAAGTCACGGCGTGGTTGCGTGACCTCGTCGGCTTCGGCGAGGGCGGCTGGGGCGTGCTGACGAGCGGCGGGGTGATGGCCAACGTGATGGCCATGACCGTCGCGCGCGACGTCTGGCTCGCCAAGGTCCGGGGCATCGCCGGGGTCCCACGAGGCAGCGACCTCGAGGGTGTGCGCGTGTACGCGAGCGACCAGACGCACTTCTCGATCGCGCGCGCGCTCGGCGTGCTCGGGTTCCCGGACGACACCCTCGCCATGATCGAGAGCGACGAGCGGTTCCGGCTGCGGGCCGAGCCGGTCGCCGAGGCGATCAGCCGAGACCGAGCCGCCGGGCACACGCCGCTCGCGATCGCGGCCGTGGCCGGCAGCACGAACACGGGCTCGGTCGACGACACGCCGGGCCTGGCCGGAGTCGCCGAGCGTGAAGGCGTCTGGCTCCACGTCGACGCCGCCTACGGAGGCGCGGCCAGGTTGTCTCGACGCGACGGCCATCGCGTCCCCGGCCTCGAGCTCGCCGACAGCGTCACGGTCGATCCGCACAAGTGGTTCTTCCAGGCCTACGACATCGGCGCGCTCGTCGTGCGCCGACGCGAGGACCTGCTCACCACCTTCCATCGGGCGCCTGAGTACTACGCCTCCAACCGGCCCGACGACGAACCCCTCAACTGGTACCAGTACTCGCTCGAGGGCACGCGACGCTTCCGCGGGCTGAAGCTCTGGATGAGCTGGAAGCAGCTCGGAACCGACGGTCTCGGCAGACTCATCGAGCGGAACGACGACCTGGCCGCTTTCCTGGCCCGGCGGTGTGCCGAGGAGCCAGACTTCGAAGCCAAGCCCGCCGAGCCCGAGCTGAGCGTCGTGTGCTTCCGTCACCTCCCCGCCGGGCACGAGGATTGGCCGGTCGACGTGCTCGACGACTACCAGGCCCGCCTGCAGCGCGCCCTGGAGGTCAGCGGCGACGCGTGGGTGAGCGTGACCACCCTTCGCGGTCGAACGTGGCTGCGCGCCGGCGTCGTGAATTACCTGTCGACCGAGGTCGACGTCGAACGCATGCTGCTGGCGCTGCGCGACCTCTCGCGCGGGGTGGTGGATGGCCTCGGCCTGGGTTGACAGGCGGGCGTCTCGAGACCTATCGGCGGAGGCGACGGCGACGGCCGTGTCGGCGGTCGTCGGCGGTCCGTGCCACCACCGAGACCTGCAGATCGGCGATGTCGACGCCCCCGACCGCGCGTCCCTCGACGCGATGGCGTAGGCCGGAGTTGTCCCATGACGGGACCGTCCGCCTGACCTCTTCTCGTCGTTCTCTGCGGTCGCGGTCGATCCTCATAAGGCCGGATCGTACGCGGGGCCGGCCACCGGGCGCTTCGGTCTGTCGGCCACGATCCCGACGTCGTCGGACGGCGACCGACAGGCCTCCGACCTAGGTCGACCGCACGAGCATCGGCAGCGAACCCGCGCCGGGTCACCGCGAGATCTCAGCCGCTGCGGCGCTCAGAAGGCGTCTTCGAACAGCTCGACCTGCGCGCTGCCGCCCGGCGCGACCCCCGACCGAAGCGCCACGCTCGCCACGTCGAACCGGACCGCGGACGCGCCGATGCCGTGGGTCAGCAGGAAGACCTCGGCGAGGCTGCGCAGCTTTCGCCGCTTGCGAGCGTCGACGGCATCGAACCCGGCGCCACGCGCCCCGCCGGTGCGCGTCTTCACCTCACAGAACACGAGCACGTCGCCGCGTCGGAGCACCAGGTCGATCTCGCCGATGCTGCAGCGCCAATTGCTCGCGACGAGCTGGAAACCACGGCGAAGGTACAGATCGAGGGCGGCCTGCTCGCCCTTGGCTCCGAGCGACCTGCGCGCGTCGGGCATGGGGGCACGCTAGCCCGCGCCTCCGACACCGCCCTGCCGTGGCTACTGGGCGGTGGGCGTGTCGGGGATCGTCGTGGGCTCGTCGCGCCTGGCGAGCTCCTCCACGTTGACGTCGCGGCGGGTCATGACGCGCACGCTCGCAACGAACCGCGCGGGCCGGAACATATCCCACACCCACGCGTCGGTGAGATCGATCTGCACCCACCCCTCGGCCAAGGGGGTGAGCTGCACCTGGTTCGCGAGATAGAACCGGCGTTCGGTCTCGATCACATGGGTGAACATCGGGAGCACGTCGCGGTACTCGCGATAGAGCTCGAGCTCGCGTTCCTCTTCGAACCGCTCGATGTCGTCGTCGCTCATCATGCTGCCAGCTTCTCACGCCGGGGCGTGAGCCTCATCCCAGGGAGCATCGGGGTCATCTGGAGGCAGGACCCCGACGAACAGCGATGGCTGCGCGCAGGGCGCGAACGACATGCGGTGCACGGGCGTCGGTCCGTGCCGCTCGAGCGCGTCGAGGTGATCGGGCGTGCCGTACCCCTTGTTGTGGTCGAACCCGAACTCCGGATAACGCCGATGGAGTCGCCGCATGATGCGATCCCGCGTGACCTTGGCGACGATCGAGGCGGCCGCGACGCTCGCGCTCACGGCATCGCCCTTCTTCACGCCGATCGAGGGACACGGGATGCGGGGCACGGGGAACCCGTCGGTGAGCACGTAGTCGGGCTCGAGCGCCTTCGCGGCTCGCCGGAGCAGGGCGATGTTGGAGCGATGCAGGCCGCGAGCGTCGATCGCGCCCGGCTCGGCCTTGCACGCGACCCACGACGCGGCCGCGACGATGCGCGCGTAGGCGGCCTCTCGCTGGAGCTCCGTCAGCACCTTCGAGTCGTTGATGCCGTCGATGTCGAACCCGTCGGGAAGGACCACGGCGGCGGCGACCAGCGGGCCGGCGAGGGCTCCGCGTCCGGCCTCGTCGGCACCGGCGACCCGCGTGAACCCCTGGGCCGCGAGCAACCGCTCGTACCTGTCCATCGCGGACACGGGCGACCCGTTCACGACACCAGGCCGATCCTCGATGGCGGCCACACCCTCGCGAACGTCACCCCGATCACCCTGTCCTTCGGTACGAGCCCCGTGCAGTTCGGCGGGTCACAGCGGGAATCCCCGGAGTTCCCCCGATTGTCGCCGAGCACGAACAGCATGCCATCGGGGACGCTCGTCGGTGGGAACTCGTCGGCGGGCACCGGCTGGTTGAGATACGGCTCGTCCACCATCGACCCGTTGACGAAGAGCTGGCCGGTGCGATCGATCTCGATCGTGTCGCCGGGCAGCCCGGCAACCCGCTTGACGAAGTCCTCGTGGGGGGCATCGGCCACGCCCAGCGCTTCGCCCAGCCAATGCGTCACGCCGGCGAGGATGCCGCGGTCGGGGGCGACGATATCGGGTCCCTCGAACACGATCACGTCACCGCGATCGACGTCGTCGAGCCGGACGCAGATCCGGCACACGAGGATGCGGTCGCCCTCGTCCAGGGTGGGGACCATCGAGGTCGACGGGATCGAGAACGCCTGAACGAAGAAGAGCTTGATGACGATCGCCAGCGCCAGCGCCACTCCGATCAGGACCGGGACCTCGTGCCATCGTCGCCGCACGCGGGTCGATCGAGGTTGCGACTTCGACTCGGTGTCGGTGTCCGTTGGCGCGGGGGCAGGGGGAGGCCCGTCGGCCACGGATCAGGCCTCGGCCTTCTCCTCGACGGCCTCGTCGGCGGGCGGCCCATCTGGTTGGTCGTCGGAAGCGTCGGCGGCATCGGAGTCCGCTGCCTCGATCGGCCCGACGACCACATCGTCGGTCTCCTCGACGGCGTCCGTCGCTTCCTCGACGGCGTCGCCGGTCTCCTCGTCCGACTCCGTGGCCACGGCCGCCGCGGCTTCCTGCATCGCGGCGAGCTTCGTCTCGTCGATGCGACGCTCCTTGATGCGGGCCTTCTTCCCTCGCAGCTCGCGCAAGTAGTAGAGCTTGGCGCGACGCACCTGGCCGCGGCTCACAACCTCGAGCTTCGAGATCGAGGGCGAATGCACCGGGAAGGTTCGCTCTACGCCGACGCCGAACGAGATCTTCCGCACCGTAAACGTCTCTCGCAGGCCGCCGTTCTGCCGGCGGATCACCACGCCCTGGAACACCTGGACGCGCTCGCGATTGCCCTCGACCACGCGCACGTGAACCTTCACCGTGTCGCCGGGGCGGAAGGGGGGGATGTCGCTGCGCAGATAGGACTGCTCGATGAGATCGGTCTTGTTCATGGCAACGGCAGACGAGTGTACCAGCGGGCCTCGAACGCTCAGACGGGGTCGCCGGGCATGAGGTCCGCGCGATTCCGGCGCGTCTTCGCCTCGGCCGCCTCCCGGCGCCATCGCGCGATCTCGGCGTGGTTCCCGCCCAGCAACACGTCGGGCACGGCCATCCCGCGGAACTCACTGGGACGTGTGTAGTGCGGGTGATCGAGCATGCCCGGCTCGCTGAACGAATCCTGCGCATGCGATCCCTCTCGACCGATCACGCCGGGCACCAGGCGCGTGACGGCTTCTATGAGCACCAGGGCGGGCAGCTCCCCGCCCGCAAGCACGTAGTCGCCGATCGAGACCTCCTCGGCGGGAAGCCCGTCGACGACCCGCTCGTCTACGCCCTCGTAGCGTCCGCACAACAGGGTGAGATGACGCTCGCCGGCGAGCTCGCGCACGAGCGCTTGATCGAGTCGGCGACCGGCGGGCGAGAGCAGCAGCGCCCGCCCACGGTCGGGGTCGAGCGACTCGATCGCTCTGAACCAGACATCGGGCTTCATCACCATGCCGGGCCCGCCGCCGAACGGCGCGTCGTCGACGGTCCTGTGGGGGTCGTCCGTCCAGTCCCGGAGGTCGTGGACGCGGACCTCGATCACGCCGGCCTCGAGCGCCTTCCCGAGCAGGCTGTGCCCGAGCGGCCCCCGGACCAGGTCGGGGAAGATCGTGAACACGTCGATCTGCACGTGGCGGAGGCTATCGCGAGCCGGGTCGATCGGGCGTGTCGGGGGCGGTGAGACCAGGCATGTCGCGCACGAGGATGCGCTTGCCCACGACGTCGACCACCACGACCACGTCGCGGATCGCGGGGACGAGTGTCTCGATGCCGTCGTCGTCGACGGCGACCCACAGGTCGTTCGCCGGACTCGGGATCACTCCGGTCACCGTGCCGAGCGAGCGGCCCGACTCGGTCACGACCGCGCACCCCTCGAGCTGGAACGGCCAGTACTCCCCCTCGGGAAGCTTCGGGAGCCAGGACTCGGGCACCACCAGGACCTGCCCGCGCAATGACTCCGCGGCATCCCTGTCGGCGATGTCTGCGAACTTCACGAGGTGACGAGCTCCGTGGGGGTGCGCGCCCTCGATCGTGAGCGAGCGGCCCGACGCGGTGAACACGACCGCCCCCTCGACGAATCGGTCGGGGTTGTCGGAACGCACCTCGACGGCCACCTCGCCGCGGATGCCGTGGGCCCTCGTGACGTGACCGACGACGACGGTCGGCTCGGACACCTCAGCCGGCGATGTCGACGAAGGCGTTGGTGCCGCGGCGCGTCGCGGCGGCCCGCACCACGGCTCGGATCGCCTTCGCGGTGCGGCCGCCCTTGCCGATCACCTTGCCCATGTCGTCTGGGGCCACGCGCACCGTGTACCGCATCCCGCGGTCGTCCCGCGATTCGCTGACCTCGACGGCGTCGGGGTCGTCAACCAGCTCGCTGACCAGAAAGTCGACGAGCTCACGCACGAAACACTACTCCTCGGACGCCTCTGGTTCGGCCGTGGCCTCAGCCGGCGCGTCGGTCGGCGTTTCCACCTCTGCGAGGGCTTCGACCTCTGCGGCCGCCTCAATCGGAGCCTCTGCCTCGCCGGGGGGTGCCTCCTCGGCAGGGGCGGGTGCTTCCTCGGCCGCGGCAGCGACCTTGGCGGCCGCCTTCTTCGACAGTTTCGGCTCGTCGGGTTTCGCGTCTCGCAGGCGGACCTTCCCGGCAACGCTCGGACGCTCGGCCACGAACGTGTCCCAGATGCCCACCTTCACCATGAGATTGCGGACCTGGTCGCTCGGCTGGGCGCCGACCCGCAGCCAATGCAGGGCTCGCTCCTCATCGATCTCGATCAGGCTCGGGTCCTCGAGCGGGTGGTACTTGCCGATGTTCTCGATGAATCGACCGTCGCGCGGCGAGCGCTGATCGGCCACCACGACGCGGTAGAAGGGGCGCTTGTTCGCCCCCATGCGCCGCAGCCGGATGCGTGTCGACATGTCGTCTTCGTCCTCGTCGTTCGTCTATCGCTTCGGCAGCTTCGCCGAAGGCACCCTCATGGTGCCAGGCATCCCCGGAACCCGACCGGGGGCGCGCTTGCCGCCCATCATCGTCCGCATCATCTTCCTCGCGCTCTCGAAGTCCTTGAGCAGCGAGTTGACGTCGGCGGTCGTGACCCCTGACCCGTTCGCGATCCGCAGCCGGCGCGGCCCGGAGATGATACCGGGTTCCCGGCGCTCGGCCGGGGTCATGGACAGGATCATGGCCTCGGCGCGTTTCAGCTCACCCTCGTCGATCGCCTCCGCCATCTCCTTCATCGCGTTCTTGCCGCCGGGCACGCCCGGCAGCATCTTCAGCAGGTCGCCCATCGAGCCCAGCTTCTGCACCTGGCGCAGCTGGTCGAGGAAATCCTCGAACGTGAACCGCCCCTTCAGCAGGTTCTCCGCCGTCTTTTGGGCCTCCTCGGCGTCGAGCTTGTCCTGGGCCTTGTCGATCAGGGTCAGCACGTCGCCCATGCCGAGGATCCGGCCGGCCATGCGGTCGGGGTAGAACGGTTCGATGTCGTCCGGCTTCTCGCCGGTGCCCACGAAGTACACGGGACGTCCGGTGACCGCCGTGATCGAGAGGGCCGCGCCGCCCCGCGCGTCGCCGTCGAGCTTCGTGAGGATGAACCCCGTCGTGTCGACTTCCCGCATGAACTCCCGCGCCTGCACGACTGCGTCCTGACCCGTCATCGCGTCGGCGGCTAACAGCACGTGATGCGGCTTCGTCACGTCCTTGATGCGGCGAGCCTGCTTCATCATCTCGGGATCCACGTGCAGGCGCCCCGCCGTGTCGACGATCACGACGTCGGCGCCCTGTCGCTCCGCTTCCTTCATGCCCTGCTTCGCGACCTTCACCGGGTCCTTGCCTTCCGACCACACGGGCACGCCGATCTCCCGGCCGAGCGTGCGCAGCTGCTCAATCGCGGCGGGACGCTCCAGGTCGGCCGCGATCAAGAGCGGTCGCTTGCCCTTCCCCTTCAAGAGCGCGGCGAGCTTGGCGCACGCGGTCGTCTTCCCGGACCCCTGCACCCCCGCCATCAGGACGACCCCCGGATGGGCGCCGCCCAGCTCGAACGGCCGGTGGTCGCCGCCGAGCGTGACGGTGAGCTCCTCGTTCACCACCTTGATGACCTGCTGGCCGGGCGTGAGGCTCTTCATGACCTCCTCGGACAGGGCGCGCTCACGCACCCGTGCCAGAAAGTCGTCGGCGACCTCGACCGCCACGTCGGCCTCGAGCAGGGCCGTCCGCATGTCGCTCAGTGCGTTGTCGACCTGCTTGGGGTGCAGCTTCCCCCTCGAGCGCAGCTTCTTGAACGTGCCGTCGAGCCGGTCGGTCAGGGTGTCGAACATCGGTCCTCGTTCAGCGGGTTCATGAGCCGCAGTCGTGTGATGGATGAGCTCCCGCGCGGGGCGGGCGCCGGATAGGATTCTACCGGGGGTAGGCATGCCGGAGTCCGATCTGCGCGACGTGAGTCTCGTTGCCGTGACCAGCCACGAGATGCGGGCCCCCCTCGCCGCGATCCGTGGATTCGTGGACCTGTTGCAACGCCGACGCGCCGAGCTGAGCGAGGCCGAGGTGGAGGAGTTCCTTCGCGTGATCTCCGTGCAGACCGATCGGCTGATCCGCCTCGCTGACGACCTGGTGACGATGGAGAGCCTCGATGACGACACGCTCACGGTCTCCCACGAGGCGATCGTCGTCGTGCCGGCGCTGGAGCAGCTCGTGCGCGAGCTACCCGCCGGCGACCGCATCGAGCTCCGCATCTCGGCCGACGCGCCGCCGTCCATCGAAACCGACTCGATCCGTTTCGCCCAGGTGCTCTCGAACCTGCTCACGAACGCCCTGAAGTACTCTGACCAGGATGCGACCGTAACGCTCGCGGTCGATGACGCCGCCGCGGACCGGGTGTGGATCTCGGTGATCGACCGCGGCATCGGCATCCGCGACGACGAACTGGACCGGGTCTTCGAGCCCTTCTACCGGACGGTCGAGGGAGCTCGCGCGGCTGAGGGGACGGGGCTCGGCTTGACGATCACGCGTCGGCTCGTCGAGGCGCTGGAGGGAACGATCGCCGCCGAGCCCACGCCGGGCGGGGGCACCACGTTCCGGGTCACGCTTCCTGTTCGGGCGAGCTCGGCGCGTTGAGCACCTGTTCCACGGTGCGCAGCAACGTGATCGGGCTGAACGGTTTGGTGAAGTATTCGTCGGCGCCCATCGACATCGCCCGTTCCCGCCCCTCCTCGCCGTCGGCGGTCACGATGATGACCCGCACGTCCTCGGTCTCGGGATCGGCTCGGACTGCCGCGAGCACCTCCGCGCCGCTCGATCCCGGGATGTTCATGTCGAGGAAGACGAGATCCGGCGGCTCCGCACGGACCATCTCGAGGGCCGACTGGCCATCGGCCGCCTCCTCGATCGTGAACCCCTCGCCCTCCAACACCAGGCGCATCGCCTCGCGCATCGTCGGGTGATCCTCGACGATCAGGATCCTCGCGCCCTCCACCGCGGTCCTCTCCTCGCGTCGCCATATGGCCGGGCGAGCCGCGCTCGCGAACATCGCCCGGGTGATGCGCCCTAGTCGGACAAGAGACGCTCCGCGAAGGCCACGGCATCGAACGGCCGCAGGTCGTCCGCGGACTCGCCGACGCCCACGAAGCGCACCGGAACACCAAGCTCCTCGCGCACGGCCAGCACGATGCCCCCCTTGGCAGAACCGTCGGTCTTCGTGAGGACCACCCCCGTGACGTCGACCGCCTCGGTGAACGATCGTGCTTGCGCGATCCCATTCTGACCCGTCTGGGCGTCGAGCACGAGCAGGGTCTCGTCGACCTGTGCCCCGGCCTTCTCGATCACGCGCTTCACCTTCGCCAGCTCGTCCATGAGCGGAGTCTTGGTGTGCAGGCGCCCGGCCGTGTCGACGAGGAGCACGTCGGCGCCTCGAGCGGTCGCCGACCGAACCGCGTCGAACGCCACGGCGCCGGGATCGGCTCCCCGCTCCTGGCCGACGACGTAGGCCCCGGCCCTGGTCGCCCACACATCGAGCTGCTCGCCCGCGGCCGCCCGGAACGTGTCGGCGGCGGCGAGGCTCACCTGCTTGCCCTCTCCGACGAGCCGCTTCGCCAGCTTGCCGATCGTCGTCGTCTTGCCGGAACCGTTCACACCCACGACCATCACGACACCGGGACGGTCCGACGGCAGGCGCAGCGGCTCGTCGGGTCCGAGCACTGTCACGATCGCCTCGCGGAGCGACGCAACCGGGTCGTGGCCAGAGCCACCGTCGCCCTTGACCCTCGCGACGAGGTCGGCCGCCCCTCGGGGCCCCACGTCCGCCTTGATCAGCAGGTCCTCGAGCTCGGACCAGGCCGCGTCGCCCGCCCCGCCCTTGAACGCGGCCTTGACCTTGGCGCGGAGCCCGTCCTTGCGGAAGACGCCGCCGGAGGGGCCCGGTTCCCTGCGGATCGGTTCGTGCAGCTGCTCGGCGGGGTGGTCCGGCACCGGGGCCCGGACGTGGCCGCGGCCGGTGTGCAGTTCGCGCTCCATGTCGCGCAGGCGCCGGCGACGTGAGGAGACGATCGTCGCGAACGCGAGCACGGCGACGAGAGCCAGGACCGCGAAGATGACGACGCCGAACTCCACGACGCGAGAGGCTAGCCGACCCGATCGCCTTCCGGCACCTCGATCACCGGCCCATCGGCGGAAGGCGGCGCGCTCGCTGCGGCGGTGGCCTCGCGCTCGCCCTCGAGCCGGGCGTCGGTCTCGAGCGGCGTGGGGTGCTCGAGCTGCTGCGCGACGACCTTCGTGGTGCCGTCCTTGGTAAGCGAGATGCCGTACATCATCGCGGCGATCTCCATCGTGCGCTTCTGGTGCGTGACGATCAGCACCTGAGATTCCCGCGCGAACCCCTCGACGAGCCGCAGGAAGCGGTGCAGGTTGACGTCGTCGAGCGCCGGCTCGACCTCGTCCATCAGGTAGAACGGCGATGGCCTGGCCGTGAAGATCGCGAACAGGAACGCCAGGGCCGTGAGCGAGCGCTCGCCGCCGGACAGCAGCGAGATGCGCTTCACGCGCTTGCGACCGGGGCTCGCTTCGATCTCGATGCCGCTCGTGAGCGGCTCGGCCGGATCGGTGAGCACGAGCCGGCCGTCTCCACCGGGGAACAGCTCCTTGATCAGGCGCTCGAACTGCATCGCGACGTCGCGATAGGCGGTCGCGAACGTCTCGGTGATCTCCCGATCGATCTGCGCGATCACCTCGAGGAGGTCGCGGCGCGCGCGCTTCACGTCGTCGAGCTCGCGATCCATGAAGTCGTGGCGGTCCTGGAGCGCCTCGAACTCGCCGGTCGCGAGCAGGTTGACCCGGCCGAGCAAGGCGAGCCGCCGCTGCACGAGCTCGGATCGCTTCTCGAACGTCTCGACCGAGTCGTCGTCGGAGAGCTGGGTGAGCAGCTCGCCGGGCTCGGCCTGGTGCCCCTCGCGGATCAGGCGCTCGGCCTCGCGGATGCGGCGCTCGATGTCGCCGCGGAGGCGATCCTCGTCCTCGTAGGTCTCGCGGAGCCGCTCGAGCTCGGTCGACGCGTTGCGCCAGGCCTTGTTCACCGTGGCCTCTCGTTCGGCGGCCTCCCGCTCGGCGACGGCGGCGGTCTCGCGAGCGAGCGCCGTGTCGGCCGCGGCGCCGTCGGCGCGCGCGACCTCGGCCTCGGCGCGCTCACGGACGGACGTGGCGGCCTTCAGCTCGGCTCGCAACGCCACGGGGTCGTGGGCAGCCAGCTCTTCGCGCTCGGCGCGCAGCCGGGCGAGGCGCGCGTCGCTCGCCGCTCGGTCGCGACGGAGGGTCTCCATCGCCACGCGCGCCTGGACCGGCGGCTGCGGGCTCGGGGGGACGTCGGGCATCGTCTCGGCCTCGTCCGGCCCGATCGCCGCCAGCCGTTCCCGAGACACCGCCACGGTCTCGTCGAGCGCGCCCAGGCGTTGGGCAAGCAGCTCTTCCTCCTTGCGCATGCCGGTGAGATCGTGCTCGAGTCCCGCGAGCCGCTCGGCGACGGCCGTGATCTCTGCGTCGGCGGCCTCGATCTGCTCGCCAAGGAAGTCGACCTCCCCGCCGATCTCCTCGAGCCTGGCACGGCGGGGGTTCAGGGCGTTCAGGGTGGCGGCCAGATCGTGCGCCACCACCTGCAGCTCGGCGCGGATCTCCCGCGCCCGCGCGTCGGCCTCTTTGGCCGTGTGGATCGCTGCCGGACCGACGAGCACCCCCTCGGACGTCACGAACGACGCGCGGGGGTGCAACTGCTGCTTCTCCGCGGCCTCGGCGACCGTGTCGACCAGGTAGACGTCGCGCAGGACCGTACTGGCGATGCCGCGCGCGTCGGGCTCGGCCTCGATCGCGGACAGGAGCCTCCGCTCCCCGGGGAGCCCGAGCGGCACCGGTCCGCCGCCCGCGATCGCGAGGACGGCACCGTCGCCCTCAGGGGCGTCGGCGAAGGCTCGGTCGCCGTTGCGGTACACCACGGCGTCGGCGAGCAGACCCAGCGCCGCCACCAACGCTCGTTCGAGACCGGGCTCTGCCCGCACGAGATCCTTCAGGAGCCCGATCGCCGGCCCTCCCTTGTGCGCCGCGAGGAACCGGGAACCGGGCGTCTCCTCGATGTCCCGGCGTCGCGCCTCGAGCACGTCGCGCCGGGTCTCGTGTCGGCGGCGAACGTCATCAAGCTCCTCGATCTTGTCGATCAGCCCGCGGCGCTCCGATTCCAGGGAGGCGCGCTTCTCGCTCATCGGCGCGGACCGATCGTCGAAGGTCTCGATCTCACGCTCGAGACCGACGCGCTCGGCGTCGACCTCGGCGAGTCGTGTTCGAACCGACGCGAGCGAGCCAGCGAGCCGATCGCACTCGCGCTCGCTCGATACCAACGACCGCTCGAGCGCCTCCACCTCGCCCCGCCGTCCGGCGGCCTCTTCGCCGATGCGCCGACGCACCTCCTCGATCCGAGCACGTTCCGCCTCGGCCTCGCGGAACCCTCGCTCCGCCTGCTCGAGCTCTCGCTCGGCCGTCTCCAGCTCCGTCACCACGCGAGCCAGCGAAGTCTCGACCCGGCGGATCTCGTCGTCGACCGCGTCGACCCGGGCCGCCCGCGCGGCCTGGGAGACGAGCTGTTCGCGGGCAGAGCCCTCGCGCGCCACCGCGGCGCGGAACGCCTCTTCGGCGAGCCGGCGGTCCTCGGCCGAGGACCGGAACGCCAGTTCGGCGTCGGCGAGCGACCTGGACGCCGTGGCGCGCCCATCGGCGACCGCGAGCACGTCGACGTCGAGCGCGTCGAGGCGCTCGCGAGCCGTCTTCCGCTCCTCGAGGCCGCGATCCCATCCCTCGGACCGTCGCTCCTTCTCGCGCAGCAGGGCCCGGAGGCGGGCCGCGGCGAGCTTGCGCGACAGGTCCGCGGCCTCGTCGGTGAGGGTCTCGTGCTTCTTCGCCATCTCGGCCTGCTGTCGAAGCGGCTTCAGCTGGCGTCGCAGCTCCGACAGGACGTCGGCCAGCCGCAGCAGGTCCTGATCGAGGTTCCCGAGCTTGCGCTCGGCCCGCTCCTTGCGGCGGCGGTGCTTGGCGATGCCCGCGGCTTCCTCGATGTACTTGCGGCGCTCCTCGGGCTTGGCGAGGAGCACCTCCTCGAGCTGCCCCTGCCCGACGACCGTGTGCAGCGCTCGCCCGATGCCAGTCTCGCTGAGCAGCTCCTGCACGTCGTGCAGCCGCACGGCCTGGGCGTTGATGCGATACTCGGACTCCCCCGAGCGGAAGATCGTGCGGGCGACCTCGATCTCGCTCATCGGCACGGGGATCCTGCCGGCCGAGTTGTCGATCACGAGCTTGACCTCCGCCATGCCGAGCGCCGGTCGAGAAGGGGTGCCGGCGAAGATCACGTCCGCCATATGGCCGCCGCGAAGCGACCGAGCGCCCTGCTCGCCGAGCACCCAGCTGATCGCATCGACGAGGTTCAACTTGCCGGAGCCATTGGGACCGACGATGACGGAAACACCAGGCATGAACTCGAGCACCGTCTTGTCCGCGAACGATTTGAACCCGCGGATCGTGATCGATCGGAGGAACATGTGGCCGGATGCTAACAGGGATGTGATTCTGGTTCTCGGAAGGCCGCGCCGCCGGAGGTCAGCGGATGACGCGGAATCCCGAGTCCCCGATCGGCGAGTCGTCGCGGACCGTGATCCCCTCGACGCGCGCGGTCGGAGGGCCGCTCTGGCACCACTCGATCATGGCCTGCACCGCAGGCTCCGGACCCTCGAACTCCGCCTCGACCCGCCCGTCGAGCGCGTTCCGGATCCACCCGGCGACCCCGAGCGCACGGGCTCGCTCCACGCACGAGGCGCGGTAGAAGACGCCTTGCACCCGACCGCTCACCTCGACGTGCACCCGTCGCATGACGCCATCGTCGCAGCACGCCCGTCGCGCGACCGGCACCATGGCTCGGTTCGGTAGGCTGCACCGATGGCCAGCTACGACGCCCGCACCGCGCTGCTCGTTGTCGACGTGCAGAACGACTTCGCCGATCCGACCGGAACGCTCTATGTGGGGGGCGGCGAGCAGGTGGTGCCAATCGTCAACGCCGAGGTCGAGAAGGCGAGGGACGCCGGGGCGCTCGTCATCTACACGCAGGACTGGCATCCGGAGCACACGCCCCACTTCCAGCAGGATGGGGGTATCTGGCCCGTGCACTGCGTGGCCGGCACGCACGGCGCGGAGTTCCACCTCGACCTGCTGGTGGCCGATCACGAGGTGGTCCGCAAAGGTCACGACGGTCGCGACGGCTACTCAGGCTTCAGCGTGCGCGATCCGCTGTCCGGCGAGCGCGGCGACACGGTGCTGCACGAGATTCTCACCGCCAACGGCATCGAACGGCTCGTGATCTGCGGCCTCGCGACCGACTACTGCGTGGTGGAGACCGTGTTGGACGCCCGCATGTTGGGCTATCCCGTCGAGGTGCTCACCGAGGCGATCCGGGCGGTCGAGCTGCAACCGGGTGACGGACAGGCCGCGATCACTCGTATGCGCGACGCCGGCGCCGAGACGGCCTGAGCGCGCTTCAGCTCTGGCACTGGGGGCAGAAGTACGACGTGCGCTGCGAGATCTTCACGGTCTCGATCGGCGTGCGGCACCGCCGGCACGGGAGCCCTTCCCGTCCGTAGACCTTGAGCTCGGAGCCGTACTCCCCCGGGTTCCCGAAGAGATCCACGTAGGCCTCGTCATCGAGGGTGGTGCCGCGCATCTTGATCGCTTCCTGCAGCACTTCCTGGATCGCGCGGTACAGCCGACGGACCTCCTGCGAGGACAACGTGTCGCTCATGCGGTCGTATCGGATGCCGGCCTGGAACAGCACCTCGTCCGAGTAGATGTTGCCGAGCCCCGAGATGAACTTCTGGTCCATCAGGAGCTGCTTCATCTTCGAGGCGCGTTGCGCGAGCAGGTACTGGAACGTGGGCCAGGTGAACACCTGGTCGAGCGGGTCGATCGCGAGGTGCTGCAGCTCCTTGACCTTCCCGAGGTCGCCGCCGGTGGTCACGAACATCTCGCCGAACGTGCGCGGGTCGACGTAGCGCAGGTCGCCCCGCTGCTGGAACGTGACCACGACCTGCGTGTGCGGCGGCAGGGCCACCCTGCCTGTGCCCCGATGGAACTGCCCGCTCATGCCGAAGTGCACGACCAGGACGTCGCCCGAGTCCAGCGTCATGAGCACGTACTTGCCACGCCGCTCGACCTTCGTGACCTTGTGGCCCACCAGTCGCGACGTGAATTCCTTGCGCGTCTTGTGTCGACGGATCACCCGCATCGCGTTCTTCGAGCTCTTGACCTCGGCCTCCTTGATCCGCAGCCCCACGATGTCCTTCTCGAGGTCGCGCCGCATCACTTCGACTTCAGGCAGCTCCACCGTGGTCTCCCCTCACGAGATCCGTCCCTGGCGTGAGTCGCTCGGAGACGCGCAGGTAGGCTTCGTGGGCGGCCTGCTGCTCGGCCTCCTTCTTGGACCGGCCGACGCCGGTCCCCATCGGCTCGCCGCCCAAGTGGACGGTGGCCGTGAACTCCTTCTCGTGGTCCGGGCCCCGTTCCGCGATGCGGTATTCGGGCATCGATCGCAAGGCCTGCGACGCGAGCTCCTGCAGGATCGTCTTGTAGTCGCGATCGCCCTCACCTCGAACGTAGGCCTCCATGCGAGGTCTGAAGAGCCGACGGATCACCTCGGAGGCGACCTCGAGGCCCTGGTCGAGGTAGACCGCCCCGAACACGGCCTCGAGGGCGTCGGCGAGGATCGAAGACTTGTCGCGGCCCCCGCTCTGCTCCTCGCCCTTGCCGAGCATCACCGCGGCGCCTAGTCCCAGCTCGCGCGCCACATCGGCGAGCGCGCTCATGTTCACGATGGCCGCCCGCAGCTTCGCGAGCGCCCCCTCGGGAAGATCGGGGTAGGCGGCATAGGCCATGTCGGTGACGACGAGGCCCAGCACCGAGTCCCCCAGGAACTCCAGCCGCTCGTTCGTGATCGTGAGCCCCTGTTCGAACGCGTACGACCGGTGGGTCAGCGCCGCCCCGCGGAGGGCGGCGTCGGAGAAGCTCACCCCGAGCGCAGCCTCCAACGAGTCGCCTGGTGCACCCGAGGGCGCTTCGGTCCGCGCGTTGCCCACAGCGGGTTACTCGACCTCGACGGCCTGACGGCCCGCGTAGTAGCCGCAGTTGCCGCACACCCGGTGCGGGAGCTTCGGCTGTTTGCACTGTGGACACTCGGCGTAGGCGGGGGCCGAGGCCTTCCAGTTCGCAGCTCGCTTGTCGCCGCGGGACTTGCTCTGCTTCTTCTTGGGAACCGCCATCGTTCGTTCGCTCCTTGGGTCGGCTGGTGAGGTTCAGTTCTCGTCGAACATGGGCCACAGACGGTCGAGCGCCGCCCACCGCGGATCTGCCTCGACATGGCCCGGGCACTCGTCGAGGTTGCGGTCGCCCCCGCACACGGGGCATAGCCCCAGGCAGTCCGGCCGGCATAGCGGGGAGAACGGCAGCTCCACCCCGATGGCGTCGCGCAGCATCTGCTCCGGTTCGATCGACCCGTCCGGGCCGAACGGGTAGTCGTCGGCCTCCTCGTCGGGCTCGGTCACGAACAGCTCGTGCACCTCGACGGCGAAGGGCTGCTCGGACTCCTTCAGGCATCGCGCGCATCGCAACGAGAGCGTGCCGCGCAGGGCGCCGGAGACGAGCACGCCCTCCACGACCGACTCGAGGAGCAGGTCGCCGGTGACCGGCGCGTCGTCGAGCAGGCGCGCGAGCTCGGTGCCGAGCCCCTCGACCCGGGCCTCGAGGTGATGCCGCTTGGTGGCGCCGGGCTGGCCCACCAGGTCGCGCACATCGATCGCCGCGATCACCGGTCCTCCTCGTCGTACAGCGGGGGCGATGCGCGGTCGCCGGACTGCGGCTCACCTAGCTCCTGGGCGGCCACGGTGCCGGGGGTTCGAAGCTTCTCGCGCCCCACCTCCACCTGGTCGAGCGTCTTGGCGAGGGCGCGCGCCGACGCTTGCGAGTCCTCGAGGATGCGGCGCAACGCGATCTCGAACTGTGCCAGCTTGGCGTCGACGTACTCCTCGGCCTCCCGGCGCATCGCCCGGGACCGCTCGTCGGCGTCGGCCAGCACGCGGTCCGCCTCCTCGGTGGCACGGGACACGATCGCCTCTTGCCGGGCCATCTTCAGCTGCTCGCCGCGTGCCTGCTCGATGAGGTCCTCGGCGTCGGCGCGAGCCTTCGCGAGCAGGTCCTCGCGATCCTTCACGATCCACCGCGCCTGCTTGATCTCGTCGGGCAGCACCTCCTGCATCTGCGAGATGAGCTCGAGCACCTCGTCGCGATTCACGAGCACCGACGCCGACAACGGCATCGCCTTGGCCTCGCGGACGAGCTCGTCGAGGTGGCTGAGGCGAGCGGTGATGTCCATCAACGGTTCCCTGCGGCCATACGCTCGAGCAGCCGCGCGCGCACGTGGTCGGGCACGAGGCCTTCGATGTCGCCGCCGAAGCGAGCGACCTCCTTCACGAGCGACGACGACAGGAACGACCACGAGGGGTTGGTGGGCATGAACAGCGTCTCTACGCGGCCGAGCCGGTGATTCATCTGCGCCATCTGGATCTCGAACTCGTAGTCGGAGACCGCGCGCAGCCCCTTCACGATCACCGCGTTCCCCCGGCTCCGAGCGAACTCGACGAGCAGTCCCCCGAACCCGACGACCTCGACGGCCGGCATCCCCGCGCACGCCTTCTCGAGCATCTCGACCCGTTCGTCGATGCCGAACAAGGGTTCCTTCGAGGGGTTCTCGAGCACGGCGACGAGTACCGACTCGAAGGTCTGGCCGGCGCGGTCGATGATGTCGAGGTGGCCGTTGGTGACGGGGTCGAACGTCCCCGGGCACAGGGCGGTCAAACCCATGCAACCTCCCAGGTCTCAGGCTCGTCCTTCGGGACGGAACAGCACCACGACGCTGTCCCCGTATCGAAGGCGCTTCGCGACAGCCCAGTGTAGCGGAATGACAGGCATGGAACTCTTCCGGCCACGGGTGAGCGCTACGGTCCAAGCGGTCTCGCGCAGCCATCCGCCTGCGAGCTCGCGCAGGACATCGTCGACCTCGGGAGGCCCGGTGTCGTAGGGAGGGTCGCAGATCACGAGGTCGAACGGCGCGCCGGGCCGGTCGTCCCTCGAGAGGAACCGCGCAACGCCCGCGGGGTGCACCTCGGCCCGGGCTCCCAGCCGACTCGTGACGAGGTTGCGCTTGACGGCCGCGACCGCGTTCGGCGCCCGGTCGACGAAGACCGCCGCGGCGGCCCCGCGAGAGAGCGCCTCGATGCCCGATGCTCCCGTGCCCGCGTACAGATCGAGCACGCGCGCGTCCTCGACCGCGCCGGGGCCGATGCTCGAGAACAATCCCTCCCTCGCGCGATCGGAGATGGGACGCACGCCCGGGGGAACGGGCGCCAGACGGACGCCCTTGGCCGAGCCGGCGATGATGCGCATCGAGGCAGCGTATGGGCGTCAGGACCGGAACAGCCAGTCGATCGAGCGCTCGAACCGGTGACGCAGCTCGTCGAGGAGCTCGATGTGGCGCTCGAGCGCCGGGTCGCTGTCGATCGTCGCGAAGGCGCGCTTGCGTGCCCTGGCGACCAACGGCATGTCCTCGGCCAGCCTCGCCAGCCGCAGGTCGGGCATGCCTGACTGTTTCGTGTCGAAGAGGGTGCCTTCGCCGCGAAGGCGCAGGTCCTCGTCGGCGAGATCGAACCCGTCGGTGGTGCGGACCATGGCGTCGACCCGAGCCCTCGCCTCCTCGTTCTCTTCGTCGGACTCGTCGAACAAGATGCACGTGCCGGGATGCTCGCCCCGACCGATACGCCCCCTGAGCTGGTGCAGCTGCGCGAGCCCGAACCGTTCCGCGTTCTCGACGAGCATCACGGTGGCGTTCGGCACGTCGACCCCCACCTCGATCACCGTGGTGGAGATCAACAGATCGGCTCGGCCCGAGCGGAAGCGCTCCATGATCTCGTCCTTGTCCTTCGGGCGCATCCGACCGTGCAACAGCTCGATGCGCAGGTCGGGGAAGACCTCGTCCGCGAGGCGGTCGGCCTCGGCCTCGGCGGCCTTTACCTGCGTCCGATTTCCCTCGTCGATCGCGGCACACACGACGAAGGCCTGCCGGCCCGCCTGGACCTCCTCGCGGACGAGGTCGTAGGCGGCCGCGCGCTGGGCGGCC
>JBEVGU010000238.1:0-5240 GCA_040511595.1 Actinomycetota bacterium | reverse complement strand
GGCACGATCGGCCTGGAGACCGCGCTGGCGGCCGTGCTCACGCACCTGGTCGAGCCCGGCATCCTGAGCCTCCCGAAAGCGCTCGAGGTCCTGTCGACGACCCCCGCCCGCATCCTGGGCGCGACGGGGCACGGGGCGCCGCTCGAACCGGGACGCCCGGCGAACCTCGTGGTGTTCGATGCGGCGCAGACGTGGGTGGTCGAGCCTCCGTACGCCTCGAAGGCTCGCAACAGCGCCTTCGCGTCGGCGACCCTCACGGGCCGCATCCGGCACACGATGCTGCGGGGCGTCTTCACGGTGGCCGAGGGGAAGGCCACCCGGTAGTGCAGGTCGCAGGCCCGACACAGACCAGACGCGCCCCGAGAGGGCCCGACGCGATGCTCGCCCTCGAGGACGGCTCCGTCTTCCGTGGCACCGCCTTCGGCGCGGAAGGCGAATCCTTCGGCGAGGCCGTCTTCAACACCGGCATGTCGGGCTACCAGGAGATCCTGACCGATCCGTCCTACGCCGGGCAGATCGTCACGATGACCTCGCCGCATCAGGGCAACTACGGCGTCAACGACGCCGATCGGGAGTCGGGAGCGATCCAGGTGGCGGGGTTCGCGGTGCGCGAGGCGGCTCGCCGGCCCTCCTCGTGGAGAGCCGAATCCCGTCTGGGCGACGCGTTGGCGCGCGACGGCGTGATCGGCATCGAGGGCATCGACACGCGGCGGCTCACGCGCGCGGTGCGCGACCGGGGAGCGATGCGAGCCGTGGTTTCCACGCTCGACCTCGACCCGGGCTCGCTCGTCGAGCGCGCCCGCGCCGCGCCGGCCATGACGGGTGCCGATCTGGCTCGCACGGTGAGCGTCGCTGCTCCCTACGAGGCATCGACGTTCGTCGGAGTGGCGACGAGCGACCCAGGGCGCGTGTACCGGGTCGCGGCCTACGACTTCGGCATGAAGCGGAACATCCTGCGGCGGTTGGCCGCGAGCGGCATCGAGGCCACGGTGTATCCGGCGGAGACGTCCGCCGCCGCGGTCGCCGCGGGTGGCTACGACGGCGTCCTCCTCTCGAACGGCCCGGGCGATCCGGCCGCGACCGCGTACGGGGTGGCCAGCACCCGAGAGCTGCTGGGGAAGCTCCCGGTGTTCGGCATCTGCCTCGGCCATCAGCTCCTGGGGCTCGCGCTCGGCGGACGCACCTACAAGTTGCCGTTCGGACACCGGGGCGCGAACCAGCCGGTGAAGAACCTGACCACCGGCGTCGTGGAGATCACGAGCCACAATCACGGGTTCGCGGTCGACCCCGGGGCATGGTCAGGAGACGGGCGAGGCATCGTGCACACCGACGCCGGGCGGGTCGCTCTCACGCACTGGAACTTGAACGACGGCACGCTCGAGGGCCTGCGGTGCCTCGACGTACCGGCGTTCGGGGTGCAATACCACCCGGAAGCGGCGCCGGGCCCGCATGATTCCCGGTACTTGTTCGAGGACTTCCGCACGCTCATGTCGGGCGAGACGCCGGTGAGCGGCTCGTGATGCCCAGGCACGCCGACATCGACAAGATCCTCGTGATCGGGTCGGGTCCGATCGTGATCGGGCAGGCGTGCGAGTTCGACTACTCAGGCACCCAGGCGTGCAAGGTGCTGCGACGCGAGGGGTTCGAGGTCGCGCTCGTGAACTCCAACCCCGCGACGATCATGACGGATCCGGCGTTCGCCGATCGCACGTACATCGAGCCGCTCACACCGGGGTCGGTGCTCTCGATCTGCGAGCGCGAGCGGCCCGGCGCGCTGCTGCCGACCCTCGGCGGGCAGACCGCCCTCAACGTGGCCGTGGCGCTCGCGGAGTCCGGCGATCTCGACCGCCTCGGCATCGGGTTGATCGGCGCCTCGCTCGAGGCGATCCACCGGGCCGAGGACCGGAGCGGGTTCAAGGACGCGATGATGAAGGCCGGCCTCGACGTGCCGCGAGCGGGCACCGCCACCTCGCTCGAGGAGGCGATCGCGCTCGGGGACTCGATCGGTTACCCGGTGATCGTCCGACCCTCGTTCACGATGGGCGGCGGCGGCAGCGGCTTCGCGGCGACCCGTGAGGAGCTCACGGCGCGCGCGACGCGTGCCCTGGAGGTCTCGCCCGTCTCGGAGATCCTGGTCGAGGAGTCGATCGCGGGCTGGAAGGAGTTCGAGCTCGAGGTGATGCGTGACGGCGACGACAACGGCGTCGTCGTCTGCTCCATCGAGAACGTCGATCCGATGGGGGTGCACACCGGCGACTCGGTGACCGTCGCGCCGCAGCAGACGCTCACCGACGTGGAGTACCAGCAGATGCGCGACGCCGCCCTGCAGGTGATGCGCGTGATCGGCGTCGAGACGGGTGGATCGAACGTGCAGTTCGCGGTCGAGCCGCTCACCGGCCGGCAGGTGCTGATCGAGATGAACCCTCGAGTATCGCGCTCGAGCGCTCTCGCCTCGAAGGCCACCGGGTTCCCCATCGCGAAGATCGCGGCGCTGCTGGCCGTGGGGTACCGGCTCGACGAGATCGCGAACGACATCACGGGGGAAACCCCCGCCTCGTTCGAGCCGACGCTCGACTACGTGGTCGTGAAGGCGCCCCGGTTTGCCTTCGAGAAGTTCCCGGAGGCCGATCCGCGGCTCACGTCCACGATGAAGTCGGTCGGCGAGGTGATGGCGATCGGCCGGACGTTCAAGGAAGCGCTGGGCAAGGCGTGGCGCGGCATGGAGAAGCCGGGCTTCGACCTGGGCGAAGGCTTCGGCTCGACGCCGGCCGTCGACGGCGACGTGATGGCCGCGCTCGCGGTGCCAACGGATGGGCGCCTGCATCTCGTGGAGCGGGCGTTGCTCGAGGGGCACGGCGTCGACGAGGTCGCGGCGGCGTCGGGCATCGACGCCTGGTTCGTCGACCAGATCGCCGAGATCGCCGAGGAGGCGGCGGCCGTCCGCAGCCGCCCGCTTCCCGCCCTCACGGTCGACCACGTGTGGCGAGCCAAGCGCACCGGCATCTCCGACGCGAGGCTCGCCTCGCTCACCGGCGCGACCGAAGGCGAGGTGCGCTTGCACCGCGATGCCCTCGGCGTCGTTCCGGTCTTCAAGACGGTGGACACCTGCGCAGGCGAGTTCCCTGCCCGAACGCCATATCACTTCTCCACCTATGAGGACGAGACCGAGGTGCAGGCGGCGACGCGGCCCAGGATCGTGATCCTGGGGGCGGGTCCCAACCGCATCGGTCAGGGGATCGAGTTCGACTACGCCTGCGTGCATGCCGCCTTCGCCCTCGAGGAAGCCGGGTACGAGTCGGTGATGGTGAATTCGAACCCGGAGACCGTCTCCACCGACTACGACACCTCGAGCCGGCTCTACTTCGAGCCGGTCTCGCCCGAGGACGTCCTGGCCGTATGCAGGGCAGAGGCCCCCGTTGGGGTCATCGCGCAGCTCGGCGGGCAGACGCCCCTCACACTCGCCCGCCTGCTGGCGGACGAGGGGTTCCCGGTGCTCGGGACGTCGCCCGACGCGATCGACCTCGCCGAGGACCGCGGGAAGTTCGCGGAGGTCCTGGCCGAGCTTGGGATCCCCGCTCCTCCTCACGGACAGGCGCGCACGATCGCGGAGGCCAGAGAGGTGGCGCGCCGCATCGGATATCCGGTGGTCGTGCGGCCCTCGTACGTGCTCGGCGGGCGGGCGATGGAGATCGTCTACGACGACGACGAGCTGGAGACGTTCGTCCGCACCGCCGCGGAGGCTTCACCCGACCACCCGGTGCTGATCGACCGATTCCTCGAGGGGGCGATCGAGATCGACGTCGACGCGGTCGCCGATGCCGCGGGGGACGTCTTCGTGGGCGGTGTGATGGAGCACATCGAGGAAGCGGGGGTGCACTCGGGGGACTCGAGCTGCCAGATCCCGCCGGCGACCCTCAGCGACGAGGAGCTCGGCACGATCGAGGACATCACCGGCCGGCTCGCCCGGCGCCTGGGGGTCGTGGGGCTGATGAACCTGCAGCTGGCTGCGAAGGACGAGCGCATCTGGGTGATCGAGGCCAACCCCCGCGCCTCGCGAACGGTGCCGTTCGTCTCGAAGGTGACCGGGGTGTCGCTCGCGAGGGTCGCCACCCTGGTGCTCACGGGGCGCTCGCTCGCGGATCTCGCCGTCGAGGGTGTGCTGCCCGCCGATCCGCACCACTATCGGCACCTGGCATACACGGGCGTCAAGGCGGCCGTGCTCCCGTTCGGCCGGTTCCCGGGCGTCGACACGGTGCTCGGCCCGGAGATGAAGTCGACCGGCGAGGTGATGGGGATCGATCGCGACCCGGGGATGGCGCTCGCCAAGGCGATGGTGGCGGCCGGGCACGCCCTGCCCGCGTCCGGCACGGTGTTCGTGAGCGTGGCGAACCGCGACAAGCGGGCGATCGTGTTCCCGGTCCAACGCCTCGCCGACCTCGGGTTCCGGATCGTCGCCACAGGCGGCACCGCGGGGGTACTCCACCGAGCTGGCATCCCGGTGGAGCGGGTAGCCAAGGTGAGCGAGGGGCCGGACAACGTCGCTGAGATGATCCGGGCCGGCGGCATCGACCTCGTGATCAACACACCGTTCGGCCGAGGGCCACGCTCCGACGGCTACTTCATCCGCACGGCGGCCGCATCGGCGGGCGTGCCGTGCATCACGACGCTGCCCGGCGCGTTCGCGGCGGTGCGGGGCATCGATGCCCTCGACGGGCCGGCCACCGAGCCGCGTTCGGTGCAGGAGTACCATGCCGAGGCCATGGCCGGCCCGATGCAGGCGCGACTGACGTTCGAACAGACCGCGGCTGCTGCCGCGGGGAAGGCGCCGGCGTGAAGCGCGTACGCGCCGAGGTCCTTTCGACCCGCAAGCTCGGCGCCTATCACTCGCTGACCCTGGTCGCTCCCGAGATCGGCGAGCGGGCGCGGCCCGGTCAATTCCTCGCCGTGAAGATGCCGGAAGGCCGCGAGTTCCTGCTCCGGCGTCACGTCGCGGTGCACCAGGCCTCTCGACGAGGCGGATGGGCGGGCACCCTGGAGTTCGTCGTCGAGCCGTCCGGGCCCGGGAGCGAGTGGCTCACCACGGTGAAGGCCCACGAGTTCCTCGAGGTGATCGGTCCGCTCGGCACGCCGTTCGCCTACCCGAAGCGGCACACGAACTGCTTGCTCGTTGCCGAGGGGCACGGCGCGGCGCCTTTGTACTTCCTGGCCCAGGAGCTGCTCGCCCGGAACAAGCGCGTCGA
>JBEVGU010000237.1:0-5517 GCA_040511595.1 Actinomycetota bacterium | reverse complement strand
AGCGTCGTCCAGGCTCGGACCCCGATCCCCGGCATGGGAGCGTTCGCCTACTTCAAGGACACCGAAGGCAACGTGATGGGCCTGTGGGAGGTCACCGCCTGATCGAATCGCCGCCTCGGTCCTCCGCGAGTTGGCGCCTGACCCACCACACGGTCGCGAACGCCAAGCCTAGCGCGAACACCAGGAAGATCGCGGCCTCGATCGCTTGGAACGTCCAGAAGCGGCTCGCCGGGTGGAACAGCTCCAGGTTGTAGGCGCCACGGCCGACCTCGGCCAGGCATGCCGCGTCGGGCGGCGGGCAGATGCGTTGTCCTCCCGCGATGCGTTCTCCGTTGGCGCGCAGGATCACGCCGACGCCCGGACCTCCGCCACCGTAGAGCCAGTCGCCCAGCAGATGGTTCGGCACCCGGTCGCCGAGCACCGGATAGGTTCGTTCGAGCGGTGACATGAACCTCGGGCGCAGCCAGACGGCGACGACGAACCGCGTCGCGATGAAGCCGATCACCGAGATGGCCATCGCTCGCAGGGTCCGTCCGGTGACCGCGCCGAGGAACGCGGCGAGCGCCACGACGAAGAGCGCGTATCCGACCGGCGCCAAGCCCTGCTGATCGTAGATCAACCATTGGAAGCGATCACCGGTCGCCGCGTTCAGTGGCCCGTACCACCACGTCACCAGCGATGCGAAGACGCCCATCGCGACCAGCGTCATCGCGCCCACGACGCCGAGCTGAGTCCACGTCCAGCGCCGCCGCGTGACGCCTTGGGTCCAGGCGAGCGACACCGTGTCGTGCTCCACCTCGCGTGCGACGACCGGTGCACCCCAGAACATGCCGAGCGCGAGCGGCGCGAACGTGAAGAGTGTGAGGCCCAGCAGGCGCATCATGAAGAACCGCGACGCGAAAGCCGCCGCCTCGTCTTGGCATCCGCCGTCCACGGGCACGAAGGCGGCCCCGTGCAGTCGCTCGATGCAGGAAGCGAGGCCGTCGTCGTGGAACGACGCGGACATCTGCCGCCCCGTGAGAACGAGGATGGCGGCGATCGTCGCGAGCGCGACGAGCGCCACCACGATCGTGCCGCGCCGCTGCCTCCACGCGAGCCAGATCATGCCGAACCCTCCGGGCCGGGCAACGTTCCTGCCGTCGGTTCGCTGAGGTATGCGAGCACGAGGTCCTCGAGTGCGGCCGGATGTGCCTTCCACGCGGGATCGGGAACGGCGCCTTCGGTCCGGACGAAGAGGGTCCGTTGCCGATCGGTCCTGCTTTCGGACACCACGGCGCCGACCCCGGGGATGGGCTCGGGAGCGTCGCTCGGCCCCACGAGCACGGCGTGCGTCGCGAGAAGGTCGTCGACCTCGCCCAGCACCTGCACGCGGGATGCCGACAGCACCACGAGGTAGTCGCAGCGGTGCTCCAGATCGGCGATCAGATGAGACGACAAGAGCACGGTGAGCCCTCGTTCCGCGACCTCGCCCATGAGCTCCGCCAGGAACCCCCGGCGCGCAAGCGGATCGAGGCTCGCGACCGGTTCGTCGAGGACGAGCAGGTCCGGGCGTTTCGCCAGCGCGAGCGTGAGCGCCACCTGCGCCCGCTGTCCACCGGAGAGCGCGCTCGCCGTGCGGTCGACGGGGATCGCCAGCTTCGCGATACGAGCGTGAGCAGAGCCGTCATCCCACGTCGGATTCAGCCTGCGACCGAGCTCGAGATGTTCACCGACCGTCAGGTCCGGGTAGAGCGGGGTGTCCTGCGCCACGAAACCGATGCGAGCGAGCGAGGCGAGGTCGTCGCGCGGCTGCCGGCCGAAGACGCGCACCGAGCCCTGCGTCGGCCGGCGAAGACCCACCGCCAGCCGGAGGAGCGTGGTCTTGCCCGCGCCGTTCGGGCCGACCAGCGCGGCGACGCGGCCCTCGGGCACGGCGAGGGTGCAGTCGCGCAACGCCCACGTACGCCCGTAGCGCTTCGCGAGGCCGGTGGCTTCGAGCGCGGCGATCATGCGGCGCCCTCGGACTCGTACGCGCGGAGCGTGATGCCGATCAGCGCCTGGATGTCCTCGGGCTGGAGTCCGGCTCGGCGCGCCCGTCGCAGCCACGACAGCAACTCCCGACGAAGCGCCGCGTGACTCGCGAGCGACGGGCCTGCCAGCGACCGCACGACGAACGTCCCCCGACCGGGGCGTCCCTCCACCAGCCCGTCATGCTCGAGCTCTCGGTACGCCTTGAGCACCGTGTTCGGGTTGATGGCGACGGACTCGGCGACCTCCCGAACGGTCGGGAGCTGGTCGCCTGGCTCGAGCAGACCGGTTCGGAGCGCGTGCCGAACCTGTTCCACCAGCTGGTGATAGGGCACTACGTTCGACCGTCGATCGAGCCTGAATCCGATCATGCCCGCCTCCACCTTCGCGTCTTATTGTCCTAGTATCATAGGACAGATCCAGCCGACTCTCGTTGATGGCAGCACCACCTCGGATCGAGGGGATGGCATCCCTTCCCCCGCGGCGCGGGTGGGATCAAGATCGGGGCATGCTGCTCGAGCGCATCGATCCATCGACCGCGCGCCGCATCGCATGGGTCTCCGGATCGCTCTCGATCGTGCTGCTGGTGGCCGCCTTGTGGATCCTCTTCCTCGACCGAGACGCCTCGGTCGTGAGCGGGGAACACATCGATGTCGCTCGGTGGGACCTCGAGAACGTCGCGGACCAGGTCGCGAACCTGAGCGTGCCCGTGATCGGCATGGTGCTCGTCGCGCGGCGCCCCCGGAACCTGATCGGGTGGATCTTTCTCGTCGCGGGGGCGTGCCTTGCCACAGGCTCGTTCGCCTCCGTATACGGCTTGCACGCCTTGGAGGTCGATCCGGGCTCGCTGCCGGGAGGCCGAGCGCTGACTTGGCTGGGGAACTGGATCTGGCCGGTGCCGATCTGTGCTCTCGTGCTGTTGTTCCTGACCTTCCCCGATGGCCTGCTGCGGTCGAGGCGCTGGCGGCCGGTGGCATGGGCCCTGACGGCTGATCTGGCGCTCCTCATCGCCGGCTCCATGACCCTCGCGACCTTGGCCTGGTCCGACCCTTTCCGGCCGGATCTGGGCGGCTCCCCGGCCGCACCGGCCCTCGTGAACGTCTTGTTCTTGACCGGGCTCGCCCTGTTCCCCGTCGTGCTGATCGCCTCGTTCGTCTCGGTCGCGATGCGCTTCCGGGACTCGATGGGCGACGAGCGCCTGCAGCTGAAGTGGTTCGTGGTCGCCGCGGCGTTCGTGGCGCTCGCGTTCTCGGTGTCGGCCGTGATCGAGTTCGGAACGGGGCTCTTCACCACCGCGGCGCTCGTGTTCCTGTACGCGTCGATCGCGCTCGCTGTGCTGAAGTACCGGCTGTACGAAATCGACGTCGTGATCGGACGGGCGGTCGTCTTCGCGCTGCTCGCGGTCTTCATCACCGCGGTGTACATCGCGATCGTCGTGGGCGTGGGCACCCTGGTGGGCAGCTCGCGGAGCCCGTTCCTCTCGGCCGCCGCTGCGGCCGTCGTCGCGGTCGCCTTCCAGCCCGTGCGGGTTCGTGCCCGGCGACTCGCGAACCGCGTCGTGTACGGGGCAAGGGCATCGCCGTATGAGGTGCTCTCGGGCTTCACGGAACGCGCCGCCGAGACGTACTCGACCGAGGACGTGCTGCCGCGACTCGTGCGAGTGCTCGGTGATGGCATCGGGGCGAGCGAGACCCGCGTGTGGCTCCGCGTGGGATCGGAGCTGCGGCCGGCGGCGGTCTGGCCCGGCGACGTCGACCGAGCTCGCACGCCCCTTCCCCTGCCGCTCCCGCGCGGGAACGGCTCGCCTCTCCCGGCATTCCGCGAAGGCGATCGGGCGTTCCCGGTGCGCCACGGCGCGGACCTCCTCGGGGCGATCACGATCGTCACACCGTCGACCGACCCGCTCGGGGCGGATCGCGAGCGGCTCGTGGAGGATGTCGCAGCCCAGACTGGGCTGATCCTCCGGAACGTGCGCCTGATCGAGGAGCTGCGTGACTCCCGACGGCGCATCGTCTCCGCCCAGGACGAGCGTGCTAAGGCGCTCGAGCGAAATATCCATGACGGCGCCCAGCAGCAGCTCGTGGCGCTCGCGGTGAAGCAGCGCCTCGCCGAGTCGCTCGTCGATCGCGACCCGGAGCAGGCGAAGCGCATGATCGCCGAGATCCGCGACGACATCCAGGACGCCCTGGAGACGCTCCGCGACCTCGCCCGCGGCGTCTACCCGCCGCTCCTCGCCGACCGTGGTCTCGGCGAGGCACTCGAGGCTCAGGCGCGGAAGTCGCCGATCCCCGTCGACGTCTCCATCGACGGTGCCGGGCGCTACCCTCAGGACGTCGAGTCGGCCGTGTATTTCAGCTGCCTCGAGGCGCTGCAGAACGTGTCGAAGTACGCGGGGGCCACGTGCGCGACGATCTCGCTCACGGGCGCCGACGGCGTGCTCCGCTTCGAGGTGGCCGACGACGGCCGCGGCTTCGATGTCGGCGCCACGGGGTTCGGCACGGGGCTGCACGGCATGGCCGACCGGATTGACTCCCTCGGTGGTTCGCTGGAGGTCCGGAGCGAGCCCGGTGCAGGCACCACGATCACCGGCGCCGTGCCCGTCTGAGCTCCATCAGGGCGGGAGACCCATCGTGAGGAGTGGGGGACGAGATGACTCGAGACGCGCGGAGCGGGGGCGAGGCTGACCTCGATCGGCGTTCGAAGCTCCAGGCCTCCTCCGCGAGGTCGATCGTGCTCGTCGAAGGGCTCAGCGACCAGCGCGCGCTCGAGGCGCTCGCTGGGCGCCGGGGCCGAGATCTCGATGCGGAAGGCATCTCCATCGTGTCGATGGGAGGTGCGACGAACATCGGAAGCTTCCTCGACGTGTTCGGGCCCCGTGGGCTCGACGTCAGGCTGTCGGGCATCTGTGACGCCGCAGAGGCGGGCGACTTCGCACGCGGTCTCGAGCGGGTCGGCCTCGGCTCCGGCATCTCCCGAGCCGGCATGGAACGACTCGGCTTCTTCGTGTGCGTCGCAGATCTGGAGGACGAGTTGATCCGCTCCCTCGGTGTCGTCGCCGTGGAGCGGGTCATCGACGCTCAGGGAGACCTCGGGTCGTTCCGCACCTTCCAGCGGCAGCCCGCGTGGCGCGCACAGCCCGACGAGGAGCAGCTCAGGCGCTTCCTCGGTACGCACAGCGGCCGGAAGATCCGATCCGCGCCGGCCCTCGTCGAGGCGCTCGATCTCACCCGAGTTCCCAGGCCCCTGGATGAGGTGCTAGCCCATGCCTGACAGCCGAGCGTCGATGACCTGCTGGCCGTGCTCTCCACTGGAACAGCGCGTCGACCTGGGAGTGTCCTTCGCCGCGTTCATTGACCGGGCTGGCTGTGGTCGGACAGCGTCGCGGTCAGACGGTCGAGGAAGGGGACCTGACCTCGCAGCAGCTTGAGCCGTGCGGTCGCCGGGTCGAACCAGCCCGCGCGGTCGACCTCGGGGAACGCGGCCGAGCGGCCCGAACGCGGCGGCCACTCC
>JBEVGU010000236.1:0-14982 GCA_040511595.1 Actinomycetota bacterium | reverse complement strand
CGGCCCTGCTGCGCAAGACCGGTCTGCAGAAGGTGCCGCTCGACCTCCGCTACGTTGGCTTCGAGATCCCGCCGGAGTTCGTGGTCGGTTACGGCCTCGACTTCGCCGAACGGTACCGGAACCTTCCCTACGTGGCCACGCTGAAGCCCGAGGCCTACGAGGACCTCTAGATCGTCGGGAACCTCCCGGCGACTCGGGCCGTCGGAGCGGGCATGGCGATCAGACCGATCGCGCCGACCGTGTCCTCGGCGCTCGCGCTCGTATTCGTGCTCGGGATCGCCGCATGCTCGGCCGATTCGCCCACCAAGGCGGAGCGTCTCGTCGGTACCGTTCGCGGCACGGTCCTCTCGGGGCCGCGATGCCCCGTCGTCGTCGCGGGGTCTCCGTGTCCGGATCGTCCCTGGATCGGCGAGGTCTCGGCGTCCACCGTCGACGGAGAGGTCGTCTCGTCGGTGCAGACCGGTCGCGACGGGGCCTTCATGCTGGACCTGGCGCCGGGCACATACCTGCTCACGGCCCTGGCGACCGCTCCCGGTCGCGGGTCCTCCCGGACCGTGGAGGTCGTGGCCAACGAACCGGTGTCGGTGACCCTCCAGGTGGACACCGGCATCCGGTGAGGGACCGCCCGAGGGGTCTACGCGCCACCTGATCGCCGCCTGGCCGACGCGGACTCGCGAACCCTTTCGCCGAGGCCCGGTGCTACCATCGCGGAACGGGCCGCGGCCCGTGACGTCGCGTGCGCACCTGAGGTTTCCGAGACATCTGCGCGTCCATCCCGAGGAGCACGTCCTGAGCCAGCAACCCGAGACCCCGCTCAAGAGGGCCGCTCGCACCCCCACGATCTGGATCGTGCTGGGAACCCTCGTGTTCCTGCTCGTGGTGTCGTTCGTCGGGCGCGAGCCGGCGGGGGAGCGGTTCACGCTCACCGAGTTCCGAACCGCCCTCCGCGAGGGGCGCATCGGCAGCGCGGTCATCCTCGACGGTGACCAGAGCGTCAGGGGCGACCTCGTCGGCGGTGGCACCTACACGACCTCGTATCCGACCGACTTCGCGGACGAGCTCACGGCCGAGCTCGAGAAGGCGGGAGTGGCCACCGAGGTCGATCCACAGAAGCCGAACGCGCTGCTCGGCACGTTGATCACGGTGATCCTGCCGGTGCTCCTGATCGGGGGCATCCTGCTCTTCGTGATGAACCGCTCGCAGGGCGGTGGGGGTCGCGTGATGCAGTTCGGACGCAGCCGCCACAAGACGGTGAACAAGGACCAGCCCAAGACCACGTTCGGCGACGTCGCGGGCGTCGACGAGGCGATCGAAGAGCTGCAGGAGGTCAAGGACTACCTCCAGAACCCCTCGAAGTTCCAGGCGATGGGAGCGAAGATCCCGCGAGGCGTGCTGCTCTTCGGTCCACCGGGCACCGGCAAGACGCTGCTTGCCCGCGCCGTCGCCGGCGAGGCCGGCGTGCCGTTCTTCTCGATCTCGGGCTCCGACTTCGTCGAGATGTTCGTCGGGGTGGGCGCCGCGCGGGTGCGCGATCTGTTCGAGCAGGCGAAGGCGAGCGCGCCCGCGATCGTCTTCATCGTCGAGATCGATGCCGTGGGTCGCCAGCGTGGGGCCGGGCTCGGCGGCGGTCACGACGAGCGCGAGCAGACCTTGAACCAGCTCCTCGTCGAGATGGACGGGTTCGACCAGCGTTCCACCGTGATCCTGATGGCGGCCACGAACCGTCCCGACATCCTCGACCCCGCGCTGCTGCGGCCCGGGCGCTTCGACCGCCAGGTCGTGATCGACCGCCCCGACCTCGAGGGTCGCAAGGCGATCCTGCGGGTGCACGCTCGAGGCAAGCCGTTCGACCAGACGGTCGACCTGAGCGTGCTCGCCCGCCGCACGCCGGGGTTCACGGGCGCCGACCTCGCGAACGCGATCAACGAGGCGGCGCTGCTCGCGGCCCGCCGCAACAAGAAGGCGATCTCCATGAAGGAGGTCGAGGAAGCCGTCGACCGCGTCATGGCCGGACCCGAGCGCAAGAGCCGCATCATGGACGAGGGGGAGCGCCGGCTCATCGCCTATCACGAGGGTGGACACGCCATGGTCGCGCACGTGCTGCCGAACACCGACGAGGTCCACAAGATCACGGTGATTCCTCGTGGGCGTGCGCTCGGCTACACGCTCACCCTTCCCGAGCAGGACCGTTTCCTGATGACCAGGGAGCAGTTGCGCGACGAACTGGCGATGCTCATGGGCGGCCGGGTCGCCGAGGAGATCGTGGCGGGCGACGTCACCACCGGGGCGGGCAACGACATCGAGCGCGCCACGAAGATCGCGCGCCAGATGGTGACCGAGTACGGCATGAGCGACTCGATCGGGCCGCGTACGCTCGGCCAGAAGCAGGGCGAGGTGTTCCTGGGTCGTGACTGGGGCTCCACGCCCGACTACTCCGATGCGGTGGCGTTCGAGATCGACCACGAGGTGCGCGAGCTGATCGACGAGGCGCACGACGTGGCGCTCGACATCCTCACCGTGAACCGCGAGAAGCTCGACGCGCTCGCCGCCAAGCTCCTCGAGGTCGAGACGCTCGAACGTGACGACGTCGAGGCGTTCTTCGCCGACGTGGAACGCCGGGAGCCTCGGGCGCAGGAGGAGCGGTCGGCCGGGCTCGCCGTCTCGCGACAATCCAAACGCGAGCACGACGAGAGCGCCTCCACGCCGGGAACCCTGCGCCCCAAGCTCGGAGGCCCCGGCCTCTCGCCGGCGTAAGCCGCACTCCCGACCCATGAGCGAGCGCTGGGCGACCTTCGACTGCTACGGCACGCTCGTAGACTGGCCGGCCGGTGTCCGCGAGACCATGCAGCGGTTGTGGCCCGACGTCGATGGGCGGACGCTCCTCGAGGTATACATGCGTCTCGAACCCCGGATGCAGGAGGGGCGCGGCATCCCCTATCGCCAGGTGATGGCGGAGACGTTGGCGGGTGTGGCCGATGAGCTGGGCCTGGCGCTCCCCGCGGGCGAGCACGATGCCTTGACGGAGTCGTTGCCGACCTGGCGCGTGTTCCCCGAAGTGCCGGCCGCGTTGACAGGCCTTCGTGCTCGCGGCTGGAGGCTCGCGATCCTCTCCAATACCGACCCCGACCTGCTGGAGGCGTCGATCGCCAGGATCGGCGTCGAGATCGACGAGCGCGTCGTCGCGTCCGACATCGGTTCGTACAAGCCCGCGTTCGGTCACTGGGAGACGTTCTTCCGGCGCACCGGAGCCGAGCGCACGCGGCACGTGCATGTCGCCGCGTCGTTGTTCCACGACATCGAGCCGTGCGCGAAGCTCGGGCTGCCGGCGGTGTGGATCGATCGGCTCGGTGAGGCGAGCATGGTGCCGCGGTCGGCGACGCTCCGCGACCTGTCCTCCTTGCCCGACACCGTCGATCGGATCGTCCCCGCCTGAGCGGTCCCGCGGCGACGCGTCACGTCCTAGACTCCGAGGCATGGACGCCGTGGCTCGCGCCGTCGCGTCGGGTGATGATCTCTACGCGTTGCTCGGGGTCGAGCCCGACGCGTCCGCCGACGACATCCGTCACGCGTATCGGGCGCTCGCTCGGCGGCACCATCCCGACATGACCCCCGGTCTCGACCGCCCCGATGGCTTCAGGCGGGTTGCGGCCGCATACGAGATCCTGGGCGACGAGCAGGAACGCGCCGCGTACGACCGGATCGTGCGGTTCGAGCGCCAGTCGGCCGAGCACCGCGCGCGGCCGGGTCCGATCGCGTCCCGCGCGGCGCCCCGGCCGACGGGCGCGGTGAGCTCCAGGGGCAGAGCGGCTTCGCCGAATCCGGCGGACCACGCGCCCCGACAGGCGCGGCCCGAACCGGCCCGGGTCCGGACGACGATCGACGAGTGGCGCCTCGTCTCGGTCCTCGGGCGCATCGTCGCTGCGGTCCTCGCGCTCGTCGTGATCGCGGTCGTCGCGCTCATCGTCGTCTCGGCCGATGCGCAGGAACGGCAGCAGCCCCCACCCACGATCTGGTGCCGGACGCCCGATGGGTGGTACGACTGCTGGGAGGCCACCTCCCCGGACGGCCCCTGAGCTTTCCCGACGGACGACACCGTCGGACGCTCCGGCTCCTGCGCGCCGCCCTCACCCTCGAGCCGTTGCGCTCGGGTGACCGGTAGCATGCCCAGCCATGGTGGGCTTCGACGAGGGGAAGATCGAGCGGGGAGTCCGGTTGATCCTGGAGGGGATCGGCGAGGATCCCGAACGCGGCGGCCTCAAGGACACCCCCTCGCGCGTGGCCCGCATGTTCCGCGAGATCGCCGGGGGGGTCGGCGAGGATCCCACCGGCATCGTCACGGTCGTCGAGGGCGCCGACTTCGACGAGATGATCATGGTGCGCGACATCCCGCTGTACTCGATCTGCGAGCACCACCTGATCCCGTTCAACGGTCGTGCACACGTGGCGTACGTGCCGAACAAGGCCGGGCAGATCACCGGTCTGTCCAAGATCGCCCGCGTGGTCGACGTGCTCGCGAAGAAGCCTCAGGTGCAGGAACGCCTGACCACCGAGATCGCCGACACGATCGAGCGGGCCCTCGAACCCCGGGGCGTCTTCGTCGTGATCGAAGCCGAGCACCTGTGCATGACGATGCGCGGCATCAAGAAGCCCGGCGCGGTCAGCGTCACCTCCGCCGTGCGCGGGCTGTTCCGAACCGATGCGCGCACGCGACAGGAGGCCATGAATCACATCGGCATGCGGTGAGCATCACTCGCCGGACGACGGCGAGAGCGCCGACACGCCGCCGTCCCGCCCCCGGGCCCGCTGTCGCCGGTCGACCAGCATCCCGATCGGGACCGACAGGAGCCACGACAGCAAGGCTGCCGTCGGGCTCCAGAAGAACGCGACCGGGATCGAGAGCAGGAAGAGCACCACCGGCGTGGTCGACTGCACCATGCCGTAGCGATACGCGGTCTCCGACATCGGTTTCGCGAGCAGCCCGGATCGGTGCGCGTGCCGGAACACGACGGACTCCATGCCGCTGATCGCCGCCAACGTGAGCGCGAAGATCGCCACGCTCACGGGGTTCCGTTCGTACTTGCCGACGAGCTCGGTCGGGAACGGCAGGAACGCCACGAACGCCAGGTAGATCAGGTCCTCCATGATGAAGCGACGATCGACCCGCGCGAGCGCCGCGAAGAACGCGTGGTGCGCCATCCAGTACCTTCCGAGCAACAGGAACGCGAGGAAGAAGCTGAACAGCTCAGGACCGAGCTCCCGGAGCGGTTCCACCAGCGACGTTGGCTCGCGCTCCGGGCCGGTCAACTCCGGCGCTCCGACCGAGACGATCAGCAGGGTCATCGCGATCGCGAATACGGCGTCGGTGAAGTAGGCAACCCGGTCGAAGGCGGCGCCGTGGCCCGCCTCGTAGCTCCATCGGCTGCGACGCTGCGACGCTCGCTCGCTCCGCGACCGATCCGGCTCCCCGTCCATCGCAGGATGCTCGCACGGCGAGCGCCGATCGTGCGAGTGCGGATCCGGCGGCGCGGAGGTGCAGGGCTACGATGAGTCCGGTGACCGATGCAGTCTGGCGATGCCGTGACCACGCGTTCCCCCTCGGTGGGCGCACGCTCGTGATGGGCATCGTGAACGTCACTCCCGATTCGTTCAGCGATGGCGGCCTGTTCACGGGTCCTCGCGATGCCATCGCGTACGGCGTGCAACTGGCCGCCGACGGCGCCGACATCCTCGATGTCGGCGGCGAGTCGACGCGTCCCGGTTCCGATCCGGTGTCGATCGAGGAGGAGCTGGCCCGGGTGGTGCCGGTGGTCGCGGGGCTCGCCGAGGCGGCGCCCGAGGGGATCGCGCTCAGCGTCGACACGCGCCGCCCCGAGGTCGCGACCGCCGCGCTCGATGCCGGCGCATCGATCGTGAACGACGTCACCGCGGGGAGCGAGCCGACGATGTTCGAGGTCGCCCGAGCGATGGGGGCCGGGCTCGTCCTCATGCACATGCTCGGGGAGCCCAAGACCATGCAGGATGCTCCGAGGTACGACGACGTCGTGACGGAGGTCCGCGACTTCCTGGGCGATCGCGTCGAGGCGGCGGCCGCCGCCGGGATCGAGCGCGAACGTGTCTGCGTCGACCCGGGCATCGGCTTCGGCAAGGACCTCGACCACAACCTCGAGTTGCTCCGCGAGATCGACTCGTTCGCCGGGCTCGGTGTGCCGGTGATGGTGGGGGCATCGCGCAAGCGGTTCATCGGTCGATTGACGGGGGTGGACGAACCGGCGGAGCGGGTCGACGGGACGGCCGGCGTCGTGGCGTGGTGCGCCGCGCAGCGGGTCGATGTGGTGCGTGTGCACGACGTGCGCCGGATGGTCCGGGTCGTCCGGGTCGTCGACGCGATCGCGCGGGGATCGTCGCCGTGACCGACGTCTCTCCCGTTCCGACCCACGAGTTCGAGTCCTCCTTCGGCACGATCGCGTTCCACGATGCAGGCGACGGACCACCCGTGGTGCTGGTGCACGGGTTCCCGGCGTCGTCGTGGCAGTGGCGTGACTTCCTGCCGCTGTTGGCGGCGCGGTTCCGGGTGGTGGCGCCCGACCTGCCGGGGGCCGGCGGTTCGAGACCCGTGACGGCGGAGCGTCTCGACGTGTCCACTCGTGCGGGGGCCGTCCGTGAGCTGCTCGCGCACCTCGGCATGCGCGCGGCCGCCGTCGTCGCTCACGGCTCCGGTGGAGCGGTCGCCCGCTCCCTGCTCGTGGACGACGCCGACCCCCGCGTCGATGCGTTGGTGCTGGTGGGGGCGGACATGATCGGCGAGGCTCCGGCGGCCGGCGTCTCGCTGGTGAGCGCTGCGGTCGGCGCGACCCCGACGCGTGATCGAGCCGCCGTGGCGAGGAAGGTCGTGCGTGAGGTGATCGAGCGAGGGGCGCTCGTGCACGACCGGCTCCCTCGCCAGGTGCTGGACTCGTACGCAGACCCCTATGCGGACGGCGACGGTCCCGAGTGGCTCGCGCGCGTCGCCGAGGGGCTCGCCGCCGATCCCGGCGTGGGCGACGAGGAGCTCGACGCGCTCGCCCGCGTCGAGGTTCCGGTGCTGATCCTGTGGGGCGAGGACGACCCGCTGGTTCCGGCCTCCGTGGGCGAGCGGCTGAACGAGGCGATGCCGTCCTCGACGCTCGGGCTGCTGCCGGGATGCGGGCACTTCCTCGTCGAGGAAGCCGCGGACACGATCGCGCCGATGATCTCGGAGTACCTCCGGGCCCGATACGCACACGCGCCGCACGGGCACGCGGATCCCGCCGCGGGCGTGGTCATGCTCCAACTGGAGCGCCGGCCCCCGTGGGTCGACCTCGAGGAGTACGAGACCGACGACTGGTTCGTCACCGACGAAGACGAGGGGAAGCGAGGGAACCCATGACCACCGCACGGTTGTTCCTCTCAGGCATCAAGGCGACCGGGCATCACGGCGCGCGGCCCGGTGAGAAGGACGAACCCCAGGAATTCGTCGTCGATCTCGATGTCGAGGTCGAGGTGGGAACCGACTCGATCGACGCAACCGCCGACTACCGGGGGGTGACCGACGCCGTCCGCGCCGTGGTCTCCGACGGGTCGTTCGACCTGATCGAGGTGATGGCCGGCTCGATCGCCGAGCGTGTCCTCGCGCTGGACCACGTGGCCCGGGTGACGGCGATCGTGCACAAGCCCTACGCCGCAGGACGTCTGCAGATCGACGGAGTGGCGGCTGCCGTGACGGCGGGGGCGGGTCCCGGTCACCGATCGTGAGCGAGACCGCGCTGCTCGGCCTCGGTGCGAACCTGGGAGATCGTCTCGAGACGCTGCAGCGCGCGGTCGACATGCTGGGCGACGATCCCTCGATCCGCATCGTCGCCTGCTCGCGCGTGTGGGAGACCGACCCCGTGGGAAGGGTCGAACAGCCCGATTTCCTGAACGTCGTGGTGCGAGCCGAAGTCCGGCTCGACCCGCACGAGCTGCTCGCGGCGTGTCATCGCGTGGAAGCGGCGCTCGGTCGGGTGCGTGAAACCCGTTGGGGACCGCGGACGATCGACATCGACATCCTGCTCTACGGTGGGCGCACGATCGACGAGCCTGATCTCTCCGTGCCTCATCCGAGGATGCTGGAACGAGCCTTCGTGCTGCTGCCGCTCCTCGAGCTCGATCCCGATCCGATCATGCCCGACGGCAGTCGCGTGCTCGACCTGCCCCTCGGTCCCGATGCCGCCGGCGGTGCGAGGCCCTTCGCACCGCCGCTGCGCGTCGCGTGAGGGCCGTGGACGTCGCGGTCATCGGGGCGGGGCGAGCGGGCACCGCCGTCGCCGTGCTCCTCGACCGAGCCGGCCACCGGATCGTGGCCGTCTCGGGCCGGGAAGCCACCGTCGAGCGAGCCGAGCGGTTCCTGCCCGGGGTGCCGGTGCTCGACGCGGCGGAGGCGGCCCGCGACGCGGAGCTCGTGCTGGTCGCGGTGCCCGACGACCTGATCGAGCCGGTCGTCGGCGTGGTCGCCGCGGCGGGCGCGGTCGCCCACGGCCCATGGGTCGCACATCTGTCGGGAGCCACGCCGCTCGCCGCCCTCGATGCCGCTCGCATCGCCGGCGCGCGCCGTCTGGGGCTGCATCCGCTCCAGACCTTCCCCGACGTCGAAGCTGCGATCGAGCGCCTCCCCGGGTGCACCGTGGCGGTCGGGGCCGACGACGACGAGGGGTTCTTCGTGGGTGAGCGTCTCGCGGAGGACATCGGGGGGGTGCCGTTCCGGCTGCCCGACGAACATCGCGCGATCTATCACGCCGCCGCGGTGTTCGCCTCCAACTACCTGGTCGCGGCGGCGGGCGTGGCAGAGCTGCTGTTGGCCTCTGCGGGGGTGCCCGACCCGATCGCCGCCCTCGCCGCCCTGCAAGAGGCGACGGTTGCCAACGTAGCCCGCGTCGGCCCGACGCAGGCCTTGACCGGGCCGGTCGTGCGGGGCGACGGGGTGACGGTCGCGCGGAATCTCGAGGCGCTCTCGGTTCGCGCTCCGTGGGCGGTCGACGCCTATGTGGAGATGGCTCGCGTGGCCGTCGATCTCGCGGTGCGGAGCGGACGTCTGACCACCGAGGGAAAGGCGCGGATCGAGGAGGCCCTCCGACCATGGACGTGATCGATCGGGCCGAGGCGCTCCGCGCGGTGACCGACGCCGCTCGGGCGGGGGGCGACGTCGTCGGCCTGGTCCCGACGATGGGCGCGCTGCACGCGGGGCACGAATCGCTGATCCGTCGGGCCAGCGACGAACATCGGACGGTCGTCGTCTCCATCTTCGTGAACCCGCGTCAGTTCTCCGATCGCGCCGACCTCGAGCGGTATCCGCGCGACGAGGCTCGCGACCTGGCCCTCTGCGACGGGCTCGGGGTCGATGTCGTATGGGCGCCGGACGTCGACGAGGTGTATCCGCCGGGGGTCGAGCTCCCGGTACCCGACCCGGGGCCGGCGGGCTCCGTGTTCGAGGGAGCGTCTCGGCCCGGCCACTTCGAGGGCGTGCTCACCCTGGTGCATCGATTGTTCGAGGTCACCGGTCCGTGTGCGGCCTACTTCGGTGAGAAGGACGCGCAGCAGCTCTTCCTGGTGCGACGCATGGTGGGGCTCGAGCGACTCCCGGTCGAGGTCGTCGGGTGCCCGACGGTTCGCGAGCGCGATGGCCTCGCGTCGTCCTCGCGCAACGCCCTGCTCTCGCCCGAGGAGCGAGAACAGGCGGGATGCCTCTTCCTCGCGCTGAGCGAGGCCGCCGCCATGGCGCGCAGCGGCGAGCGCGACGCGAACGTGCTCGTCGCGGCCATGGCCCGCGAGATAGGCGTCACGCCGTTGGCGCGGCTCGACTACGCGGCCGTGATCGACGACCGCACGTTCGAGCGGATCGGCCCGATCGATCCGGGGGTCCCCCCGCGTGCCCTGGTCGCGGCCGATTTCCCGTCGGCCCGGTTGATCGACAACCTCCGGTTGTCGGGGCACGAGCTCGTGGGCGACGATGGACCGTCGTTCCGGCTGGAGCCGGAAGGGAAGGGGCCGTGAAGCGCCGTGCTACTCGCCGCCGATGTCGGCAACACCGAGATGGTGCTCGGGGTCTTCCGAGGCCATGAGCTCGAGCACACCTGGCGCCTGTCGACCCATCCGGAGCGCACGGCCGACGAGCTCGCGCTGACCCTCGCCGGCTTCCTGGCGCAGCGCGGCATGGCGTTCGAGTCCCAGGTGACCGGGCTCGTGGTCGCGAGCGTGGTCCCCGATGTCACCGCGACGATCCGCGAGATGACGAACCAGTACTTCCCGTTCGCGCCTGTGATCGTGGGACCCGGCGTCAAGACGGGCGTGCCGGTCCTGACTGACAATCCGCGCGAGGTCGGGGCCGACCGGGTCGTGAACGCGCTCGCGGCGTTCACCCTGGCCGGCGGTCCGGCCATCGTCGTCGACTTCGGCACCGCGACGAACTTCGACGTGGTGAGCGAGCACGGCGAGTTCGTGGGCGGCGTGATCGCGCCGGGCATGCAGGCGAGCGCCGCGAGCCTGTTCTCGCGCACCGCCCGGCTCACCCGCGTCGAGCTGACGGCGCCGCCGAACGTGATCGGCCGGAACACGGTCGAGGCGATCCAATCTGGCCTGGTCTTCGGCACCGCCGGCGAGGTCGACGCGATCGTGACGCGCGTCCGGGCGGCGCTGCCGGGCGCCACGACCATCGCGACCGGCGGGCTCGCCCCCGTGGTCATCCCGCATTGTTCGACGATCGACCGGCACGAGCCCTGGCTCACGCTCGAGGGCCTGCGCCTCGTCTTCGAGAAGAACGTGGTGACGGCTCGTGACTGACGAGGGCGGCGCCGACGATCGGGGGTCGCGAGAGGCCGAGATCCTCGCGGCCAGACGGGCGTCGCTCGAACGAATCGAGGAAGCCGGGATGCCCGCGTTCGCCCTCACGCTCGACCGCGCGCTCGGGGTCGTCGAGCCGACGGCCGTCGCCGACGTCCGGGCGACGCATCACGGGCTCGATCCCGACACGCTCACCGACGACGTGGTGACGATCGCGGGACGCGTCGTGCTCGCGCGCGACATCGGCAGGCTGAAGTTCCTCGTGATCCGCGATCGCACCGGTGACCTGCAGGTGGTCGCGAGCGAGGCCGGCCTCCCCGAGCGGTTGTTCTCGCTGCTCGACGAGGTCGATCTCGGCGACATCATCGGCGTCACGGGCTCGGTCGGGACGACCCGCAGGGGGGAGCTCAGCGTGTTCGCCGGCCGGTGGGCGATGCTCACGAAGGCCCTCCGACCCTTGCCGGAGAAGTGGCACGGCTTGCAGGATCCCGATCTCCAACAGCGCCGTCGGTACCTGCACCTGATCGCCGACGACCGCCCACGCCGGCACGTGCTGGCGCGGGCGGCCGTATTGCAGACGATGCGCAGGGTGCTCGACGAACTCGGGTTCGTTGAGTTCGAGGGACCCATGTTGCAGGTCGTGGCCGGTGGCGCGAACGCCCGGCCCTTCACCACGCACCATCGCGCGCTCGACCTCGAGATGAAGCTGCGCATCTCGCTCGAGCTCTACCTGAAGCGCATGCTCGTCGGGGGCCTCGAGCGCGTGTACGAGCTGGGGCGCAACTTTCGCAACGAGGGCATCGACCGCGACCATAACCCCGAGTTCACGATGCTCGAGGCCTACCAGGCCTACGGCGACTACCACACGATGATGTCGCTCAGCGAGGCGTTGATCGTCGAGAGCGCGCGGGCGGTCGGATCCATCATGGGGCGCGACCCCGACGACCTACGCGTGCCGCTTCGTGGCGCCACGATCGACCTCACCCCTCCGTTCGAGCGGGTCACGATCCTCGGGTCGGTGAGCGAGGCGGTGGGGGAGCCGGTGACGCTGGGCCACCCGGACCTGCGCGGCATCGCTGCTCGGCACGACATGCCCGTCGACGACGCGTGGGGGCCGGGCAAGATCGTGCAGGAGCTCTTCGAGAAGCTCGTCGAAGCCACGATCGAACGACCCACGTTCGTGTGCGACTTCCCGCGGGAGGTGTCGCCGCTCGCGCGCCCTCACCGCGACGACCCGGATCTCACCGAGCACTTCGACCTGATCGCGGGCGGCATCGAGTTGGTCACGGCCTTCAGCGAGCTCACCGATCCGATCGAGCAGCGAGCGAAGTTCGAGCAGCAGCAGCGGATGAAGGACGTGCTCGGAGACGAGGTGCATCCCTTCGACGAGGACTTCCTGCGGGCGCTCGAGCACGGCATGCCCCCCGTGGGCGGACTCGGCATGGGCGTGGACCGGCTGCTGCTGCTGCTCACCGACGCGGCGAGCCTGCGTGACCTGATCATGTTCCCGAGCCACCGCCCCGAGTAGCCGCGCCGCCATGGACCCGGCGGCGATCGCACTGGTGCTCGCCGCCGCCCTGCTCCACGCCCTGTGGAACGTCCGCCTGCACGCCGCGCAGGATCGCGTCGCCGCGATGGCGATGGCAGGCCTCGTGTCGGCCGTCGCCCTGTCGATCTTCTTCGTGCTCGATCCGCCCACCGGGGTGTGGGGGCTCGTGGTCGTGAGCGGTGTCGCCGAGGCCGTATACGGGCTCGCGCTCGCGGGCGCCTACCGGCGGGGGGAGCTCTCGGTCACCTACCCGGTGGGCCGCGGCACGGCTCCCCTGCTGGCGACCCTCGCCGCGACCGTGGTGGTGGGCCAGCCGGCGACCCCGCGAGCCCTCGTGGCCGCGGGGTGCGTGGCCGTGGGGCTCGCGATGATCGCGTTTCGATCTCATCGCCAGGGAACCCTCACCGCGACCGGCCTGGCGCTCGTGGTCGGTCTCTCGATCGCCCTCTATACCGTCGTCGACGCCAGGGCCGTCCGCGGCGGTGCGGCGCCGCTCGCCTACCTGGCCGGCACCCTCGGCCTCGAGGGCGTGCTGGTGGCGACGACGATCCGGTTCGACGTCGCGCGCCTCCGTGCCTCCTGGCGGACCGGCGCCGTCATCGCGCTCGGCAGCGTCGGCGCCTACGTGCTCGTCCTGTTCGCGTTCAGGCTCGCCCCGGTCGGCCGGGTGGCGACGCTCCGGGAGGTCTCGGTCGTGCTCGCCGTGCTGCTGGCCCGTGAGCACCCGGGTGCGCTCGGATGGACGGGGATCGGGCTCGTCGTCGCCGGCGCCATGGTGGCGATCGGCTCCTGATCCCGGTTCCGCCGCCGGGCTCGCTCGCGCCGCGACGCCACCCGGAGCTATGCTCCCGACGCCGAACGATGCAGATCGAAGGGGGAGTTCGATGCCGGACGATGTCATCGAGGCGTTGCGGGCGGTGCCCCTGTTCCAGGGCATGTCCGACCGGTCGCTGCATCGCGTCTCCGAGATCGCCAAGGAGGTCACGCACCGCGACGGCAAGGCCGTGGTGGAGGAAGACCACTCCGCGGTCGGCTTCCATCTGATCGTGTCGGGACAGGCCGTCGCGAGCCAGGGGGGGACCGTGGTCGGCACGATGGGACCCGGCGACTACTTCGGCGAGATGTCTCTGATCGACGGGAAGCCACGTTCGGCCACGGTCGTGGCCAAGGGGGAGCTACGCACGCTCGCGATCCCAGTCTGGAACTTCAACCGGTTGCTGGACGACAACCCGGAGATGATGCGTGCGTTGCTCGTCGTGCTCTCCGAGCGGGTGCGCGCCCTCCGCGAGCAGCCGCGGTGATCGACGGATAGCTACAGCACGGGCTCCTCGCCCGTGGCCTCGTGCAGCGTGATGACGAGGTCGTGCAGCCCGGTGCCCTTGGGGAGGAATCCTCGCGCTCCGGCTTCCAGCGCCTCCCGCTCGACGCCGGCGTCGGCGTGGGCCGTCAGGATGACGACCGGCAGGTCGGGCCTCGACTCGTGGATCTTCTTCATGGCGTCGATACCCGAGAGGTCGGGCATCGACAGGTCCATCAGGACGACGTCGGGGTCGAGGGCGTCGGCCTGGTCGCAGGCGGCGACCCCGCCCCCCGCCTCGCCCGCGATCTCGATGTTGCCCACCAGGCGCAGGGCCGACGTGAGGGCCCGGCGGAACGCCGGATGATCGTCGACCACGAGGACTCGCACGTGCATCTCTCCTTCGAGCATATGGGTAGTGTCCAGCACACGGCTCCCCTCACTCGTGCGGCCGGTGATCTGCGTCCCAACGGGACTCGCCCATCCTGGCACCCGCCGTCCTCCCCACACAACGGGCCGGAAGGAGGACATTTCATGGTCCGAACGGGGGATCGGCGGCCTCCGTCGAAAGGCACCTAATCCTCCGACCGAGAATGTCCGAACAACACAGTGAGGACAGGAAGCGTGGCCGGCGCCGGCGAAAGGATCGAACATGGCTCCGTGGTTCAGAGCATACGGAGGGCCACGGGTATACTTCCTGTCAGCGGGCGTCGCGACCGGTCATCGGGTGCGACGCTCGAGGCGCCTCGGGGGTAGGACGGGGTCCGTTGATCCCCGAGCAACGGCAGGAACATGCGGGTCGTGGCCCGGAGGACACTGACATGTTCGAACGCTTCACCGATCGAGCGAGACGAGTGGTGGTCCTGGCGCAAGAAGAAGCCAGGATGCTCAACCACAACTACATCGGCACCGAGCACATCCTGCTCGGGCTGATCCACGAAGGTGAGGGGGTCGCCGCCAAGGCTCTCGAGTCGTTGAACATCTCGCTCGAGGCCGTGCGTCAGCAGGTGGAGGAGATCATCGGCCAGGGCCAGGCCGCACCGACCGGGCACATCCCGTTCACCCCTCGGGCGAAGAAGGTCCTCGAGCTCTCGCTCCGTGAGGCGCTGCAGCTCGGACACAACTACATCGGCACCGAGCACATCCTGCTCGGCCTGATCCGCGAAGGTGAGGGGGTCGCCGCCCAGGTGTTGCAGAAGCTCGGGGCCGATCTCAACCGCGTTCGCCAGACCGTGATCCAGCTGCTCTCCGGATACACGGGCGGCAAGGGCGAGACCACCCCCGGCGGTGGCCCGGGCGAGGGCCA
>JBEVGU010000235.1:0-4792 GCA_040511595.1 Actinomycetota bacterium | reverse complement strand
TCCGGGCGCGGTGCGGTTCGCGCCCGGCGACGTGCCGCTGGTGCCCGGCCGCGCGCGGCGACGCATCACGGTGCGGAACACAGGGCGACGTCCGGTGCGCGTCTCGTCGCACTTCCCGTTCTGGCAGACGAACCCGGCGCTCGAGTTCGATCGGGAGGCCGCGCAGGGGTTCCGGCTCGATCTGCCCGCCGGCGACTCGCTGCGGTGGGCTCCGGGCGAGGAACGCGAGGTGGATCTCGTCGCCTACGGGGGGCGACGAACCTGAAAGGGCGGTCAGCGCTCGCCGAGCGATCCCGGGCCGGCTACGCGCCCATCGCGTCGAACACGGTCCGGCCCGACGCGATGGTCATCTCGACCCGGGTCTCGCCGATCGTCCCTCGCGACCGATCGAAGGGGTTGCGGTCGAGCACGGCGAGGTCCGCCCGCATGCCGGGCGCGAGCACGCCCGCCTCGTCGTCGTGGTTCACGAAGGCCGATCCGCGGGCGAAGGACGCCATCGCCGCGGCGAGGTCGATGCGCTGCGACGCGTCGAGCACGCCCGCGTCGGGATCGTCGGGCGCCTGGCGTGTCACCGCGACCTCGAGCTCGAGCCAGGGGTTCGGGGTGCTCACCGGCCAGTCGCTGCCGAAGCACATGACCGCGCCGCTGGCGCGGAGGTCGCCGATCGGGTACAGACGCGTCGCGCGTTCCCCCACCCTCGGCACCGTGAGCTGCTGGATCGCGGGGTCAGGCTGGGACCAGTAGGGCTGCACGTTCGCGACGACGCCCAGCGGTCGCAGACGCGGCACGTCGGCCGGATCGGGCAGCTGGAGATGCGCGATGTGATGGCGGGCGTCGTTCCATCCGTTGGCGACGCGTGCCGCCTCGATCGCGTCGAGCGCGCTGCGGACGGCTCGATCGCCGAGGGCGTGCTGATGCACCTGGAAGCCGCGCGCGTCGAGGGCGGCCACCGCCTCGACGAGCGCCTCGGCATCGACGAACTGGATGCCCAGCCCGTGACGCGCTCCGAATGCGCCCTCGTACGGATCGAGCATCGAACCGGTGCCGCTCTCGGGACAGCCGTCGAGCATGATCTTGACCGTGCTCGCGTGGAGCCTCCCCCCGGTGGCCCACTCGCGCTGCTCGACGAGGCGGTCGATCTGCTCGATGCCGAGGTGGCGGTCCCACCACATGGAGGCGACGACCCGCATCGTGAGGGCGCGCTCGTCGTCGAGCTCGCGATAGGCGCTGAGCAGGTCTGGCTCGACCCACGCGTCCTGCCACCCGGTGATGCCGAGCGCGTGCAGCTCCCGCTGTGCCCGGAGCACGTAGGTCTTCCACTGCGCCACGCTCGGTTGCGCGGCCACGGTGTGCAGCACGTCGTAGGCGGCCCCTTCCTGCAACGTGCCGGTCGGCGAGCCATCGGGGTGCCGCACGACGTAGCCGTCCCACGGGTCCGGCGTCGACGCCGCGATGCCGGCAGCTTGCAGCGCCTTGGAGTTCACCCATGCCCCGTGGACGTCGGTGTTCAGCAGGAAGACCGGGCGATCCGGCACGACGGCATCGAGGTCTTCCTTCCGGGGGCCATCGGTCGCGGCGAACACCGGGCCGTACCATCCGCCGCCGACGATCCAGTCGAGGTCGGGATTCGCGTCCGCAAACGAAGCGATGCGCGCGAGGTACTCGTCCTTGGTGTGGAGGTCGTCGAGGTTCACGTTCATCAGGTTGCGTGCGCCGACCGCGGGGTGCACGTGCGCGTCCTGGAACCCGGGAACGATCGCCTTCCCGAGGAGCGACACGACCTCGGTCGATGGGCCCGCGTGGGCGTGAACGTCCTGGTCGGTGCCCACCGCCACGATGCGGTCGCCCGCGATGGCGACGGCTCGGACCCAGCGGCGCGCGGCGTCCCCGCACCACACATCGGCGCCGGTGAGGATCACGTCGCAGGTCGCGGACTCGTCGGACACCGCGCGGACCCTAGCATGGAGGGACAGATCCGAAGGAGGCGAACGATGGAGACGGCACGGGTCGAACGGGGATTGGTGGGTGCGGTGAAGGCCGAGGAGGTCGACATCCGCGAGTCGGGCGTCGGCGCCGCGGCCGCCGAGCGAGACATGTACGTCTCGAACGCAGGCGCGGGCGCCCTGGCGGCCGGGGGGAACCTCTCGATCACCAACGGCGGCGGCGGGCCGATGCTCGTGCGAGGGAACCTCTCGATCGTGAACGGCGGCGCCCAGACGATCATGGCTGCCGGGGGCGCGACGCTCGGCGAGCGGAGCTTCGTCGCGTTCGTGCTCTCGCCGAAGGTCACGATGGAGCCCGGTGCTCAGGTGCTCTGCTCGACCACGCAGGCGCTGGCCCTCGGAACGGTCATCGGGGCGGCGATCCTCGGGGCCGCGAGGCTGCTCCGACGACCGAGTCCGTGACGCCCTAGTCTGTAACGGACTAGTCGTCGGACGTGGCCGGGTACGTCTCGGTCGCGCCCGCAGGCTCGAGGTCCGAGGGACCTCGGTCGGTGGCCGCATCCGGGACCTGGCCCGGGCGAGGGGCCGGCGCGGACGGCCGCACCACCGTGCCCGCGCGATGTCTCCCCCGGGCCGATCGCGCGCTTCTCGCTCGCCAGACGGCGACCGTGGCCGCGCCGAGTCCGAACACCGAACCGAGCAACCAGACGGCCACGTTCAGGAAGGGCACGAGCCCAACGGCGGCCGCGATGCCCCACCCTGCGAACAACGCGGCCGCCCGGCCCCGCGGCTCCTTCACGAGCAGGCGGCCCGCGGCCCAGGCGGCGAGGGAGAAGCCCATCAGCGCGATGAGCGCGAAGCCGAGCAGGAGGGCCAGCCCGAAGGGCAACGCGAGGATCGACGCGGCGGTGCCGAGGGCGACCAGCGGCAGGCCCAGCGCGAGCAGGAGACCCCACCCGAACGACGCGAAGGGAGCGGTGCGGGCGGCGGTCGCGACGCGATCGAGCCCGCGGGGAGCCACGGCGAGGAACAGGAGCATCATCCCCAGGGTCGAGACGGCGACCGCGATCGCGCCCAGCAGGGCGCCGAGGGCGGCGAGCGGCCCTCGGGGCGTGAACGAGACGTCGTCTCGGACGTTCCCTCCGACGCGGGCGCCCGGGTCGACCCGCACGCTCTGACCGCCGAGCACGTCGCCAGCGACGAACGCCGTGGCCGCGAGCCGGATCGGACCGTTCATCGCCACGACCGTGCCGCTCACCTGGCCCGAGATCACGACCGGGCCGTCGAGCACGACGACATCACCCGCAGCGACCCCCGCCACGAGGGCCCGGCCGTGGAACACGACCACCTGTCCGACCGTACGGCCGCGGGGCACCGCGAGCGTGCCCGAGAGCATCACCTGGTCTTCGGTGACCGCCGTCTCGGCGCCGGGCCGGGGGGTGGGCGCGGGCGAGGCCGCCGAGGGCGAGGCTCCGGAAGGGGACTGGGCCCAGGCCGCGCCGGACGCTCCGCCGACGAGGAGTGCTGCGAGCACCGCGACGCGAAGGGAAGGGCGGCAACGCATGGCCCGCATCCTACCGTCGGGTCCGGTGAGCACCGTCATCACGTGTCGCAGGTTCGGGGTAGCGTGATGTTGTGGGTGACGCACCCTTCTCCCCCGCCGTCCGAGCCTGGTTCGAGGCCTCGTTCGACGCGCCCACGCCCGCCCAGTCCGGTGGGTGGCGGGCGATCGCGAACGGCGACCACACGCTCGTGCTCGCGCCGACCGGGTCGGGGAAGACGCTCGCCGCGTTCCTCTGGGCGATCGATCGCCTCGCGACCGATCTGCCACCGGCCGATCCCAAGGCTCGCACGCGGGTGGTGTACATCTCGCCGCTCCGAGCGCTCGCGGTCGACGTGGAGAAGAACCTTCGGGCACCGCTGGCGGGCGTCCGGCACGCCGCAGAACGCGCCGAGGCCGAGCTCGCGCACGAGCCGGTGGCGGGAGTGCGCACGGGCGACACACCGGCCCGGGAACGCCGGCAGCTGCTCTCGCACCCGCCAGACATCCTGATCACGACGCCCGAGTCGCTCTACCTGATGCTCACCTCGTCGGCCCGCGAGACGCTCCGCGGCGTGAACACGGTGATCGTCGACGAGATCCACGCCCTCGCCGGTTCGAAGCGAGGGGCACATCTCGCCTTGTCGCTCGAGCGGCTCGAGGCGTTGGCCGACGAGCCGCCCCAGCGCATCGGATTGTCGGCCACCCAACGCCCGCTCGAGACGATCGCGCGCTTCCTCGGCGGGTACGAGAGCGACGGCTCGCCGAGGCGGGTCACCATCGTCGACGCCGGTCACCGCAAGCCGATGGAGCTCGAGGTGGTGGTGCCGATCGAGGACATGGCCTCGATCGGCCAGCCCATCGACCTTCCCGGCAACGGACCGGCGGCCGCCGGTCCGGCTCGCGCATCGATCTGGCCGGCCGTCCACCCCCGGCTGCTGGAGCTGATCCGCGCGCATCGGTCGACGATCGTGTTCGTGAACGGCAGGCGTCTTGCCGAACGCCTGGCCGCGCAGCTCAACGAGCTCGCCGAGGAAGACCTCGTGCGCACGCACCACGGCTCGATCGCCCGCGAGCAGCGGCTCGAGGTCGAGGACGCCCTGAAATCGGGCAGGCTCAAGGCGATCGTCGCGACGAGCAGCCTCGAGCTGGGCATCGACATGGGGGCGGTCGACCTCGTGGTGCAGGTCGAGTCGCCCGGATCGGTCGCGAGCGGCCTGCAGCGCATCGGCCGGGCGGGCCATCGGGTCGGCGAGCCCAGCCGGGGGAAGATCTTCCCGAAGTTCCGGGGCGACCTGCTCGAGGCGAG
>JBEVGU010000234.1:0-2962 GCA_040511595.1 Actinomycetota bacterium | reverse complement strand
GCGCAACGACCTCGGTGCTGCCTGGAACAGGATCGACATGACATGCTTCCCCTCGGGAGCGAGCGAGGCGTCGACGAGCGTCGGGATCGTGGCCTCGAGCGTCGGGTCCTCGGCCACGTGCCCGTACTTGTTCGCGTCCATCGCCTGCTCGACGTGGTCGATCGACAGGCCGACCACGATGCGCCCCTGCAGGCGCTCGGCGTCGTCGGCGCCATGGAACGCGGGAAGCCCCGAGAGCACGAGGTTCACCTTCGCGGTCGCGCCCGGCTGGCGGATGTTCTCGGCCCGCCAGACCTCGTAGGGGTTCAGCTCCACCGGATCGCACAGACGGAGCGTACGCTTCGGATCGGCGGCCGAGATCACGAGCTTCGCGTCGAGCTCGGTGCCGTCGGCGAGCGTGACGCCACGCACGCGACCGTCCGTCGAACGGATCGCCACGACCTCGGCACCGGTGCGCACGTCGACCCCTCGGCTGATCGCGGCCGCCTCGAGGGCGCCGGCGAGCGCTCCGGTGCCGCCGCGGGCGAACAACGCAGTGCCCGCCGCTCCCCCGTCGGTCCCGGCGGAGTCATTCAGGAACACGGCGGCGGTGCCGGTGGCCCACGGGCCCATCGCCGTGAACAGCACGCCGCGCGTCGTGAGCGGGCCGCGCACCGCCTCGTCGTCGAAGACCTCCTGCACGAGGTCGGCCACGGCCATCGGCAGCGAGCGGATCGCCTCACGGCCGGCCTTCGCGCCGAGGTCCCGGAACGCTTTCCCGAGCTTCAGCCCCATGATCGCGTCGGCGAGCGACGGCGCCTTCGCGTCGGGCGGCGTCGCGACGTTCACGTAGGCGAGAAAGCTCGCGATGGCCCGCATCTTCGCGTCGAAGGCTTCGAACGCCTCGGCGTCGTGGGCGTTGCGGTCACGCAACTCGCTGGCCGTGCGGGCCGGGTCACCCCAGAACGTCACGGCTGACCCGTCGGGCTGCGGAGCGAACATGCGGACGGCCGGCGCGATCGCCTCGAATCCATGCCGCTCGAGCTGCAGGTCCTTGACGACCGACGCTCGCAAGCGGCCCACCGTGTGGGCGATGCCCGGCGCGGTCACGCCATCGGCGGGCGAGGTCGCCCGCATGATGCCGCCGACCGCATCGGCGGCTTCGAGCAGCGTGACCGTGCGACCGGCTTTGGCGAGATACGCGGCCGCGATCAGCCCGTTGTGGCCCCCGCCGATCACGACGACGTCGGTCCGCGCCATCTACGCAGCCCTCCGTCCGCGCTTGCGGTGCTTCAGGTACTCGCGGGCCGCGATCATGCCGGGGGCTCCCATGATGCCGCCGCCCGGGTGCGTCGCCGAGCCGCACATCCAGAGCTGTTGCACGGGCGTCTCGTACCGGGCCCATCCGGGCACCGGCCGGTTGAAGAACAGCTGCTCCAGCGAGAGCTCACCGGCGAAGATGTTGCCCTCGGAAAGGCCCGTGATGTCCTCGATGTCCTTCGGCGTCACGAACTGGTAGCCCTCGATCAGTGATCGGATGTTCGGGAAGCGCTCCTCGAGTGTGTCGATCACGTTCTGGCCGAACGCCTGGCGCTTGGCGTCGTCCCATTGCTCGCCGTTCTCGAGGTGGTAGGGCGCGTACTGCACGAAGCAACTCATCACGTGCTTGCCAGGCGGCGCCATCGTCGGGTCGACGAGCGTCGGCATAATGCAGTCGATGTAGGGTCGCTTCGACGGCCGGCCGTACTTCGCGTCGTCGTAGGCGCGCTCCATGTAGTCGAGCGAGGGTGAGAACGAGATCGCGCCGCGAAGCCACGGGCCGACGCCCGGCTTGCATGCGAGCTCGGGCAACCCGCTCAGCGCGAGGTTCACCTTCCCGCTCGAACCGCGGTACTTGTATCGCATCACCTCGTCGCGGAACGAGGGCTCGAGGTCGCCCTCGTCCAGCAGGTTGATGAACGTCTGGCGCGAGTCGAGCGAGCTCATGACCACATCGGCCTCGATCTCCTCGCCGCTCGAGAGCACGACGCCTGTCGCACGACCACCGGCCGTCTTGATGTGGTCGACGCCGGCCTCGGTGCGGATCTCGACGCCGAGCGACAGCGCGCTGTCCGCGATGGCGGAGGCCACCGATCCCGTCCCACCGCGAGGCACGCCCCACGCCCGGAACGCCCCGTCGATCTCCCCCATGTAGTGATGCAGCAGCACGTAGGCCGTGCCCGGCGAGCGCGGCCCCTGGAACGTGCCGATGATGCCCGAGGCGCTCATCGTCGCCTTCAGCGGCTCGGTCTCGAACCACTGGTTCAGGAAGTCGGCGGCGCTCATCGTCATCAGCTGGATGAACGTGGTCTGCATCTTCTTCGGCAGGTCGCGGAACGCCTTCGCGAGCGGGCCGAGCGGCAGCCAATGGCTGGGCGAGATCTTCCCCGGATCGGGCGGCGCGATCGACAGGATCGGCTTGATGAACCTGCCCATCTCCGCCATGAGCTGGCCGTATTCCTCGTAGACCTCGGCGTCGTTCAGGCTCCAGCGCCTGAGCTCGCGCACGGTCTTTCCGTGATCGTTCACGCGCCAGAGGGAGTCGTCGTCGAGCGGCGTGATCGTGCCGTCGAGCGGCAGGATCTCGAGCCCATGCTTCGGCAGTTGCAGGTCTCGGATGATCTCGGGGCGCAGCAGCGAGACGACGTAGCTGAAGACCGAGAACGTGAACCCGGGCACGATCTCCTCGCTGAGGGTGGCGCCGCCGAGAAGGTGGCGGCGCTCGAGCACGAGCACGTCCAGCCCGGCCCTGGCGAGGTAGGCTGTGTTCACGAGGCCGTTGTGGCCGCCTCCGATCACGACGACGTCGTAGCGCCGGGTCATTCGGGTCGCCCCCCACCCCCGACCCCTCCCCCCTTTCCGGGGGGAAGGGCGCCTATCCTCGCTCTTCCCGAGCTACCTGCTCTCGCACGCCGGCAGCCGTTCATCTGCTCGCCGCCGCGTC
>JBEVGU010000233.1:0-32742 GCA_040511595.1 Actinomycetota bacterium | reverse complement strand
GTCACCGAGATCCGGCTCTCCGTTCCGGAGGTGGGCAAGCGCCTCCTCCCCCTCCCGGTCGCGGCATGGCACGCCACGGTCGGCGCACAGGTGCTCGGCGAGATCGCCAAGGGCGATCGGGTGCTCGTGCACGGGCAGCTCGTCCGGCGCTTCTACCGGAGCGGTGCCGGGGCTCGAAGCCTCACCGAGGTGGTCGCGAGCGGCATCAAGAAGCTCGAACCGCTCGATCGAGCGGCATCATGACCATGCCCGTCCTGGGCTTGGGCCAGAAGAACGTCGACTTCTGCGGCAGCCGCTCGCCGCGCTCGACCACGCCCCGGATGCGGTCGGGCGTGGTGGGAGGCAGCAGGTAGGCGGCGACCGCGTCTCCTCGCGCAACGAGAGCGTCCGCCTCCGACGCGTCGGGCACGAACCGGAGCGAACCTTCCGGGGCGCGATCGTCGAGCAGCTCGAGGTGCAGGGCCCGCACCGTGGGCGGTTCCCCCCGCAGCTCCACGATGCGGTACGTTACGGCTCCGTCGCTCCCGCGGCGGATCGTCGCGACCGACACCGCGTCATCGGAGATCGCCGCGAGCGCGGCATCAAGGCCGGCCACGACATCGCCCTCTGCGGGCGGAGGATCGCCGGAGACCTGCACGCGGTGGAAGGGCATTACCGGCAGGTGCTGCGCCCTCGCGTCCACCACGAGGGTCAGCACGGAATCCCACGCACCGGCCCCGTCCTGACGCCGGCGCTCATCGCGGTAGCGCAGGGCGGTGGTGTAGCGATGGTGTCCGTCGGCGATCAGGGCGCGTTCGTCGGCGAGTCCTGAGAGCGCCGAGGCCTCAGCCGGAAGGGGCCACGCGCGATGGCGCACCCCTCGCTCGTCGAGCATCTCCAGTGGAGCGGGCCCCCGAGCCGCGTCGTGGAGGACCGTGTCGAGGGTCGGCTGTGGGCCATCGATCGTGACGTATACCGGTGACAGGTGGGTGGTGGTGGCGCGCAACAGGGCCAGCCGGTCCTGCACCGGGCCGTCCATCACGTGCTCGTGGGGCACGATCGACCCGCCCCAGTCTTCCAAGGCCATCGCGCAGATCAGCCCGCGCACCGCGAACGTCGGCGCCGACCGCGCGGGAACGCGCTCCTCGGGACCGTCGACCCACGCGCCGGGCGCGGTCATCTCGTAGGCGTAGAACGATGGCTCCTGAGCGCGGCGAAGCACACCTCGCTGCTCCCATGCCCTCAGGAGGTGAGCGGCGTGTGCGTATCGGTTGTCCGGATCGGCGGGGTCGTTGGAACCCTCGGCGAGGTCCACGCGCACGACGTTGAACGGGCTGGCTCGCAGGTACTCGAGCCTCCCTGCGTCGCTGATGATGTCGTACGGTGGCGTCGTCACGCGTTCGAGCGGGCCGGCGACGTCCGGGTCGAACACGAGTCCTCGGAACGGTTGGAGACGGGGCACGCACCTTGTATAGCAGTCGCTTGCAGAGCGGTCGTGAACCGGTGAGAGGCCACGCCACGTGGCACCGATGATCGCCGATCGCTACGACGCGTTCCTCTTCGACCTCGACGGAGTGCTCTACCGAGGGTCCAACGCCGTGCCGGGCGCTCCTCAGGCGCTCGGCCGCCTCCGTTCGCTCGAGAAGCGCATCGCGTTCGTCACGAACAACTCCGGGCGCACCCCCGCGACGGTCGCCGCTCGCTTGCGCGCGGTCGGGGTGACCGCCGACCCCGCCGAGGTCGAGACGTCGGCCCTCACGACGGCGTCGCTCCTCGCGAGCCGAGGGGTGGCCTCCGCGTTCGTCGTGGGGGAGGAGGGCATCCGTACGGCGCTCACCGAAGCAGGCGTCGCCGTAGCCGACAGCGAGCCCGAGCGGGTCGACGCGGTCGTCGTCGGGTGGGATCGAGGAGCCGACTACGCGTCGCTGACCACAGCCTCGGTCCTCGTGCAGCGAGGGGCCGCCCTGGTCGCGACGAACCCCGACCCCTCGTTCCCGGCGGCCGACGGCACTCGATGGCCCGGGGCAGGGGCCCTGCTGGCATTGATCGAGACCACGACCGGGGTCCGGGGGGAGGTGGTCGGCAAGCCGAACCCGCCGCTGCTGCTCGCGGCCTTGGAACGCGCCGGCGGTGGCCGGCCCTTGGTGATCGGCGACCGGCTCGACACGGACATCGCCGGAGCCTCGGCCTGCGGCTGGGACTCGCTCCTGGTGCTCACGGGCATCAGTACGCGCGAGGATGCCGAGCGCGGGCCGATCACGCCAACCTACGTGGGCGACGATCTCGCCGCACTGTTCAACGCGTCGGAGTGAGCCCGGGTCGACTCGCGCTCGGCCGGAGGCCCTTTCGGCCGCGGGTATGCTGGCGGTGCACGTTCCGCGGTCCGGGAAGGGGCCCCTCGATGATCGATGACATCCGTAAGGCCGTGGAGGGGATGTTGGGCACCCTCACGCCGGCGAAGGCCCAACAGCTGGCCAAGGATCTGATGGAACCTGGTGCGGCCAAGGAGCAGGTCGCGAAGGTCACAGCCGACCTCCTCGAGTGGTCGCAGGCCAACCGGGAGCGCATGAGCACGTTCGTCCGTCGTGAGATCTCCGAGCAGATGAAGGCTGTCGGGGGGATCGCCACCCAAACTGAGCTCGATGCCCTCAAGAAGCGTGTGCGAGACCTGGAACGGGCCGCCGGCATGACCGCATCGGGGCGCGCCAAGACCACGCGTGGGTCGACCTCCACGAGGAAGCGAGCGACCTCCAAGTCGACAGCGAAGTCGACCGCGAAGTCGTCGGCGAGAACTCCTGCGACGTCCGCCGCGAAACCGGCCGCGAGCGGGCCGGACTCGGGGGGATCGGACACCACGCCTGGCGCGTGATGCGGTCGCGATGCCCGTGACCCGTCGACGTCTCGACACCGAGCTCGTCCGGCGCGGCCTCGCGACCTCGCGCGCGGAGGCGCAGGATGCCGTGCGGGCCGGCCTCGTCCGTGTCGGCGGTACGCCCGCCACCAAGGCAGCCACGCTCGTCGCCGCGGACGCTCCGGTCGCGCTCGTCGCACCGGCACGTCGCTTCGTCTCCCGGGGAGGAGAAAAGCTCGCCGCCGCCCTCGAGCGGTTCGCGGTGGACGCGGCCGGGCTCGAGTGTCTGGACGCGGGCGCATCGACCGGCGGGTTCACCGACTGCCTCCTGCGCGCCGGGGCGAGCCACGTCGTCGCGGTCGACGTCGGCTACGGACAGCTCGCGTGGCGACTCCGCACCGACCCGCGCGTCACCGTGCTCGAGCGCACGAACGTTCGGGATCTCCACCCCGACGGCCTCGGGTTCCGTCCCGAGCTCGCGACGGCCGATCTGTCGTTCATCTCCCTGCGGACCGTGATGCCCGCCCTCGCGGGGCTGTTAGCGCCCGGCGCGACGGCGATCCTGCTCGTGAAGCCACAGTTCGAAGCCGGGCCGGCTGCCGTCGAGCGCGGGGGCGTGGTCCGCGATCCCGAGGTCTGGCGCCGGGTGCTGAGCGAGGTGGCAACGAGCGCGGGCGCAGCGCGTCTGGTTCCGCAGGGTCTCATGGCCTCTCCGATCACGGGGCCGGCAGGCAACGTGGAGTTCCTGCTTTGGGCCGTCTCGCTCGGCCCCGACGCGAGCCTCGACGTCGACGAGGCGGTCGCCGAAGGCATCGGGGTGCGACCGTGAGCCGGGTCGGCATCGTCACCCATCCGCGGCGTCAGGAGGCCCTCGGGGCCTCCGCGAAACTGCGCGTCGACCTCGAGCGAGGTGGGACGTCGACCGAGATGCTCCCCGACGACGGGGAGACTCGGTCGAGTGACGAACCGCTCGACCTCGTGGTGAGCGTGGGGGGCGACGGCACGTTCCTTCGGGGGGCGTACGCGGCGTCGCACGTCGGGTGTCCGGTGCTGGGCGTGAAGGTCGGGCGCCTGGGCTTCCTCACCGAGGTGGAGCCCGCCGATGCTCAGCCGTTGATCAGGGCCGTCCTCGACGGCACCGCCCGCATCGAGGAGCGGCTCGCGATCACGGTGGAACCCGTCGCGGGCGCCGACTTCCCCCCGCAATGGGGACTCAACGAGGTCATGGTCGAGAAGCGCGCCCGTCACCGGCTCGTCAGGCTCGCGGTCGAGGTCGACGGGACCTACGTGACGACGTTCTCGGCGGACGGCGTGATCGTGGCCTCACCGACCGGGTCGACCGCCTATTCGTTCTCGGCGCGGGGTCCCATCGTCAGCCCGTCGGTGGATTCCCTCGTGCTCACCCCGATCGCCGCGCACATGGTCTTCGACCGGTCCTTCGTGCTCGGCGCGGCGAGCCACGTGGAGCTCGAGGTGATGGGCGAGGAGAGCGGCGTGCTCTCGGCCGATGGCCGACGCAGCATCGAGCTGCCCGTCGGATCCACCGTCAGGATCCGCGCCTCGTCACGTCCGGCCAGGCTCGTCCGTCGCGACGACGCTCCGGGCTTCCTCTCCCTCGTGCGAGAGAAGTTCGGGCTGCCGGGCGAGCCCGGCGAGGGCCCTGGGGACCTCGAGGGGGACGCCGATGTCTGAAGCTGCGGCTACCATGCGCGGGTGTTGCGCGAGCTCCACATCTCGGGGCTTGGGGTCATCGACGACCTCGATCTCCCGCTGCACCCCGGCCTGAACGTGCTCACCGGCGAGACCGGAGCGGGCAAGACGATGATCACCGTCGGGCTGGCGCTCGCGCTCGGGGCGCGAGGCTCGGCCACCCTCGTCCGCGAAGGCAGCGGCGCGGCACGGGTGCAGGCGCTCTTCGACCGCTCCGACGCGGCCGAGGCCTGGACCGACGACGACGAGCTGCTGCTCGCGCGGTCCGTCTCGGCCGAGGGCAAGGGCAGCGCCCGCATCGGCGGACAGCTCGCCACTGCCTCCGCCCTCGCGTCGCTCGGCGCCTCGCTCGTCGAGGTGCACGGGCAGCACCAGGCGCAGCGGCTGCTCGACCAGGTCGTGCAGACGAGCTTCCTCGACCGATTCGCCGGCGATGAGCATCTCGGAGACGTCACCGCCTATCGACGGGTCACGACGAGCTTCGGCGCGTGCGCGCGTCCCTCGACGACCTGCGCGAGGCGACGCGCACGCGAGAGCGCGAGCTCGACCTGCTCGCCTACCAGACCAGAGAGATCGAAGCGGTCATGCCTCGGCCGGGAGAGATCGACGAGCTCATCGCCGAGGAGGCGCGACTCGCCCACGTGGAACGGTTGCTCGATGCGGGCGCCGTGGCCGAGGCCGCGCTGACCGGCGACGACGCCTCGGCAGACCCCCTCGGCGTCGCGGCTCGCGCGCTCGACGAGGCGGCGGCTCTCGATCCCGATGTCGGGACGATCGCCGACCGGGCGACGGCCGTGATGGCCGAGACTGCGGAGCTCGCTCGCGACGTGCGCGCCTACCGCGAATCTCTCGTCGCCGACCCGGAGCGCCTCCATGCCGTGCGGGAACGCATCGCGGCACTGAAAGCATTGCAGCGCAAGTACGGAGAGACCGACGCCGACGTGGTCGCCTACCTCGCGGAGGCAACGTCGAGCCTCGAGGAGCTCCAGGGCGCCGACGAGCGGCTCGCGGGCCTCGCCGACGAGGTCGAGGAGGCGGAGGACCAGGTTGCACGCTCGGCAGCCGCGATGAGCGATGTGCGCCGCCGCGCAGCTCCACGCCTGGCGGCGGCGATCCGGCTCGAGCTCGAGGAGCTCGGCATGCCCGGGGCGACGGTCGAGGTGGCGCTCGATCCGCTCGAGCACCCGGGACCGGCGGGTTCCGAGCGCGTCGAGCTGCGCTTCGCGAACGCCCCCGGGCAGGCCCCCGCACCGCTCGGCAAGACCGCCTCCGGCGGCGAGCTCTCCCGTGTGATGCTCGCCTGTCGAAGCGTCATGGCCGACCTCGACGAGATCCCCACGCTCGTCTTCGACGAGGTCGACGCCGGCATCGGCGGACGGGCCGGGCTCGCGGTCGGGCGGCGACTCGCCCGCCTCGCCCGCGGTCGGCAGGTGCTGGTGGTGAGCCACCTGCCGCAGATCGCGTGCTTCGCCGATTGCCACGTCCGGGTGACCAAGCGGCGCGACACGGCGGCGGTCGAGGTGCTCGACGACACCGGCCGGGTGGCCGAGCTGTCGCGCATGCTCGCCGGGCTCGAGCAGAGCTCGAGCGCCGTCTCCCACGCGGAGGAGCTGCTCGACGAGGCCTCGAGGGTGAAGGCGGGCGGATGAGCGACGAGATCGTCGACGCGACCGATCTTTCGGGTCGATCCCGCCCGGACCGCTCCGGGCCTCTGCTAGAGTCGATGCCCGTGGTGAGGGAGCAACCGAAGTTCATCTTCGTCACGGGTGGAGTCGCTTCCGGGCTCGGCAAGGGCATCACCTCCGCCTCCCTCGGACGCCTCTTCTCGTCGCGCGGTCTGAAGGTCGTCATCCAGAAGCTCGACCCGTACGTCAACGTCGACCCAGGCACGATGAACCCGTTCGAACACGGAGAGGTGTTCGTGCTCGACGACGGGGCCGAGACCGACCTCGACCTCGGGCACTACGAGCGGTTCCTCGACGCCGATCTCCATCGGGGATCCAACTTCACGACCGGCGCGGTCTACTCGAGCGTCATCGCGAAGGAACGCCGCGGCGACTACCTCGGCAAGACCGTCCAGGTGATCCCACACATCACCGACGAGATCAAGGAGCGGGTGCGGGCGCTCGCCGATGCCGAGACGGCCGACCTGGTGATCGTCGAGATCGGCGGAACGGTCGGCGACATCGAGTCCCTCCCGTTCCTGGAGGCGATCCGGCAGCTCCGGAACGAGGTCGGTCGCGACCGGTGCGCGTTCGTGCACGTATCGCTGATGCCTTTCATCGGGCCGAGCGGCGAGCTGAAGACCAAGCCCACGCAGCACTCGGTGAAGGAGCTGCGCTCGCTCGGCCTCCAGCCCGACGCGATCGTCTGCCGGTCCGACCGCCCGATCGGGCGAAACCTCAAGGAGAAGATCTCCCTGCTCTGCGACGTCCCGATCTCGGGCGTCATCAGCGCTCCCGACGCGCCGTCGATCTATGAAGTGCCGCTCGTCCTGCATCGGGAAGGGCTCGACGCCGAGCTCGCACAGCATCTGCGGATCGACGCGGGGCCCGATCTCTCGGAGTGGGAACGGTTGGTCGACCGCATCCACGTCGCCACCGAGCCGATCACGATCGCGGTCGTCGGCAAGTACGTCACCCTGCGCGACGCGTACCTCTCGGTGATGGAGTCGCTGTATCACGGCGGCTTCCACCACGGGGCCGACGTCGAGATCCGCTGGGTGGCCAGCGACGACCTCGGCGGGCAGGCGACCGACGAGGCGCTGCGCGACGTCGACGGCGTGCTCATCCCCGGCGGGTTCGGAATCAGGGGGGTCGAGGGCAAGGTGGCCGCGGTGCGGTACGCGCGGGAGCATCGCGTGCCCTTCCTCGGTATCTGCCTCGGCCTGCAATGCGCGGTGATCGAGTTCGCTCGCAACGTGATGGGCCTCGACGGAGCCAACTCGAGCGAGTTCGACCCCGCGACGCCCCACCCCGTGATCGACCTGCTCCCCGAGCAGAAGGATGTCACCGATCTCGGCGGCTCGATGCGCCTGGGCGCGCAGCCGTGCCACCTGGTCGCCGGCACCAAGGCGGCCGAGGCCTACGGCGAGGCGGTGGTCTACGAACGCCATCGGCACCGGTGGGAGGTGAACCCGGCCTACCACGAGCAACTCGAGGCGCACGGCCTCGTGCTCTCCGGCAACTCCCACAACGGCCGGCTCACCGAGATCATCGAGCTGGCGGACCATCCGTTCTTCGTGGCCGGCCAGTTCCACCCCGAGCTGCGGTCGCGGCCCACGAGGCCGCACCCCCTCTTCCGGGAGTTCGTGGGCGCCGCGCACGCGTACCGCCGGGCGCAGGCCGGCCGGTCGCTCTCGATCACCGGATAGCCGTGGCCGAGCCCCGGTCGCAGCGATCCGCGTACCGCGGCGCGTTCGTCCGGGTCGATGTCGAGGACTGGCCCGGACTGGGGGAGTGGGAGATCGTGCGGCGCTTCGACGCCACCGCTGTGCTGCCCGTGACCCCCGATGACGAGGTCCTGCTGGTTCGGCAGTTCCGTCCTGCACTGCGCGGCGCGATCGTCGAGGTCCCGGCGGGCATCCTCGACGTCGAGGGCGAGGACGCGCTCACCGCTGCCGGACGAGAGCTCTTCGAGGAGACGGGCTACCGCCATTCGGCGATCGAGTTCCTCGGGGGGGTGTATCCGACCGTCGGTTCGAGCGACGAATACGTGCACCTGTTCCGGGCCCGCACGTTCGCCGAGCCGCAGGGGTCGGTTGAGCCCGGCATCGAGCTCGTCGTCGAGCCGCTCGCCCGCATGGTCGACGCGGCCCGATCGGGCAAAGTCCGTGATGCGAAGACGGCCCTGGCCCTCCTGATGGCGGGGAGCCGTCCGGCGCTGCCCCAGGCCCGGCGCGCCGCAGGGCGGGGTTGAGTACGCTTGCAGCGGAAACGGACCCCGCACCGACTCCGATCGAGCGCGCGGTCCAGGCGCCGAGGAGGCTCGCGGGTCGTGGACGTCGGCATCCCCAAGGAAGTCAAGGACAGCGAGTACCGTGTCGCGGCGACTCCTGAGGGTGTCCGAGAGCTCGTCCGGGCCGGTCATCGCGTGCTGGTCGAGACATCGGCCGGCGTGGGTTCGGCGATCAGCGACGATGACTTCGCCGCCGCCGGGGCCACGGTCGTACCCGATGCCGCCGAGGTGTATGCGTCGGCCGAGATGATCGTGAAGGTCAAGGAACCGCAGCCGCACGAGTTCGAACGGTACCGGGACGGACAGGTGCTGTTCACGTACCTGCACCTGGCCGCGGACGAGGCCCTCACGCGCTTCCTCGCGGAACGAAGCATCGTCGCCGTCGCCTACGAGACAGTGATGGGTGCGGACGGGCGGCTGCCCTTGCTCGCCCCGATGTCGGAGATCGCCGGGCGGATGGCGCCCCAGGAGGGCGCGGCCGCACTCGAGCGACCACACGGCGGCCGGGGGGTCCTCATGGGTGGGGCGTCGGGCGTGGCGCCCGCCAAGGTGGTGATCCTCGGGGCCGGTATGGCGGGCGCCAACGCCGCGCAGATCGCGGCAGGCATGGAGGCCGAGGTCACGGTGGTCGACCGCAACGTCGACCGTCTCCGCGACATCGATCGCGTGTGGCACGGGCGCATCCAGACGGTGATGAGCGCGGCGCTGTCGATCGAGCAGCTGGTCGTCGGAGCCGACCTCGTCATCGGCGCGGTCCTCGTCCCCGGCGCGCGGGCCCCCCATCTCGTCTCCGCGGCGACGGTGGCCGACATGCGCCCGGGCGCGGTCCTCGTCGACATCTCGATCGACCAGGGCGGATGTTTCGAGACGTCGCACGTCACGACCCATTCCGAGCCGACCTACGTCGTCGACGGCGTGGTGCACTACTGCGTGGGGAACATGCCGGGTGCCGTGCCCCGAACCTCGACCTATGCCCTCGCCAACGTCACCCTTCCGTACACGGTGGAGATCGCCGATCTCGGCGTCGAGGATGCCGTCCGGGCCGATCCGGCGCTCGCGCTCGGGGTGAACGTGTACGGCGGCGAGATCACCAACCCCGCGGTGGCGGCCGCTCACGGCTCGACCGCCACCCCGCTGGCGAGCCTCGTCGCCCGTCTGGCCTGAGGTGAAGGACACCGATGCCGACCCTCGCCGCCCCCGCGCGGGGCGCCCGGACAGGCCCTCGAGGTGGTGAGTGCAGATGTCGGAACGGATCGAGACCGAGGTGTCCCGGTACCTCGACCACCTCACGGTCGAACGGGGGCTGTCGCCCAACACGGTCGCGGCGTACCGGCGGGATCTGGGCCGGTACGTCTCGTTCCTCGCGGCTCGCGACGTGACCGAGCCTTCCCAGGTCGACGGGTCCACCGTGCGATCGTTCCTCGCTTCGGTCAGCGCCTCGACCCACGGTGAAGACGAGCGACCCTACCGGGCAACGTCGGTGGCCAGGAGCCTCTCGTCGGTGAAGTCGTTCCATCGGTTCCTGGTGCGGGACGGGGTGACCGACAGCGACCCGGCGAGGGACATCGCCCAGCCCAAACTGCCGCGCCCCCTGCCCCACCCGCTCACCGTCGAGGAGATCGGTCGCCTGCTCGATGCGCCGGACCGGCAGACCCCGGCGGGCTTGCGCGATCGGGCGATCCTGGAACTGCTCTACGGCGCCGGCCTGCGGGTATCGGAGCTCACCGGGCTCGACGTGGACGATGTCGATCTCGAGGAGGGTGCCGTGCGGGTGCTCGGCAAGGGTGGGAAGGAGCGCGAGGTGCCGCTCGGCCGGTACGCCCGTGAGTCGGTCGCCGCCTACCTCACCCGCGCCCGACCGACGCTCGTCACGGGCTCGGCGCGCGGTGCCCTGTTCCTGAACCAGCGGGGCGGTCGCCTGTCCCGCCAGAGCTGTGACCGCATGGTCCGTTCGGCGGTACGCGTCGCGGGGATCGATCGGCACGTCTCGTTGCACACCCTCCGCCACTCCTTCGCGACCCACCTGCTCGAGGGCGGGGCCGACGTCCGGGTCGTGCAGGAGCTGCTCGGACATGCAAGCGTCGCGACGACGCAGATCTACACGTTGGTCACCCGGGAGCACCTCCGCGAGGTGTACTACACGTCGCATCCCAGGGCCCGGAAAGAGCGTCCCGGCGGTGTGGTGGCCGAAGCCAAGGAGGATCGCGATGGATGACGTGTTGGCGCGGCGTCGAGCCGAGCTCGAGGCACAACGGGATCACCTCCGAGCCGAGATCGCGTCCCAAGGCGCCGCCCCCGACTCCGACGAGGTGGTCTTCACCGACGATGCGGGATTCGCCGATCGATCGCACAGCACCGAGGAGCGGTCGCGAGCGATCTCGGTGGTGCGCGCGCTCCGGTCCAACCTCCGCGACGTCGATCGCGCGATCGCGAAGATCGACGCCGGCACGTACGGTACGTGCGAGCGCTGTGGGCGAGCGATCGGCGACGAGCGACTCGACGCCCTGCCGTGGGCGCTGCTGTGCATCGACTGCAAGCAGGAAGGAGTCACCGTGTGACCGAGGCGCTCGTGCCCCGTGTGCTGGTGGTCGTCTGCGACTCCTGGGGCGTCGGCGACGCGCCCGACGCCGCGGCGTACGGCGACGAGGGCTCCGACACGCTGGCGAACACCGCCAGCGCAGTGGGGGGGCTCGACGTGCCAGTGCTCGAATCGCTCGGTCTGGGGCTGCTCACCGGCATCGAAGGGGTGGCGCCGCGAGCCGAGCCTGGAACCGCCCACGGCCGCGCGACGGAGCGTTCCGCGGGTAAGGACACGACGACCGGGCACTGGGAGATGATGGGCATCCGGCTCGACGAGCCCTTCCCGCTGTATCCGGACGGGTTCCCGCCGGAGATCGTGGAGCCGTTCGAGCGAGCCATCGGGCGGCCGATCCTCGGCAACGAGCCCGCCTCGGGCACGGAGATCATCGCGCGGCTCGGGCCCGAGCACATGGCGACCGGCGCGCCGATCGTGTACACGAGCGGGGACTCCGTGTTCCAGATCGCGTGCCACAAGGGCATCGTGCCGCTGGAGCAGCTCTACGAGTGGTGCCGCATCGCGCGCGGCCTGCTTGTTGGGCCCCACCGGGTCGGGCGCGTCATCGCGCGCCCGTTCGAGGGCGAACCGGGCGCGTTCGTCCGGAGCCCCGATCGCCGCGACCTCTCGGTGCCGCCGCCGGGCCCGACCGTGCTCGACTCGCTCGCGGCGGCTGGTGTCCCCGTGTGCGGCGTCGGCAAGATCCGGGACATCTTCGACGGACGGGGCATCCGGGAGGCCGTGTACTCCGACTCGAACACCCACGGAGTCGATCTCACGATCGACTACCTGCGCCGACCCGGTCCCGCGTTCGTGTTCACGAACCTCGTCGACTTCGACTCGAAGTTCGGGCATCGGAACGACCCGGCGGGCTACGCCGGTGCGATCGAGGCGTTCGATCGCAGACTGCCCGATCTCCTCGAGGCCCTCGAAGGCGGGGTCATCCTGATCACCGGCGATCACGGCTGCGATCCGACGACACCCTCGACCGACCACTCGAGGGAACGCACACCGCTCCTGGCTGGAGGTCTCTCGGGAGGGCCATACGAGATCGGCACCAGGGATGGGTTCGGCGACCTGGGATCCACGGTGGCGGCTCTCCTGGGAGTAGAGGTCGAGGGTCTCGTCGGGGAGCCCTTCCTCAATCGTTTGAGCCTCCCATCCGCTCGGCGAGAAGGGTCGAGTACAGGTTGATGCGATGCGAGCGTCTGCCGTCGTATCGGCCCGGAGTCGAACGTTCGCGCGGGTTGCCGCCGCCCTGCGGCTGGCCGCTGAAGGTGTTCCTGATACAAGGTGAGGGCCCTCCATGACGGTGATCGATCACCGACGGGTCGTGGCCGCCAAACGCGACGGCCATGCCCTGGCTGCCGATGAGGTCGAGACCTTCGTGGCTGCGTACACCCGGGGCGACGTGAGCGACGCCTTGGCGGCGGCGTTCCTGATGGCATGCGTGCTGCGTGGGATGGATGGCGAGGAAACCCTGGCTCTCACGCGGGCCATGATCGCGTCGGGCGACACGGTCCGGTTCCAAGGACTCGACCGTCCCACGGTCGACAAGCACTCCACGGGCGGCGTGGCCGACGGCGTCACCCTGGTGTTCGCCCCGCTGGCTGCGGCCATGGGCTTGGGGGTGGCCAAGCTCTCGGGCAGAGGGCTCGGTCACACCGGGGGCACGCTGGACAAGCTGGAGTCGATCCCTGGCATGCGGACGGATCTCACGCCCGACGAGATGGAGCGCCAGGTCGCCGAGATCGGCTGTGCGGTCGCCGCGCAGTCCCCACGACTCGTGCCCGCCGACGGCGCCCTCTACGCCCTGCGGGACGCGACGGCGACCGTCCCGTCGATCCCGCTGATCGCGGCGAGCGTGATGTCGAAGAAGCTCGCGGTCGAGACCGACTTGATCCTGCTCGACGTGAAGGCGGGCTCGGGGGCGTTCATGAAGACGCCGGAGGACGCGAGGGCGCTGGCGGAGGCGTGCCTCGGTCTCGCCCGGGGGTGGCGGCGCGAGGCCCGCGTCGCCGTGACCGACATGAACCAACCCCTGGGCGACGCGGTGGGCAACGCTCTCGACGTCGTGGAGGCGGTCGAGGTGCTGCGGGGCGAGCACCGGGGGCGACTGCGCGAGCTGGCGGTCGAATTCGTGGCCCGCGGCGCCGCCGTCGCGACCGGATCCGATCTCGCCCGAGCGACCGCCGAGGCCGAGGGGGCTCTCGACGACGGCAACGCCCTTGAACGGTTCCGTTCGATGGTCGAGGCACAAGGAGGCGATCCCAGAGTGATCGACGACCCCACGGGCACGCTTCCGGCCGCACCGGTCGTCCGGCCGCTGCTCGCGGAGCGGTCGGGCGTCGTGACGTCGATGGAGACTGAGGGGATCGGGCTCGCGAGCGGCGGCCTCGGCGCCGGGCGGACGCGCAAGGGCGATGCGATAGACCCGGCCGTCGGTATCGTGATCCGCGCGAAGATCGGCGATCGGCTCGAAGCCGGGCAACCGATCGGTGAGGTGCACGCGCGCGATGACGATGCCGCTCGCCACGCGTCGCGACGCGTGCTCGACGCGATCGTCGTCCGCGACGATCCGACGGCGCCGCCACCGCTCGTGCACGCCTGGCTGGAGTGAGGAGGCAACGTGGGGAACTTCACCGCGCTCGGGGTGCGACTGGCCGTGGTCATGCTGGCCTCGCTCGCGATCGGACTGGCCGTGAGGGAGTACGCTCGCGCCTGGATGGCCGCGCGCCTGCACGATCCGACCCCCCGTCTGTGGGGCAGGCTGACCCTGAACCCGAAGGCCTGGTTCGAGCCGTTCGGCAGCGGACTCGTTCCCGGTCTCATCGCGGTCCTGTGGTCGGTGCAGGTGTTGATCATCCCCGCGGCCTACGCGAAGCCGGCCCCGATCGATCCCAGCTACTTCCGCCGGACGCGCGACCTCGTGATCACCTCGCTCGCCGGCCCGGCCGCCAACCTGGCGCTCGCCGTGCTCGCCGGCCTCGGTGTGCGCTTCCTCGAACTGCCGTTGGAAGCGACCCGCGTCGCGGTGGCCTTCGCTTTCACGAATGCGGCGCTGCTCGTCTTCCACCTCTTGCCGATCCCCGGGCTCGACGGCGCGAGGCTGGTCGGGCTGCTGTTGCCCCCGCAGGCGCGAGAGGTCTATCGCAACGCCGACAAGTACCTGCCGCTGTTCGTCCTGGTGGCGTTGTTCGTGTTCTCGACCCTCATCCTCGGGTTCCTCACGACCCTCACGGGCGCGATCTGCGACGCCGCCACCGACCTCGACTGCCAACTGGTGCTCCAGTTCCCGAGCTGAGCGGGTAGCCGCGTCTACCGCGCTTGCGGGGCGGGCGGGGAGGCCGCGCTATCATCCCGGCATCGAACGTGCCGACGAGTCCACGGACGCCAGCACGCGTACGCGCGTGGTGACCAGCCGCGCTCCGAGCCGATGCGTGCCGTGAGAGGTTCCCTCCTCATGAGCCGGTTCCCGGGGCGGGCACGGTGAGCGGCGGGGCCGCCGGCGCGTCGCAGCACGCCGAAGGGTTCGCTGTGGAGCTGCCGGTGTTCACGGGGCCGTTCCGTCTGCTCGCCGACCTGATCCTCGAGCAGAAGGTCGACGTGTGCGACGTCTCCGTCGCCTCCATCACCGACCGGTACCTTGCCCATGCCAAGGAACCCGAGCGGTGGAACCTGGAGGAGGCCACGTGGTTCCTCGCGATCTGTGCCGTGATGCTGGAGCTCAAGGTCTCCCGCCTCACCCCGCGGCACTCGGAGCTCGACGACGAGGACCTCCTCGGCGCGTCCCCCGACCTCGCCTACGCGCGCTCGATCGAGCTGGCGGCCTTCCGGAAGGTCGCGGTGGAGATCGCGCGCCGGCTCGAAGACGAAGCGGGATACTTCGCGCGTGACATCGGCCCCGGAGCGGAGTTCTCCCACTTGTACCCCGACCCGATGGAGCGGCTCGACCCGAAGGATCTGGCGGTGCTCGCGGCAACCCTGCTGCGCCCGCCCCCAACCCTCGACCTCACCCACGTGACCCCCGTCCGGTACACGGTCGCCGAGGCCATGTCGACCCTCGAGGAGCGGATCGGCTCGATCGGCACGGGCGCGACCTTCCGCGACCTCGTCGCCGACTGTGAGGAACGCATCCAGGTCGTCGTCCGTTTCCTGGCCGTCCTCGAGCTGTACCGTGAAGGCAAGGTCGAGCTCGCCCAAGCCGAGACGTTCGGAGACATCGAGGTGGCATGGTCGCGGTGAGGGAGCGATGAGCGAGGGACCGATCATCGAGACTGGGGGGCCGGCGGACCTGCGGTCGCTCGAGGCGCTCTTCTTCGTCTCCGACGAACCGCTCACGGCGTCCGTGTTGGCCCAGGCGCTCGAGCTCGATCGTCGCATGGTCGAGGACCTCTGCGACCGCCTGCAGCGAACCCTGGACGACCGGGCATCGGGGTTGGTGCTGCGCAACGTGGCCGGCGGCTGGCGCCTGTACACCCATCCGGATACCGCGACGGTGGTCGAGCGTTTCGTGCTGAGCTCGCGACAGGCCCGGCTCACGAAGGCCGCGCTCGAGACGCTCGCCATCGTCGCGTACAAGCAACCCGTCACCCGACACCAGGTGAGCGGGATCCGTGGGGTGAACTCCGATGGCGTGCTTCGAGCGCTGACGGACCGAGGCCTGATCGAGGAGGCCGGCCGCGACGAGACCCCGGGGCGGCCCGTGCTCTACGCCACGACCCCCGGGTTCCTGGAGCGACTCGGCCTGCCTTCGCTGGCAGCCTTGCCGTCGCTCGCGCCACTGCTCGACCCCGATGAAGAGGGCGGGGCGCTCGCCGACTCGGTCGCCGACGCGGACGCCGAGCCGGGCGAAGCCAGCAGCGGGCCTGACGGAAGCGACCGGCCGAGCCACGAGCCCGGTTCCTGAGGCGCCGTGGCCGAGGAGCGTCTGCAGCGAGCCCTGGCCCGGGCCGGGTTCGGCTCGAGGCGAGCGTGCGAGCAGCTGATCGTCGAGGGGAGGGTCACTGTCGAGGGGACGGTCGCGACCCTCGGCGACAAGGTCGACCCCTCGATCTCATCGGTCTTCGTCGACGGCCTCGAGGTCAACCTCGACCCCAACGTGCGGTACTACGCCCTGCACAAGCCCCCAGGAGTCGTGACGACGATGCGCGATCCGCAGGGGCGTCCGGACATCCGAGGCTACGTGCCCACCGACGGGCCAAGGGTGTTCCCGGTGGGGCGACTGGACCGCGATTCCGAGGGGCTGCTGCTGCTCACGAACGACGGCGACCTCGCGAACCGCCTGACGCATCCACGGTTCCGGGTGGAGAAGGAGTACCTCGCGGAGGTCGACGGTGAGCCTACGTCGCGGCAGCTCGCAAGGGTCCGGTCGGGCGTGGAGCTCGAGGACGGCCTCGCCCGAGCGAGATCGGCGCGGATCGTGGCCGCCTCGAGAGGTCGGGGGGCGGTGCGCGTGGTGATGACGGAGGGACGCAAACGCGAGGTGCGCCGCTTGCTCGCCGCGGTCGGGTTGCCGGTCACGAGGCTCGTGCGGCTGCGGGTGGGTCCCATCCGGCTCGCTGGTCTGGCTCCGGGCCAGCTCCGCAGTCTCGACCGAAGCGAGGTGCAGGCGCTCACGGCCTCGGCGGCGCCCGGGCGGTAGCCTTGGTTTCCGTCCGTCGCTCCCGGTGGGCGGTACCGAGGAGGTCGCAGTGAGAGTTCGCGCCGCACGCGGTGCCATCGTGGTCGCCGACGACACACCGTCGTGCGTGTTCGAGGCGACCGAGCGCCTCCTCGACTCCATGCTGGAGCGCAACGGCGTGCAGGAAGACGACCTGATCTCCGTGCTGTTCACCGCGACGGACGACCTCGTCTCGGCGTTCCCGGCGGAGGCCGCCAGGCGCATGGGGCTGGGCTCCGTTCCGCTGATGTGCGCCCGGGAGATCCCGGTCGCCGGATCCATGCCCCGAGTGGTTCGAGTGCTGATGCACTTCCACTCCGAGCTGGCGATCTCGGCGGTGCAGCCCGTGTACCTCGACGGCGCCGAGTCGCTGCGCGATGACCTCGATGACCGCGACGACTGAACGCGTCGCGATCATCGGGACCGGCCTCCTGGGCACGTCGGTGGCGCTCGCGGCGGCTCGCGCGGGGGCCTCGGTCACCGGCTGGGACGTCGATCACGCGGTCGCCTCGCGCGCCGCCGAGCTCGGAGCGTTCCCGCTCGCCCCTTCGTTCGAGCACGCGGTAGCCCTGGCGAGCCTCGTGGTGATCGCGACGCCGATCGGGTCGATCCCCGCCGTGGTGGCGGAGGCGCTCGCCGTCGCACCCGAGGCGATCGTGACCGACGTGGGGAGCGTGAAGACGGAGCTCGTGCGACAGGTGGCCTCCCTGTCCGAGCCGCGAGATCTCCCCCGGTTCGTGCCGGGCCACCCGATGGGGGGGAGCGAGCGCTCGGGCCCCGACCACGCGTCGGCGTCGGTGGTCGACGGCATCGTTTGGGCGATCACCCCTCACCCCTCGACCGACGCAGCCGCCGTGACGAGGGTGGAGTCGTTCACGGCAGCGCTTGGCGCGCGACCGGTGCTATTGGATCCTTCCCGCCACGACCGGCTGGTGGCCTTCGTGAGTCACCTGCCCCAGGTGGCTTCGACGGCGCTGATGAGCCTCGCCGAGACCGAGGAGGCCGGCGAGCCAGAGATCCTGCTGTTGGCCGCCGGCGGGTTCCGCGATCTCACGCGGCTCGCGGCCTCCAACCCGGGACTCTGGAGCGAGATCCTCCTGGCGAACCGGGAGGCGATCGTCACCGCGATCGACCTGTACGCCGCGAGGCTGGTCAGGCTCCGTGACGAGATCGCCGAGGCACGGGGCGCCGACGTCGAGGCCACGTTCGGCAGCGCCAAGTCGGCGAGGCTCCGCCTGGCCACGAAGCCCACAGTCCGAGCGGGGGTGGCCGTGCTCCAGATCGAGGTCCCGGACCGGCCCGGGGCGCTGGCCCACCTCACGTCCGTGCTCGGCGAGGGAGCGGTGAACATCGAGGACCTGCAGATCGTGCACTCGCCGGAGGGTGGGCGAGGCACCGTGCACCTAACGGTCGGCAGCGACGCTGTCGTCAGGGCGACGGCGGTGCTGTCCGCCCATGGGCTCGACCCGACCAGGCTGGCGTGAGGGCGAAGCGATGCGGGTCCGGATCATGCCCGGGAGCCGGCTCGAAGGGAAGGCTCGCGTCCCGGGTGACAAGTCGGTGGCACATCGATGGATCATCCTCGCGGCGACCGCGATCGGGAGGAGTGCTCTGGTCGAGGTTCCTCGTTCCCTCGATGTTCGGTCGACGGCATCGTGCTTGGCGCGCATCACCAGCAAGGCTCGACCTGCACTCGATGCGTGGTCTTCGAACGATGGTTCGCTCGCGAAGGGTCACGGTTCCACGTGGAACCTCGGGGTCGAGGGTTCCGTCGGAACGGCGGCGCTCCGGGCACTTGAGGTCGAGGGTGAGGGCCGCTCGGGTCTGGTGGCGCCGGCCGGCGCGCTCGACTGTGGCAACGCGGGCACGACGATGCGCCTGCTGTCCGGCGTGCTCGCTTCGGCGCCGTTCGAGACGGAGCTCGTGGGCGACCGAAGCCTCTCCACGCGCCCGATGGAACGGGTCGCACAGCCGCTGCGGTCCATGGGGGCCGTCGTGGAGACGGCCGACGGGCACGCTCCGGTGAGGATCGTCGGCGGCGCGTTGTCCGGGATCGTCTTCGAACCCGGGACACCGAGCGCCCAGGTGAAGAGCGCGGTGCTGCTCGCGGGCCTCGATGCGGACGGACGTACCGAGGTGCGGGAACCGGTCGGCACGCGCGATCACACGGAGCGCGCCCTCGCGGCGCTGGGGGCGCCGACCTCGGTCTCTGAGGGATCGGTGCTCCTCGAGCGCTACCAGCACGAAGGATTCGCCGCGACCGTCCCCGGCGACCCCTCGTCGGGGGCCTTCCTGGTGGCCGCCGCGGCCCTCAGCGGATCCGAGCTCACCATCGTCGGGGTCGGCCTGAATCCGTCGCGTACTCGCTTCCTCGAAGTGATGGCGAGGATGGGGATCCACACAGAGCGACGCATCGACCGCTTCGAGTTGGGCGAGCCGGTCGGCGAGCTCTGGGTTGCGCCTTCGGCGGGCATCGACTCCCTCCGGGTCGAGCCCGACGAGATCCCGCTCGTGATCGACGAGATCCCGGTGCTCGCCCTTCTCGCGGCCCACGCCGATTCCGAGTCACGCTTCCTCGGGGCGAGCGAACTCCGGGTGAAGGAGAGCGACCGCCTCGAGGGCATCGCCGCCGGGATCCGTGCACTGGGCGGGGCCGCGGCCGCAGAGGGTCATGACCTGGTCGTCGGTGGCGGCGGGCTCCAGGGCGGCAGGGCAGACGCGATGGGGGACCACCGCATGGCCATGGCGTTCGCGGTCGCCGCCCTCGCGGCGCGCGGTCCCTCGGAGGTCGACGGGATGCAGAGGGCGGACGTCTCGTTCCCCGGATTCGTGGCGACCATGCAGTCGTTGGGGGCGTTGCTTGAGGAGCTGCCGTGACCCGCGCGCACGCCCCACGTCCGCCGAGGTTGGTCGCGATCGACGGCGCAGCCGGCAGCGGCAAGAGCACCCTGGCCCGACGACTGGCCGGGGTGCTCGGCCTTCCCTACGTGAACACCGGGCTGATGTACCGGGCGTTGGCCGCCGCGGCGCTCCGGGAAGAGATCGCGCCGGACGACGAAGCCGGGATCGTCGCCCTGACGCGGGCGTTGAGGTTCATCGTGCAGATCGATCCGCCCGGTGAGCTCGAGGTCGAGGGTTACGACGAAGCTGAGCTCATGTCGCTCGACGTCGAGGCGACGGTCTCGACGGTGGCGAGTCACCCGCGGGTGCGGGCGTTCATGCGTGGCGAGCAACGCGGGCTCGGCGAGCGCCACGGAGCGGTCATGGAAGGACGCGACATCGCATCGGTGGTGTTCTCCGATGCGCCCGTGAAGCTGTACCTCCAGGCGCGGCCGGACGATCGAGCCGAACGCCGGGCGACACAGCGAGGCGAGGAGCCGGCCGGGGCCGTCGCAGCAGCCCTCGATGCGCGCGACCGGCTCGACTCGCGCACGAACCCTCACGAGCCGACGGCCGACGCGGTGGTGCTCGACACGAGCGTTCTCGATCGCGACCAGACGCTCGCGGCGGCGCTCGACGTGGTGCGGGAGCAGGCGCCGGAGATGATCCCGTGACCTCCGCGCCCTCCGCCGGAGCCCGCGTGCCCAGCATCGCGGTGATCGGCCGTCAGAACGTGGGGAAGTCGACCCTCGTGAACCGCTTGCTCGGCCACCGCGAGACGATCTCGCACGACCTCCCCGGCGTCACCCGCGATCGGGTGGAGGTCGAGGCCACCTGGCGAGGGCGCCGCTTCTCCCTGGTCGACACCGCCGGGTACCTGCACGAGGCGAGCGGTGTGGAGGCCCTCGCGAGGGACCAGGCGGACCGCGCGATCGGCCAGGCCGACGTGATCATGCTGGTGGTCGACGCGCAGTCGGGCGTGACCGAGGAAGACGGCGCGCTCGCTCGGCGGCTGCGGCGCGAGAGCGTCCCGGTGGTGCTCGTCGCGAACAAGGTCGACAGCGAGCAGGAGGAGGCCGACGCCGCCGCGTTCTATGCCCTCGGGCTCGGTGAGCCGTTCCCGGTCTCGGGGCTGCACGGACGATCGGCGGGCGATCTGCTCGACCGCATCGTCGAGCTGCTGCCCGATGCGCCCCGCGAGGATGCCGGTGCTAGCTCCGCGGAGCCGCGGTTCGCCATCGTGGGCCGCCCGAACGTGGGGAAGTCGAGCCTGTTCAACCGGCTGGTGGGGGAGGACCGATCGGTCGTGTTCGAGGAGGCCGGCACCACCCGCGATGCCGTCGACGCCGTGGTCGATTGGCCGGACGGGCCGGTCCGGTTCGTCGACACCGCCGGGATGCGTCGCGCGACCCGGATCAGGGGCGTGGAGTACTACGGAGTCGTGCGGGCCACCCAGGCGATCGAGCGGGCGCACGTCGGCGTGCTCGTGATCGACGCGGACGAGGGGTTCACGGTCGAGGACAAGAAGATCGCGAACATCGTGATCGACGCCGGCCGCGCGCTCCTACTCGTCGCGAACAAGTGGGACCTTGTGGAGGAGAAGGACGACGCCTACGCCGACCTCACCCAGACGGTCAAGCAGTTCGCCCGGGCCCCGGTCATGCGGGCCTCAGCCAAGACGGGACGAGGGGTGCATCGTCTCCCAGCGATCTTGCTCGACCTGGACGACAGATGGACGTCGAGGCTCCCCACGTCGAAGGTGAACGAGGTCGTGCAGCAGGCTCAACGGGAGCGCCCCACGCCTCGCACCGCGGGCACGCTCCACTATGCCACGCAGGTCTCCACCGGCCCTCCCTCGATCGTGATCTTCGGCGGCGCCAACGAGCCCGACCCGTCGTATCGTCGGTACATCGAGAACCGCTTTCGTCGAGCCTTCGGCCTCGAAGGCATCCCAGTCAGGGTGCGTTATCGGCCCAGGCCCCGGCGCGCATCGGCGGCCGGAGGCTCCGCCTGAACCGAGTCAGGCTGCACCGGCGCGACACCACGTCTTCGTCCGTTCGCGCGAGCCGATACAATCCACCCGCACGGGACGTGGCGCAGTCTGGTAGCGCACCGGTCTGGGGGACCGGGGGTCGCGGGTTCAAGTCCCGCCGTCCCGACCGATGGACGCACCGGGTGATCGCGCCGCCCCCTCCAAGCGCGTGCTCACCGTTCCCAACGTCATCTCCTTCGCCCGCATCGCGCTGATCCCGGTTTTCTGCGCCCTGATCGTCGACGAGGACACCACGGCCTGGGGCATCCTCGTGTTCGGGCTCGTAGTAGCCACCGATTGGGTCGACGGAACGATCGCCCGCCGCACCGGTCAGGTGACCGAGCTGGGGAAGGTCCTCGACCCGGTCGCGGATCGGGTGGCCATCGCCGCCGGGCTGATCGCGCTCGTCGTCCGCGGGGCGTTCCCGCGGTGGGCCGCCGCGACGATCCTCATCCGGGACGGGCTCGTGCTCGGAGCTGGAGCGCTGATCGCGACGAGGGGCGTGCGAATCGACGTGCGGTGGATCGGCAAGGTGGCGACCTTCACCTTGATGGTCGCGATCCCCGCGGTCTCCTGGGGAACGCTGGGACTGTGGCCATCGGCCGCGGCGCTGGCCCTCGGCTGGCTCGCGTTCGGGCTCGGCATCATCGAGTACTACGTGGCCGCCGGCGTGTACGCGGTCGACCTCCGGGCGGCGCTCGCCGCGAGGTGACCGGCAGGCGCGACCGCTCTCAGGGCACTATCGTTCGGGAACCGAGGCCACCCGGTGCCACGGACACGGATGGGTCGAGCGAAGGAGGCGTCGTGGAGTTCCCTGAGGAGCTTCGCTACACGAAGGAGCACGAGTGGGCGCGCGTCGAGGGGGCACGGGTGCGTGTCGGCATCACCGACTTCGCGCAGGACGCCCTCGGGGACGTCGTCTACGTCGACTTGCCCGAGATCGGCGCCAAGGTCGTGGCCGCCCAGCCGTTCGGGGAGGTCGAGTCGACGAAGTCGGTCTCCGACGTCTTCAGCCCGGTCGGCGGCACGATCGTCGAGCGGAACCCGCTCGTCGACGATCGGCCGGAGCTCGTGAACGAGCAGCCCTACGGCGACGGTTGGCTCGTCGTGCTCGAGCCTGACGACCCGGCGGCGATCGAGCGCCTCCTCGATGCCGCGGCGTATCGAGCCTTCGTCGATCGTGCATCGTAAGCGGTCGACCTCGTCGTCGATCCCGGTCCGCGGGCCGCGAGTCGAGACTTCGCCCCCTCCTTCGACCCAGGGTCGAGCCTGATACCCGCTCCCGGTCGAGGGTTGCTCCATGGTGCGGTTGAAGGTCTCCTCACCCTGCGGTAACGTCGGTCATCCGTCGTGCGCGAGGTGCGGCTCTCGACCTCGACCCTCGGCGGGAGGCCGACCACCACGAGGACCTGACGGTGTTCTGTACCCGCTGTGGACATCCCAACCCAGACGACGCGCGCTACTGCGCGAAGTGTGGTGCTCCACTCCACGAGGACCCGACGGTGTCGCTCACGCCGCTCGAAGCCGACGATGAGGCGCATGATGAGTTCCCCTTCCCTCACGATGAACTGGGGCCCCACCAGGCTCTGGTTCTCGTGAAGCGCGGCCCCAACGCGGGGTCGACGTTCCTCATGCAGGGCGAAGACACGTCGGTCGGCCGGGCGACCGACAGCGCGATCTTTCTCGACGACGTCACCGTGTCGCGCGCGCACGCCGTGTTCGAACGCCGTGAGGGTGGCGAGTGGTTCGTCCGCGACGTCGGCAGCCTGAACGGCACGTACGTCAACGGGGAGCAGGTCGATCAGACCAAGCTCGCCTCGGGCGACGAGGTGCAGATCGGTCGGTTCAAACTCGTGTTCTTCTCGGCAGGGGAGTGATGACGCAGATGGCGGGAACCCGCAGCTACCAGTCGATCGGGGAGGTCCTCGTCGCCGTCAAGACGGAGTTCCCGGACATCACGATCTCGAAGATCCGCTTCCTCGAGGCCGAGGGATTGATCGAGCCCGAGCGCACGCCGTCCGGCTACCGGAAGTTCTACGTGGACGACGTGGACCGGCTGCGGTCGATCCTCCGGATGCAACGCGACGAGTACCTGCCCCTCAAGGTGATCAAGGAGCGGCTGCTGCAACACGACGCCGACGATGCCGGGGCGGAGGGCGACGAGGGGTCCGCGTCCGGTGCCGATGACGACGGCGACGCAGAGGCGGCCGAGGAAGGGCTGGCCGAGGCGCCCACCGGACTGCAGATGTCGATCGAGGAGATGTCGGCGGCCACCGGGGTCGAGCGCGACCGCATCGTCGAGCTGGAGTCGTTCGGCATCGTCTGCTCGCACGGACCCGACGGAGCGCGCTACTACGACGGCGACGACTACATCGTGCTCTCGATCGTGAAGGACTTCTTTCGCCACGGCATCGAGCCCAGGCATCTCACGATGTACAAGCACTTCGCCGACCGCGAGTCCAAGTTCTTCGAGGACCTCGTGGCGCCGCGGCTCCGGCAGAAGAACCCCGACGCGCGTCGCGTCGCCGCCGACATGCTCGCGGACCTCTCGGTCACCTCCAGGAAGTTCAAGCAGGCGTTGCTGCGCACGAACCTGCGCGACGACCTGCGCGACGCGTGAATCACCGGCACGCCGTCGGCGTCCTCCTCGTGGGCGGCCTCACGATCCAGCTCGTGCTGCTCGGCTCGGCCAGCGCGGAGCGGCCGGGTCCTCCGCCGACGCCGGTGCCCCCGAACGGCTCGCCGTCGCCGTTCCCGCAATCGCTCGCGACGCCTTCCGACGCCGTTGCGGAGCCCCGGCTCGATGTGCCCTCTGCGATTCTCGCCGACCTCGACGACGGTCAGTTGATGTTCGCCAAGGCGCCGGAGGCTCGGCGTCCGATCGCGAGCCTCACGAAGCTGATGACCGCGCTACTCGTTCTCGAGCGCCGTTCCCTCGACGACGTGGTCGTGGTCTCACCGAACGCGGTGTTCGCTCGTGATGACTACGGCGCCTCGTCGAGCCTCGGTCTGCGGGCGGGGGAGCGGCGCACGGTTCGCGAGCTGCTCGACGGGCTCCTGCTGGGATCGGCCAACGACGCCGCCGTCGCCCTCTCGATCGACGTCGCCGGCTCCCAGGGTCGCTTCGTCGCCCTCATGAATCGCCGGGCCCGGGCCTTGGGCATGCGCGACACGCGGTTCTTCTCTCCGAACGGGCTGGACGATCGGGGACGCTCGACGGCCCGCGACCTCCTGGTGCTCACGCGGGCCGCGTACGCGATCCGGGGGTTCGGATCGATCGTCGCATCGAGGGTCCGGAAGATCCCCGATCCGAATGGGCGTCCCCGCCGCATCCAGAACCGGAACGCCCTGCTGTGGCTCTACTCGGGGGCCATCGGCCTGAAGACCGGGTTCACGGTCGGGGCCGGGTACTGCCTGATCGCGACCGCCGAGCGCGGCGACCGCCGGCTCGTGGCCATCGTGCTCGGTGATCGCAACGAGGCCTTCTCCGAGGCGGCGACGCTCCTCGATCATGGCTTCGAGGGTTTCCAGGAGCGGACGTTCGTCCAGGCCGGGGAAGCGATCGGCGTCGTCCGGATCCGCGGGGGAGCGGTGCCCGTCGCGGCGGACCGGGCGATCCGTGCCCTCGTGCCCACCGCGCAGGTCGAACGGGTCCGCCGCCGGGTGACCGTGGCGCCGAAGGCGCTGTTCCCTCCGGCATCGGGGGAACGCGTGGGCACCGTCAAGGTCATGATCCCGGGGGTGAGCCTGGGGTCGAGCCCTTTGGTGGTGTCGTCCGTGCCACCGCCGCCCGCCGCGGGGGACGGCCCTTGGTGGATGCGCACGGTCGACGCGGTGGCCGGCGGCGTCGCCGAGGTGGTCGGCGACCTCGTCGGCTGATCCGGCGGCGGTGGCTGCTAGGCTCCGCCCGATGTCGGAGGTCGCGAGCGTCCTGTTCGGACGCGAGGACGTCCGCCGCCGGGTGCAGGAGCTCGGCCGCACGATCGCCGGGGACTACGTGGGGCGAGAGCCCGTGATGATCACGGTGCTCAAGGGCGGCGCGGTGTTCCTCGCGGACCTGATGCGAGCGGTGCCCCTCGGCCTCGAACCCCACTTCATGGCGATCAGCCGGTACGGAGACGCCGAGGAGTCCATGGGGCGCGTGCAGATACTGCTCGACGTCGATATCGACCTCGCGGGGCGCGACGTGATCCTCGTCGAGGACATCGTCGACACGGGTCTCACGCTTCGCTACCTGATGGGAGTGCTCCGGGCGAGGGGACCGGCGTCGATCGAGGTGTGCGCACTGCTCGACAAGGCGGCGCGCCGCATCGTCCCGCTCGCGCCGCGCTACGTCGGGTTCGAATGCCCCGATCGATTCGTGCTCGGCTACGGGCTCGACTTCCGTGAGCGGTACCGCAACCTCCCCGACATCCTGCAGGTCGACCACATCGAGGCCTTGGAGGCCGACCCCGACGCATTGATCCCGCTCCTCGTCGATCATTGAGCGAGGCCCGACGGGGGCGCGACCCGGGCTCATGGTCGAGGTTGCCCGACCTCACACCCGAGGTTACGCTCGGAAGGCGATGATCGAGATGGAACTCACCGGCGTGCGGGTCGAGCTTCCGACCAACCAGCCCATCGTGTTGCTCCGCGAACGGGGCGGTGAGCGTTACCTCCCGATCTGGATCGGGGCGGCGGAGGCCGCCGCGATCGCCTTGTCGCTGCAGGGGGTGGTCACGCCTCGACCGATGACCCACGACCTGATGCGGACGATCCTCGAGGACCTCGCGGTCGACGTGCGGCGAATCGAGGTCACCGAGCTTCGCGAGTCGACCTTCTTCGCCACCATCGCGATGAATCGCAAGGGGGAGGACTACGAGGTTTCGTCCCGGCCCTCCGACGCGATCGCCCTCGCGGTGCGCATGGCCGTTCCGATCTTCGTGCACGAGGACGTGCTCGAGGAGGCATCCATCCTGATTCCCGACGACGAGGACGAAGAGGTGGAGAAGTTCCGGGAGTTCCTCGACACCGTCACGCCGGAAGACTTCGCCGGCTGAGTCCCCGCCGAACAGGAAGCCGCCCGGCGAGACGCCTCACGTGCAGAAGAACAGCGACACGTACAGCCGCCCTCGATCGTCCTTCGCCGCGCCGACGGCGACCCGCCGGAACCTCCGATCGAGCACGTGCGATCGGTGCACGGCGCTGTGCATGAACAGCCGCTGGAGATCGGCGGTGTCGCCCGTGCTCCATCCCACGTTCTCGCCCCACGCCGAGCATCGGACCCCGTAGCGCGTCGGACCGGACGTGTGGAACAAGGCGCCCTTGCGCGCCATCGCCCGCGCGTGTCGTTCCGCTTCGTCGGAGAGCCGGCGAGCCCGATCGAGCCGGCCGACGTGGTACCGGGCCCGGGACTGGTTCGTCTCGACGAACATGTGCCACGCGTAGTTCGGTCTTCGAGCCTGCGCGATCGCGGGCAGGAGGGCCGTCGCCACCGTCGCCATCGCGACGACGACGGCCACGCGGCGAGCGATGCGTCTCATGGTCGCCTCCTCGGAGGGGTCCGTTGTGACTACTCCTGACTCCCCGAGTGCATCGGGCGCAGGGGGTTCGAACTTGAGCAGGAGGGGATGCTTCGCCCTGCGTCCGACCGTTGACACCGCCCCATATGGGCCCTACGCTGCCGAAACACATCGGCGTGATTACGGAGTTGTGGTGAGCGAAGGGTTCAGAGCGCCCGAGGCCAAGCGGATCGCGGGCATCACGTATCGTCAGCTCGACTACTGGACCCGCACCGGACTCGTGACTCCCTCGGTCAAGGACGCGCACGGCTCCGGCACCCAACGCCTGTACTCGTTCCAGGACCTCGCCACGCTGAAGGTGATCAAGAAACTGCTCGACACGGGCGTGTCGCTCCAACGGGTCCGCAGGGCCGTCGAGCATCTCCGGACGATGGCCACGCCCGCACACGGGGTGACGCTCATGTCCGACGGTGTGGGCGTCTACGAGGCGCACTCGCCCGAGGCCGTGGTCGACCTGCTGAAGAACGGCCAGGGGGTGTTCGCGATCTCCCTCGACGCCGTCTACAGCGACCTCGAGCTCAGCGTGGCCTCCGACGCGAGGTCGCGCTCGCAACGCGCGGTCGGAGGGACGTGAGCGCACGCCCCGCGGGCCTCGACGATTCGCCCCTCAAGAGCGACGTCATCCGCTTCGCCCACGCCTCCGAACGGCAGTTCGCGCAGCTCCTCGACTTCTACGGCATCGAATGGGAGTACGAACCCACCTCGTTCGACATCGACTTCGACAAGGACGGCCGCGTGCTGCAGCGGTTCACGCCAGACTTCTTCCTGCCGGAGTTCGACCTGTTCATCGAGATCACGACGTTGAACCAGAAGCTCGTCACGAAGAAGAACAGGAAGGTCCGGCGCCTCCGCGAACGGTACCCGGAGATCACCTGCAAGATCTTCTACCAGCGTGACTACCTTTCGCTCGTGACGAAGTACGGGCTCCGGGATGCACGGGCCGCCCCCTAGTCGCGCCGGGTCCGTACACTGACGGCTCGTGAGGTTCGCGCCGCACACCGACGAGGAGATCCGCGAGATGCTCGCGGTGATCGGCCGTTCGTCCATCGAGGAGCTCTTCGAGCAGATCCCCTCGCAGGTTCGGATCTCGCGCCCGCTCGCGATGCCCGACGGTGTCTCGGAGATCGAGCTGCTCGCCGACATGCGCGGTCTCGCAGCTCGTAACGTTCATGCCGACGACGCCGTCTGCTTCGCCGGGGGCGGCGCCTACGACCACTTCGTGCCGTCGGTCGTCTGGGCGCTCGCGGCTCGCAGCGAGTTCTACACCTCCTACACCCCGTACCAGCCGGAGCTCTCCCAGGGCGTGCTCCAGGTGCTGTTCGAGTACCAGTCGATGATCTGCGAGCTCACCGGCATGGAGGTCTCCAACGCGTCGCTGTACGACGGAGCGTCGGCGCTCGTCGAAGCCGTCCATATGACGCTCGGCGGCGGCCGCTCGCGCGTCCTCGTCTCGGCGGGGGTGGACGCCCGCGCGGTCGACGCGCTCCGCACCGCCGGAAGGGGAGCGAGATACGAGCCCGAACTGTTCGACGGCGAGCCCGAGGTCGCCGGCGACGTCGCGGCGGTCGTCGTGCAGCACCCCAATGTCTTCGGGGTGCTCGAGCCCGTGCGCGAGCGGTTCGAGGCTGCGCATCAGGGCGGCGCCACCGCGATCGAGGTCTTCGACCCGCTCTCGCTCGGGGTGCTCGCGCCGCCGGGGGAGGTGGGCGCCGACATCGCCGTCGCCGACGGGCAGGGGCTGGGCAACCACCTCAACTACGGAGGCCCCTCGCTCGGGATCATCGCCGGGCGTCTGGCCGACGTCCGGAAGATGCCCGGGCGCATCGTCGGGGAGACGGTCGACGTCGAGGGCCGCACCGGGTACGTGCTGACCCTGCAGGCCCGCGAGCAGCACATCCGCCGAGAGAAGGCGAACTCCAACATCTGCACGAACCAAACGCTGATGGCGATCGCGGCCACCGTCTACCTCGGGTGGCTCGGACCCGATGGCCTGGCCGAGCTCGGGCGGCAGTGCGCCTCGAAGGCCGCGTACGCGGCGTCGGCGCTCGCCGATGTCCCGGGCGTCGCCCTCGCCTTCCCGGGACAGCCGTTCTTCAAGGAGTTCTCGCTCCGGCTGCCGAAGCCGGCCGGCGAGGTGATCGACGCGATGATCGAGCGCGGGTTCCTGGCGGGCGTCGCGATGCCGCACGTGGCCGACGACGTGCTCGTCGTCGCCGTGACCGAACGTCGCAGCCGCGCGGAGATCGATGCCTTCGTCGCGGCCATGGGGGAGGTGCTCAGCCAGTGAGCCGCGGCGCCCCGATCCGGATCCAGGGCCCGCCGACGACCGAAGGCACGATCATGGATCGGTCGGTGCGGGGCCGCCGGGCGTTCGCGTTCCCGACGCTGGACGTGCCACCGGCCGAGGTGCCGGCCTCGCACGCGCGGAGCGGGGCGCCTGGACTGCCACAGGTCGCCGAGACCGACCTGGTGCGCCACTACACGAGGCTCTCGCAGCAGAATTACGGGGTCGACACCGGCGCCTACCCGCTCGGGTCGTGCACGATGAAATACAACCCGAAGGTGGCCGAGGCGGTCGCGTCGTGCCCCGGCTACCAGCGTCTGCACCCCCTGCAGCCCGACCACACCGTGCAGGGCATGCTCGAGATGCTCTGGCGGCTGGAGCGGGCGCTGTGCGAGATCACGGGCATGGCGCGGGCGACCCTGCAGCCGCCGGCGGGCGCCTGCGGGGAGATGACGGGCCTGTTGATCATGCGAGCGTTCCACGCGGAGCGACCCGGTCTGCGGGACAAGGTGCTGATCCCCGACGCGGCGCACGGCACGAACCCCGCCAGTGTTCGGATCGCCGGGTTCGAGGCCGTGAACGTCCCCTCCGACGATCGAGGGCTCGTCGATGTCGATACCCTGCGGACGCTCGTCGACGATCGGGTCGCCGGCCTGATGCTCACCAATCCCAACACCCTCGGCCTGTTCGAGGAGCGGATCCTCGAGATCACCGAGATGCTCCATGCCGTCGGCGCGCTCGTGTACTACGACGGCGCGAACCTCAACGCCATCATGGGCAAGACTCGCCCCGGCGACATGGGGTTCGACATCGTGCACATCAACACCCACAAGACGTTCGCCACGCCCCACGGCGGGGGAGGACCGGGCGCGGGCCCCGTGGGGGTCTCGGAGGGCCTCGTGGACTACCTGCCCGCGCCGCTGCTGCGCCGGGACGACGACGGCTCGTACCGATGGGATCGTGACCGTCCCCGCTCGATCGGACGCCTGCATGGGTTCCACGGCAACATCGGCGTCCTGGTGCGCGCGTACGCGTACGTCTTCGGCCATGGCGCCGACGGGCTGGCCGAGGTGAGCGAGCTCGCCGCGTTGAACGCGAACTACCTGGCCGCGATGCTCGCGCCGGCGTTCCCGCTCGCGTACCCCGACGCACCCGCGATGCACGAGTTCGTCGCGACGGCCCAACCCCTCAAGGACGAGACGGGCTGCAGGGCGATGGACGTGGCCAAACGGCTCATCGACCTCGGGTACCATCCTTCGACCGTGTACTTCCCGCTCGTCGTGCACGAGGCGATGATGATCGAGCCGACCGAGACCGAGTCCCGCCAGACCCTCGACGGCATGGCGGCGGCGTTCCTGCAGGCGGCCGAGGAGGCTCACACCGATCCCGACCTCCTCCGTGAGGCCCCGGTCACGACCCCGGTGCGCCGCCTCGACGAGGCTTGGGCGGCGAGGCACCTGCGGCTGCGCTGGGGCGCCGGCGATCCTCCCGACTGAACCCCATGGGCGGCCTCCAGGACCGTCCGTTCTCCTATCGCGTCACGAAGGACCGCCGGGTGCTGATCTCCTGGGGCTCCTCGGCGGTTACGACCGTGGCCGGTTTGGCGGCGGCCCACCTGATCGCCGCCCTGGATGGTGCCGACGAGGAGCGCGCCCAGCATCTGCTCGCCCGTGCCACGGGCAGCTTCAAGCGGGGGAACGAACGCATGGGACGCCGCTAGGGGCCCGTTTCACGCTACGTGACATAATGTACGTTATGGGGGTTCCACGGATGCGCCGTGCGGATGGGCCGCGTCCGAACCCCTGAACCTCGCCGAGAGGCCCCAGCGCGTCACGAGCCAGAGCGCCTCGACCACGATGCGCCGCGAGATCTTCGAGTGGCCGTGCTCCCGTTCACGGAACGTGATGGGCACCTCGGCGAGCGTCGCTCCGACGTTCCAGGCCCGCAGGACGAGCTCGACCTGAAACCCGTACCCCTCGGAGGCGATCGGATCGACCAGGAGCCGCCGGAGCAGGTGGGCACGGTAAACCCTGAACCCGCTGGTGGCGTCGTGCACCGGGATGCCCAGCATGAACCTCGCGTAGGTGTTGCCTGCCCGCGAAAGGGCGACCCTGGCCCTGCTCCAGTTCGTCACGGAGCCGGCGGGGACGTAGCGGCTGCCGACCACCAGGTCGGCTCCTTCCACGGCCGCCTCGATGAGTCTCGGCAGCTCCGTGGGGTCGTGGGAGAGGTCGGAATCCATCTCGACGACGAGGTCGTACCGCTCGGCGAGCGCGGTGTCGAACCCGTGCAGGTACGCGCTCGCGAGCCCCGCCTTCGAGCGCCGTTGCACGAGCCGGATGTGCGGGTCGGTGCTCATCACGTCGCGGACCACGTCGGCGGTGCCGTCCGGAGAGCTGTCGTCGATCACGAGCGCGTCGACGTCGTGTGCCCCGGCCCTGACGCCGCGGAGGACCTGCTCGATCGTCGCCCGTTCCTCATAGGTCGGCAGGATCACGAGCGTCCGTCGCTCGCCGGGGCCGAGCGGTGCGGGGGACGGGCCTCGGCGTCGCCTGCGGCGCGGCAGCGCGAACGCGATCAGCACCACACCCACGCAGAGCCACGGGAGCCAGTCCCCCATCCGGACGTACCACGTCATCTCGTCCGAGGCCCGGATCGGGTGGCGGAGCACCCCTGGCTCGAAGAGCCCGGCCGAACTCACGACCCGCCCGGACGGGTCGACGAACGCGCTGATGCCCGAGACCGCCGCGTTCACGAACCACCGGCCGCCCTCGATCGCGCGCAGCTGGCTCATCTGCAGGTGCTGCTCGCTGGCGGCCGTGAAGCCGTACGAGGCGTTGTTCACCGGCACGACGACGAACTCAGCCCCCAGGCGGATCATGGCCCGGGGCTCGTCCGGGAAGGAGTTCTCGAAGCAGATCGGCGCCGCGAAGGCCGGCAGGCCACCGGTCCGGAGCACGTGTACCGACGCCCCCGGCGCCCGATCGACTGGGACCTGGTCGATGGCGTCGATGAACGAGAGCCGGTCGCGGAACGGGACGTACTCCCCGAAGGGAACGAGGTGCACCTTGTCGTACCGGTCGACGAGGGCGCCCGTGCCATCGAAGAGCAGGGTCGTCGTGCGTTGACGCCCGTCTCGATCGTTCGTCACCGCTCCGATCAGCGTGGGCGCCCCCACGTCGGCCACCGTGGCGGCCACGGCGTCCAACGTCGCGCGATCGGCCGCCGCGCCCGGGTCGAGGGCACCCTCG
>JBEVGU010000232.1:0-3531 GCA_040511595.1 Actinomycetota bacterium | reverse complement strand
CGTGCAGGGGATCCCCACGCTGCTCGTCACACGGAAGGGCAAGGTGATCGCGCGTCAGACCGGAGCCGCCCCCGAAAGCGCCCTCCGCACCTGGCTAGAGGACGCCCTGTCAACAGCCGCCTGACTTCCCGTGGAGGCGTGGATGCCGGCGAAACGGGTAGTCGCGTTCCGTGTCTGCTCGCGACCGCCAAAGAGTTCGTGCGTGCCAGCGCCGGTTCAGGGAGTTCTACCCGGGCGGGTTCTACGACGAGGACTACGTCGTGATGGAGCGCCTGTACAAGCGGGAGGCGCACCAACGCTGGAACCGCGCGCTGGGACGCACGCAACTCCGCTCGCTGCTGAACGCCGGTGAGGTCGAGGAGATCGCCACGACGGCCGTCGGCATCGAATCGCGAACGAACCTGCTGTTCTCCTTCGAGAAGATGGCAGTACGCGACGCGATCAAGACCGAAAGCGGCGCCGAGGTCTTCTCGAAGGGTCTCTTCGACTGGCTGTACGGGGGTGGCACGGAGAGGGCGAAGTTCGAGCGATGGTGCGACGTCGTCGACGAGCTCCCGAGACGCCAGACCCGAGTGGCGACGTGGCCAGTAGTGACCGTCTTCGGATTCATCGCTAGGCCCCGAACGCACATCTTCCTGAAACCGAACGTGACGCGCGCTGCGGCGGACCGATACGGATTCGACTTTCCATATCGGTCACGGCCCGGCTGGGACACCTACCGCGCACTGCTCGACTTCGCGAAGACGATTCGCACTGACCTGGCCGACTGGCGCCCTCGAGACATGATCGACATCCAGTCGTTCATCTGGGTCACGGGATCGAGCGAATACGACTGAACTCCCGCGCCCGAGGAAACCGCAGGTCACGGACTCGGGTGAAACGGCTGGACGCGTTCGGGAGACCATGGACATTTTTCGAGGGAACCGAGCAGATCCAACAGCTGGTGATCAGCCGCGCGATCAGCGGCCTCAGAATTGTCAACGGCCATCTCGAAGTCCTCGCTTGCCTGCCAGCCTCGCTCCTGGAGGTGTGTGGCGAACTGGTCGGCTTTGGTTGCGACGGTGCCGACATGTCCATCATGGTCGAGCCGATATACCCCTCCCCGCGAGACGTGTGCACCGTAACCATCACGATGGATAGTCAGGTTGCCTGGCGTGGCGGAGGTGCTTCCGACCGAGGACACTGTGCGGTGATGGAAGAGCCGGGCGGGCTGGCGGTGACATCGGCCTCTGAAGTCGCACTCGAGCAGTACGTGACGGCAGTGGATGCGCTGCTTGCGGGTCGAATCGACGTGGATGGCCATGTTGATGCGGCCATCGCTGCCGACGGTGACATGGCCATGGCCTGGGTGTTGCGTTCACTCCGGGAGCGGACGGCCGGTCGTGTACCAGAGAGCACCGTCGCGCTCGCCCGGGCACTCGACCTCGCGGCGTCGGTCAGCGATCGCGAGCGCGGCGTTCTGACCTTCTTCGAGGCGTACAACGGGCCAGATCGCCTGAGGACCGAACGGCTCGGTGTCATGCACCTTCGCGCGTACCCGCGTGACCGGCTGGTGGTCCAGTACATGCATTTCCTCTACAACCTTCAGCTGCCTCGCACGGACCGCCGCGAGCGTCACCAGGCGCTCGCTGAGGAACATGCCGCGAACTGGGACGAGGACTGGTTCCTCCTCGGTGAACGCGCCTTCATCACCACCGAGGCCGGCCATCACGACGTAGCCCGGGAGCTTGCCGAGCGGGCCCTCGTGGCCCGGCCCGAGAATGCGCCGGCCGCACATGCCCTGGCGCACGCACTACTCGAAACGGGCGCACTCGAAGAAGGGCAAGTTTGGCTCGGAGACTGGCTCGGGACGTGGGGGTCAGCGAGCACGTCGGCCTGCCACCTTGCTTGGCACCACGCGCTGCTCACCCTGGCCGACGGCGACGAGGCGGCAGTGTCACGTCGCCTCGATGAGATCCTCGCCTTTACCGGTCACCACATCGGAGCCCTATTCGACGGCGCATCGCTGATGTGGCGTCTCGAACTCCAAGGATGGTCCCACGTACTTCCGTGGTCGCTCCTCGAGGACGCTCCCTCGCTGCCAGGATTTCCATTCGGCACGCTTCACCGCGCCCTGGTGCTCGCGGGCCTCAGGCGACCCGAAGCGGTCCGAGCCGAGGGCTCCACGATCGGCGGCGTGACCGAACAGGCGTGCCTGGCGCTCGCCGATCACGTCGAGGGCGATCGAACCGCCACGGCCGATCGGTTGCTTGCGCATGAAGGCGAGCTCGTCACAATTGGGGGAAGCCGAGCACAGCTCGAGGTGCTCGACGACACCTTGATCGATTCGCTCGCTCGGTCCGGACGGAGCGCAGCCGCAGCCCGACGACTGTCATCACGGCTCGCGCGCCGCCCCTCGACACGCGACGAACGCTGGCTCGCCACCATCACCGCCTAGTCCCCCTCGTGGCCGACCTGCACAGTCATGCGCCCCGGACGCGGCGCGTCATTCAGGGCAGTTATGGGTCACTCGTCGTGCGTTCGGACTCCCCAGCCGACGAGGGGGTGCGGGGCGATCGCGGACGAGGCTGACGGTCGCCGCCGAGCTCGGGCCCGTCGTCCCCCTCGACGATCTCGCGCGGTGACAGCCAGCGGAACGGTTCCGCAACGTTGAGGTTGTCGTCCTCGGTGTCGCTCACTGGGTCCACTCTGCCCGGTGACTCGACCTGATCGGCAGGTATGCCCGCTCCTCGAGGGCTACCGGTCGTGGTGGCACACGGCTTCGAGCGTGATGCCGAAGGGGTCCATCCAGAAGCTGGCGAAGTATGGCGGCGGGTACTCTGGCCAGTTCTGTGGAGGATGTACTTCGCGGCCGCCCAGTGCCAACGCGGCTTCGTGTACATCGCGCACGCGCTGACGAGTCGGCACTATGAACGCCAGGTGCTGCAGTCCGACGTTGGCTCGGGAGTACGCCACCGGAGCCGATGTCGGATAGAAGAACAAGTACGTCCCGTGCTTACCACCCGCGGGCATGTACGCGAACTGGTCGTCGGCGTCGAGGAACACGTCGAAGTCCAGCAGGGGCATGATGGCGCCGTAGTACGAGCGCGCCGCCGCGAGGTCTGGAACATTGATTCCGAGGTGGCCGAGCACCCGCTCAGGATGCCCCTTGTGAGCGGTCGGTCGTTGATCGGTTGTCATGGGTCAGAAGCATTGGATGATCCGGCGATCCGCTGGGCCATCAGACGGACGGTTGCCGCTTCGCCGAAGCGGAGCGCATCCCAGGGAGTTCGTCCCGAGAGGGTGCCACGCCGGGTCGCCCACCAGGAGGCGCGTTGGCGCTCGTCATAACCTCCTCGTTCAAGCAGTGCGTCGATCTCCCGCTGGTCTGCTGCGAACCGCTGGGCCTCGCCATCGTCCGCCGTCAACGCGTGTCCGTCGTTCGCCAGAACGCCTCGATCTTCGAGATGAGTCCGTCCTCCTCGAGCTTGAACGCCAGGGCTTGTTCGATCAGCAGCTCTCCTTGGGGCCGTGGCATGCGTGCGGTAATCC
>JBEVGU010000231.1:0-3706 GCA_040511595.1 Actinomycetota bacterium | reverse complement strand
CCGCCCTCGTTGACCTGCGGAGGTGAGAGCGCGACGACGCCCGGCGTGGCGGTGACCGCGTCCTGCATCGCCACGATGCGGGGGTCGGTGCCCAGCGGATTCCCACCGGCCTCGGTGAGCATGCGCGTCAGTTCTTTCTGGAGCTTCAGCGCGGTCTGCTTCTGACGCTTCGCCTTGTCGGCCTGGGCCTGGAGTTCGTCGCCCTGGGCCTGGAGGTCGGCGCCCTCTCGCTCCAACTGTGCCTTCTCGGCATCGACCGCCGCCGCCTGTCGCTCGAGGCCGGCCTTCTGCGCCTGGAGGCTCCGGGCCTGGCCGGCGATCGTGCGCGCCTGCGCACGCAGCGCGTTCAGCCGGTCTCGGAGCCCTCCCTCGCGGGCCTGGAGGCGTGCGAGGCGGCGTTGCAGGTGACGGATCGTGTTCGGATCCGTTGCCTGATCGATCCGGTCCCTGATGACTCGCTCCCTCGCGTCGATGATCCGCAGCCGAACCGCGAGCGGCACGATCTCGCGGGCCACGGCCTCCGCCCGGGCCTCGAGCGCCGCCGACTCGTTCTCGAGCTGGGCGCCCTGCGCCTGGAGCGCGGCCGCCTGTCGACGGAGCTCGCGTTCCTGGGCTTCCAGCTGCGCCTGCTCGCGTTCGAGCTGCCGCTTCTCGGCGTTCAGCTGCTTGTTCTCGCGCTTCAGCTCCTTCTGCAGGCGCGTGGCTCGGTCGTACTTCTTCGTATACGCGTCGCTCGGCTCCGCGACGGGGTCAAGGCTCATCGCGAGGAGGAGGGGTCCGTTGTACCCCACGCCGAACCCCTCGGTGATCATGTCGTAGGCCTGACGCTCGGTCGTCGATTCCGGCGTCACGCCGACGTCCGGCTGCCCCAATTCGAGCGAGAACAGGGGAACGATGAGGGGTACCAGGATGACCAACGCCACGCCTACCGCGATCCATGGATGACCCGCCACCCAGCGTGCCCAGGCGTCCCATCGCCTCTGCCCCTGCGGTCGCGGACGCATCCGCAGGAAACCGGGCACCCGAACGCGTTGTACCCCGTGCCCGACGAGCGACAGGATGGCCGGCAGCAACGTGATCGAGGTGCACACCGCCATGAACACGGCGATCGCCGATGCGAACCCGAGGGTGCTGACGAGCGGGATCCCAGCGACCACGAGCGAGAGCAGGGCGATGACGACGGTCCCACCCGCGAAGACCACGGCGCTCCCGGACGAAGCGACGGCGCGCGCGATCGATTCGCGGAGCTCGATCCCCTCCCCGAGCTGCTCCAGGTGCTTCGTCATCAGGAACAACGCGTAGTCGATGCCCACGCCGAGACCGATCATGACGGCCAGGGTGGAGGCCACGGTCGGCACGGCCCAGATGTGTCCCAGCATCCCGATCACGGACGTCGTGATGGCGAGGCCGATCGCGGCGTTCACGATCGGCAGCCCCATCGCGACGAGGCTGCCGAAGACGAGCGCCAGGATCACCATCGCGGAGACGTTCCCGAGCACCTCGCTCTCCTTTGTGTCGGGAGCCGACAGGACGCTGCCGACCTGACCGCCCACCGCCACGTGGATCCCGGCCGCCCGAGCGGGTTGGGTGACGTCCAGGATCTTCTGCGCGAGCTCCTCGGTGATGAACCCGCCGCCCACGTTCAGGAGCACGGGCATCAGACCGATCTTCCCGTCGTCCGAGATGATCCCTGCGGTCTCCGCGCTCTTCCCCACGGGGTTCTGGACGCTGTAGACGTAGCGCGACGCCTTGAAGGCGCGATACGTGGCGTCGACGGCCGGCTTGTAGTTCGGGTCGCTTAGGGTCCCGCGGTCCACCTGGAGCACGAAGGGGTTGGCTCCGTTCTGCTGAGGAGGGAATTTCGCCGCGAGCAGGTCGAACGCCGCCTGGCTGTCGGTGCCGGGCAGCGTCAGCGTGTTGTTGGTCTCCGCACCCAGGGCGCGAACCGAGACGACGGCGACGGCGACTAGCAGGAGCCAGATGCCGATGAACACCAGGCGATGGGCCGCGGCCGCTCGCCCGATGCGGTAGAGCCAGCCCGCCATCGCTAGGAGCGGCTCTCGCGCGCGAGCCCGATTATGGCCCACGCGAGCAGGGGGACGCCGACGGCCAGCATGATGAGGGCGTAGATACTAGGTGGTTGCCGCGCGGCCGCGCCCTGGGAAAGGTCATTAGGCGACGGGATGGACTGCTCGGGGTCTGGGCTCGGTGTGCACGGTCCTTGCCTCGGAGGAATGGATGCAAGTCGGGGGCACCCTACTGACTGCCTCTTGTCGGGGTGGAACCCGGTCTCTCAGCCAGCGAATAGGGGCCCGGGGATGCCCCGGACCCCCGGGATGCACGCGAGGACGCTCCCCGCCAGCGGCTCCTCCGCGATCTGGGCTTCGGTCAACGTCTCGGTGGCAGAGGTGATGAAGAGGGTGCGGAGGTCGGGACCACCGAAGGTGCAGCTGGTCCCCCGAGAAACGGGTAGCGAGATGATCCGATCGATGCCGCCATCCGGGTCATACCGGACGATCCGTCCGTACACGGGCTGAGCGCTCCACACGAATCCCTGCTCGTCCACCGTCAGGCCGTCGGGGAACCCTCCGCCGTCGTGCGGAAGCGTCACGAAGGGCCGCCGGTTCGCGATTGCTCCGGTCTCGGGGTCGAAGTCATAGGCGTGGATCGCGTAGCGGAAGCTCTGCGTGTGGTAGATCGTGCGGCCGTCGGGGCTCCAGCCGGTCCCGTTCGAACAACAGACGTCGTCGATCATGCGCGTGATCCGTTGGTCGGGATCGAGTCGGTAGACGGCGCCCGTCGGTGCCCACCAATCGTCGGCGCTCATGGTCCCCGCCCAAAGCCGTCCCTGCGGATCGCACCGAGCATCGTTGAACCGATTCCTCGGCCGATCTGGCTCAGGATCGGCGAGGACCTCAAGGTCACCAGTCTCCGGATCGTAGAACGCGAACGTCTTGCGGAGGGACAGGACAAGGCCACCCCGATCACGGAGCGAGACGGAAGTCACCAGATCCGGCAGCCCGAACACGCGTTGGCGACCGTCGGACGGACGGTAGGAGTGGATCGCCTGCCCGGCGATGTCGACGAAATAGAGCTCTTGCGTGCGTTGGCTCCACACCGGCGATTCCCCGATCTCGGTCCGCGCGCGAAAGACGACCGAGATGTCGAGTGCCGTCGGCTCGATCTCGTGGGGCCTGTCCGTCCGATTCATACCACCGCCTCGTCCCCAAGCATCGACGAGGTCATCGGCGTTCGCCGTCTGCTCGGAGACTGTGTGGACTGGAGTGCGAGGACCTCGCGCTCCTGGCGTGCCACGGTGCGAATGCTAGACGGTCTCGTGAACCACATGGAAGCCCGCAGTTTGCAACGTTGCGTCGTGACTGTGACCCGATAGCGAGCATGGGGTGGCCGAAGGGTTGAAAAGGGTCCCCAGAGGGCGCAGTGGAGCACCCAGGTCTTGCCTCTTCAACCCTTTCGCCGCCGAGACCGTGTGGTGCGGCAAGACGCTCTACCCGTCGCATGACAAGGGGAAACACGGCGGGACCCCAGTCAACAACTTTGCGTTCTTCGTGTTGAGGTCCGTCACTCGACTGCTTCGTCTCGTGGCGTAACAGGATCTTCGATCGTGGGGATCGTGTGTCCTCTAAGTGGAGCGTTGTCGGCGGATCGAGAGGGTCATGTATGGCCAGTGTGAGCGGGGTGACGC
>JBEVGU010000230.1:0-15867 GCA_040511595.1 Actinomycetota bacterium | reverse complement strand
ACAGGTAGAACTCGCGCTCGATGCGCGACGCGCGCTCCACGAGCACGCGGCTCACGCGCTGGCCCTCGCCTCCGGTCTGCGCCGTCGTCAGCGTCGAGCCGAGCATCTGGTCCGCGATCTCGGCGACCTTCGCGGGGGAGTCGCCGATCTTCACGCCGCCGGCCTTGCCTCGTCCGCCCGCGTGGATCTGCGCCTTCACGACCCACCGTCGTCCGCCGAGCTCCTCCGCGACACGGGCCGCGGCCTTCGACGTGTAGACGACCTCGCCCCGGGGCGTGGTCACGCGATACCGCCGGAGCAACGACTTGGCCTGGTACTCGTGGATGTTCACGTGGCGTCTCCTCTGCGGGTGCCCATCTGCTCGACCTTGCGCATCAGGTTCTCGGCCATGCGGATCGAGGCCGCGTCGATCAGGCGGCCGTCGAGCGAGACCGCCCCCTTGCCTTCCTTCGCCCCCTGCTCCATCGCCCGCAGGATGCGCCCGGCGTGGTCGATCTCGGCCTCGGTCGGGGTGAAGACCTCATTCGCGAGCTCGATCTGCGACGGATGGATCGCCCACTTGCCCTCGCACCCCAGGGCTGCCGCGCGGCGAGCCGCGCTGCGGTAGCCGTCGGCGTCGGCGAGGTCGCCGAACGGCCCGTCGATCGGGCGCAACCCGTTGGCCCGGCACGCCGCGACCATGCGGGAGATGCCGAAATGCCACTGGTCGCCCCAATGAATCTCACGGGCGCCGGTCTGTGGGCCGGGGTCGGTGAGCACAGAGTAATCGGGGTTCGCGCCGCCCATGTTCGTCGTGCGGGCCTGCACGCTGGCGGCGTAGTCGGCGACGCCGAACACCATCGCCTCGAGCCGATCGGGCCGGGCTCGGGCGATCGCCTCGACGTTGGCCATGCCCGTCGCCGTCTCGATCAGGATGTGGATGCCGATCCTTCCCGCTTCCCAGCCGTTGCGCTGTTCGATCTGGTCGAGCAGGGTGGCGACGAACTCCACGTCGCTCGGTGCGCCGACCTTCGGCACGAGCAGCGTTTCGAGCACGTCACCGCGCGCCTCCACGACGTCGACGACGTCGCGGTAGCACCAGTGCGTGTCGAGGCCGTTGATGCGCACGCTGATCGAGCACTCCGACCAGTCGCGGGCGCCGAGCGCCTCGATCACGTTGGCGCGGGCTCGCTCCTTCTCGTCGGGCGCCACGGCGTCCTCGAGGTCGAGGAACACCACGTCGGCGCCGAGCGTCGGGGCCTTCTCGATCGCCCGGTCGTTCGTGCCGGGCACGGCGAGCTCGCTGCGATGCAGTCGAACCTTCTTCATGCGCTTGGCTTCATGTTCCTGGCTTCATGTCCTTCGCTTCATGTCCTGGGCCGAGCCATGGTGTCCTCCTACCGGGGAAGCACGGCGTCGAACGCGGCGAGCACTCGATCAGCGGTCTCGCGGTTCGCGTTCACGCCCATCAGGCCCACGCGCCAGATCGGCGGCGCCTTCGGGCCGAGCCCTCCGCCGATCTCGATGCCGCGCTCGCGAAGGAATCGCGTCTGGATCTCCCTGCCGTCGACGCCCTCGGGCACCTTCACGGCGGAGAGCTGTACGAGCTGGCGATCGGGGTCGGCGAGCAGTTCGTAGCCTCGCTCACGCATCTCGTTCTGGAAATAGCGCCCCGCGTCGGCGGTGCGCGCCCAGCGGGCCTCGAGCCCTTCCTCGAGCGCCAGCCGGATGCCGGTGTACAACGCGTAGTACTGCTGGATCGGCATCGTGTGGTGGTAGGTGATCGGCCGGTCGATCCAGTACTTCGAGAGCTCCTCGAAGTCGTAGTAGTAGGGCACCGCGCCCCGATGGCGCGCCATCGCGGCGACCGCGCGTTCGCTGATCGTGACCGGCGCGATACCGGGTGGGCACCCCAGGGCCTTCTGCGAGCAGGAGTATCCGTAATCGATGCCCCACGCTTCGGCCTCGACCGGCTGGCCGCCGAGCGACGTGACGCAGTCCACGTACAGCAGCGCGTCGGAGCCGCTCGCGCGCAGCGCCTCGGCGAGCTCGGCGACGGGGAACTCGGCCCCGGTGGAAGTCTCCGCGTGCACGACGCTCACGATCTTCGTGCCGGGGTTCGCGGCGAGCGTCTCCATGATGCGGTCGACGCTCACGACCTGTCCGAGGTCGGCGGAGAGCTCGATCGCGTCGGCTCCCACCCGGCGCACGAGATCGTTGAGCCGCGAGCCGAAGAAGCCCCAGTGGCAGCTGATCACGGTGTCACCGGGGTCGACGAGGTTCATGAAGCCCGCTTCCATCGCGGAGGTGCCCGAGGAGCTGAGCGCGATCGTGAGGCCGCCCTCCGGACGACGCCACGCCGCACGCAGGCCCGCAACGAGGTCGATCAGGATGTCCCAGAAGTCGGGGTCGAGGTGCCCGTTCATCGGCAGCTGCATCGCGTCGAGCACCGCAGGGTGCACGTTCGAGGGGCCGGGCCCGCAGAGCAGCCGCTCCCCCGGATCGAGCACAGGCATCGTCGTGGCGTCGGTCATCGTGTGAGAACCCTCCTCCCGCGGGCGGCCGCGCCGCGCGCTCACCTTGAACGCCGGTTCAAGGAAACGCCGAGTATCGCACGGCGGGCGGTTCGACGGGTAGCCGGGGCCAGTGACCTCAGCCAGCAACCGTGGGTCGGTGCGGTCCGTCCAGGCGGCCGAGCAGGGCGTCGCGCACCCACGCGATGTGGGCACGATGCTCGGCCTCGTGCTGTAACAGGTGGTGCACCACCCATGCCGGCGAGACGTCGTAGTGATCCCGGGCCCGGGGCGCGTGGAAGTCCTCGACGCTCATCGGCGCGATGTGCTCGTGCACGAGCGCGCGGATCGCCGCGAGGCGGTCGAGGTGGGTCGCGAGGGTTTCACCGCGCACCACGGTCAGCGTGCCTTCCCCGTCCCGGTCGGCGAACGGCACGAGATCCTCGGGCCACGCCACGCCCGACTCGGGTCCGAGGGCGTCGGCGAGCAGCCAATCGAGCTCGATCAGCCCGATGTGGTACAGCAGCGTGCCGATGCTGTTGGGAGCGCCGACCGGCTTCTCGTCGACCATGCCCTCGTCGACCTCACGCAGCTCCGCGATCGTGTCGCGGCGTCCGTCGTCGAGCGCGGAGAGCCAGCGCCCCACCTCGGGAACGAGGGCGTTCGGCTCGAGCACCAACAGGTCGCGTTCGCTCATGCCGCCCACGATATCGCGAGCTCGCCGGGCGCCGCGCCCGCTATCCGGTGTTGCGCAGCCCGGCGGCGACCCCGTTCACGGTGGCCTGCACCAGGCGCTCCGCGCGTCCGCGCCCGTCGAGGAAGCGCAGCTGCAGGAACGACAAGGCGTCGACGTAGGGGTTCCGCAGCTCCACGGCCTGCTGCAGCTCGGGGCGGCAATCGAGCAATCGCGGATGCCCGGCGACCGCGAGCACCAGCTCGGTCGTTCGCGCCAGCTCCGTCCTGATGTCCCCCGCGAGGTCTTCACGCTCGCCGCGTTCGAGGTACAGCTCGGCGATGCCGGCGTCTGCCTTCGCGAGCGAGAGCTCGGCGTTCTCGATCATCGCCGTGAAGAACGGCCACTCGCGGAACATCGAGCGCAACGTCGCGAGCCCGCCCCGCGTGTCGGCCACCGCCTCCAGCCCGGTGCCGAGCCCGTACCAGCCGGGCAGGTTCACTCGGCTCTGTCCCCACGCGAAGACCCATGGGATCGCCCGGAGGTCCTCGAGCTCAACCGCCGCACCCACGCCTCTCGAGACCGGACGCGACGCGATCGGCAACGTCGAGATCTGTGCGATCGGCGTCACGCGGCGGAAGAACCGGACGAACCCCGGGCGGTGGACGAGGGATTCGTAGCGGCGGCGCGAGGCTTCCGCCATGCGCGCGAGCTCGCCGTCGAACCGATCCGCCGGGTCGCTCGCCACGTCACCGGTGCTCGCGCGGACCACGGCGGTCGTCAGCTGTTCGAGGTGACGCTGCGCGAGCGTCGCGTCGCCGTAGCGCGCGAACGCCATCTCGCCCTGCTCGGTGACCGTGAAGCGGCCGTCGACCGAGCCCGGCGGTTGGCCGAGGATCGCTCGGCTTGCCGGTCCGCCGCCGCGACCGAGGGCGCCTCCGCGTCCGTGGAAGATCGTGAGGCGCACGTCGTTGGCCCGGGCCCAGGCCGCCATCGCCCGCTGCGTCCGGTACAGCTCGAGGTTCGCGGCGAGCACCCCGGCCTCCTTGGCAGAGTCGGAGTAGCCCACCATCACCTGCAGCTCGCGGCGGCGGCGCCGAAGCAGCTGCCGCGTGCCCGGCAACGCGACCCATGCATCGAGGATGTCCGTGGCCGACTCGAGCTCCCTGCGGGATTCGAGCAGCGGCACCGGATCCACGTCTGCCGGCCGGGCCGGAGAGGCCAGGCGGGCCAGCGCCATCACGCCGGCGAGGTCGGCCGCCGACCGTGTGAAGCTCACGATCACGCGGTGGCACGCGACCTCGCCCGATCGATCCTGCGCGTCGCGGATCGCCCGGAACGTCGCCAGCACCTCTCGCGCCCGCGCACTCCTCGCGGTGGCAGCCGGCCCGCCCGCGGCACGACGCGCCAGCCGGTCGAGCGCCCGCGCGTCGCCGGCGGCATCGGGCGCCAGCTCACGCAGGGCCAAGTCGAACACCTCCGCGTGCTCGCGGACCTCCATCTCCGCCAGGTGGAATCCGAACGTCTCCGCCTGCCAGCGAAGGTGCTGCAGCTCCCCCCACGCCAGCCTCGGCGCTCCACCCGCGTCGAGCGACCGTTGGAGCACGTCGAGGTCGGCGACGAGCTCCGACGCCTCGTCGTAGGCGCCCCGGTCTCGAGTCCGCGTCGCCGCGAGGCGGTGGGCCGCCAGGCCGAGCTTGCGGCGGTGGGGGGCGTCGGGCAGCTTTCGCTCGAGCTCCGCGGCGGCATCGGGAAGCAGGCGTTCGTCGCGCGCGAGCGACCGGCGCAAGGCGGCCGACGGGGGCACGTCGTCGTCGGAGACCGAGAGGGTGCGTGCGATGCGCCGCGCCGCGTTCTCGAGACCCCGCAGCACGTGGTCGGCCGCGATGGCGACGGCCGCCTTCGTCGTCTCGGCCGTGACCGACGGATTCCCGTCGCGATCGCCGCCCACCCAGGTTCCCCATCGTAGGAACGGCCGGAACGCGGGGGCGCGGGCGCCGCTACCCTCAGGATCGATCGCTCGGTCCACCTCGCGATAGACGAGCGGCAGCGTGGTGAAGATCGTCTCGTCGAACAGAGCCAGCGTCGCGCGAACCTCGTCGAGGGGTTCGGGTCGGTGCCGGCGCACCGGCTCGGTGCGCCAGAGCCCGGCGATCTCCTCGCGCAGCCGGCGCATGCCCTCGGTGCGCTCGGGCATCGAGAGGCGGCCGTCGTCGAGGCGCTCGAGCAGGCCGCCGATCCGCCAGATGTGCTCCACGACCGCCCGTCGCTTGGCCTCGGTGGGATGCGCAGTGACCACCGGCCTGATGCGCACGTCGTCGAACGCCTCGGGCGTGGCGAGTCGCCCCAGCGAGGCGATCGAGCCTTCGAGCGGGCGCCGGCCGTGGGTGCGAGCCCGCAGCGTCCGGATGCGGTTGCGCTCCTCGGCCAGGTTCACGAGCTGGAAGTAGCAGGTGAACGCCCGGATCACCTGTTCGGCTCGCACGGGATCGAGCGCGCCCACGATCTCGACCACCCGTCGTCGTCCCGCGGCCGTGGGACGTCCGCGCAGCGCGATCGTGGCCCGCCGCAGGGACTCGACATCGTCGAGGAGCTCCCGTCCGCCGGTCTCGGCGATCGCGTCGCCCAACATCGTGGTGAGGAGCCGCACGTCGTGCCGAAGCTCCGGCGCCATGGCGCTCGCGCCCTCGCGCGCTCGCTGGGTCGCCACGCGAGCGCTCACCCTGCCTCCCCCTCAGTCCTGGAAGGCGTCGGGGTTCAGGAGCGTCGGTGGCCGGGAGCCGTCGAGGGCTGCGAACACGTTGTCCACCACCAGGTCGCCCATCGCGTTGCGCGTGTCGACCGTGGCGCTCCCGAGGTGCGGGATCACCACCGCGTTGTCGGCCTTCAGCAGGCGCGGCTCCACCTCGGGTTCGCGCTCGAACACGTCGAGCCCCGCAGCGAAGATCTCCCCGGCCTCGAGCGCATCGGCCAATGCCACCTCATCGATCACCGGGCCGCGCGACGTGTTCACCACGACCGCCGTCTGCTTCATCGCCCGGAACGCCTCGACGCCGAACAAGTGCCGGGTCTCGGGGGTGAGGTTGGTGTGGATCGAGACGAAGTCGGCGCGTGCCAGCAGGTCGGCGAGGGGGAGTCGCTCTGCACCGGTCTCCGCCTCGACCTCGGGAGGCAGCTGCACCGCGTCGCTGTAGACGACGCGCATGCCGAAGCCCTTGGCGCGCCGTGCCACCGCCTGGCCGATGCGTCCGAACCCGACGATCCCGATCGTCTTGTGGTGCACGTCCTGTCCCAGCATCATCAGCGGTCCCCAGATCCACTGGGTGCCCGTCCGCAGGAAGCGCTCGCCCTCGCCCACGCGCCGGGCGGCAGCCATCAGCAGCGCGAACGCCGTGTCGGCGGTCGTCTCGGTGAGCACGTCCGGGGTGTTCGTCGTGAGCACGCCCGCCACGGTGCACGCGGGCAGGTCGACGTTGTCGAACCCCACGGCGTGGTTCGCGACGACCCGAAGCTGCGGGCCGGCCGCGGCGAGGAACGCGGCATCCACCTGCTCGGTCAGCATCGTCACGATCGCGTCCCGGCCGGCCACCACCCGCAGCAGCTCGTCGCGCGGGATCCCGAACTCGTTTTCGTGCACCGTCACGTGGCAGCGTGTCCGCAGGCGGTCCAGGGGCGCCTCCATGATCGGGCGGGTCACCAGCACGTTCGGTCGGTCGGCCATGGCGATCCTTCTATCCGTGTCGTCCGTGTGTTCGCTGTCGGCGGAGGCTCGAAGTATCCCGCGGACAGCCGCCGCTGCGGTAGCCGGCGGTGGTGACCGTGGGGACCGCTACGCTGAGCGACGCATGCTGCGGCTGTCCGTCCCGATCGAGACCGAACGACTGCGACTCCGTCCGTTCCGTGACGATCTCTCCGACCTCGAGGCCATGGTCGCCGTGCTGGGCGACGCCGAGTCGATGCGGTACTACCCGGCGCCCTTCGACCGCGCCACGACGCGGGACTGGATCGCATCGAACCTCGAGCGATACGGGCGTGAAGGCACCGGGCTCCTCGCGATCGAAGACCGTGCCACCGGCGAGGTGATCGGTGATTGCGGGCCCACCGTGCAGCAGGTCGACGGCGAGCCGTACATCGAGCTCGGGTGGCATGTGCTGGCCTCGCGCCAGCGTCAGGGCATCGCCACCGAAGCCGGAGCTGCCTGCCGGCGTGTCGCGTTCGACGATCTCGACGCGCCGTTCCTCGTCTCGTTGATCAGGCCTGAGAACGTGGCGTCGCAGCGGGTGGCCGAGAAGCTCGGGTTCGAGGTCTGGCGAGGCACGATACGGGCGGGCTGGGGGCATCTCGTGTATCGCCTCGATCGAGCCGCCCCTCCGCGTCCATCGCTGTGACGATTCAGCTGACGACCTCGATGCGCTCGATCACGACGTCCTCGGCGGGATGGTCCTGCCCCGCCGTCGAGACCTTCGAGATCGACTCGACCACGTCGTAGCCCTCGGTCACCTCGCCGAAGATCGTGTGTCGCCCCGTGAGCCAGTCGGTCGGCGCGACCGTCACGAAGAACTGGCTCCCGTTCGTGCCGGGTCCGGCGTTGGCCATCGCCAGCAGGCCGGGTCGGTCGAACGACGGGCCGTCGTGCGGGCATTCGTCCTCGAACGTGTAGCCGGGGCCCCCCATGCCGGTGCCGGTGGGATCGCCGCCCTGGATCATGAAGCCGTCGATCACGCGATGGAACGTCGTGCCCGGGTACAACGCCTCGGTCTTCGCCTGTCCGTCGCGCGGGTCGGTCCATTCCCTGCCCCCGGTGGCCAGGTCGACGAAGTTCTGCACGGTCTTGGGCGCGTGGTCGGGCATCAGCAGGACCTTGAACGACCCCTGGTTCGTGACGATCGTGGCGGTGGGCATCGTGTGAACGGCCTCCTCCTCGTTGGAAGTCGCCAGTCTACCGGCGACGCGCCGTTCCTCTGATCTGAGGCTCCGGCGGCGCTCATGAGGTGCTCAGGGCGGTCCGGCGGCTCACGCCCACGGTGTGAAGAGTCGTGATGTTTCTATTGAGGGGGGTTCCACTCGGGTAACATCACGCGGAACGGACGTCAACCGATCCGAGACCCGAAGGAACACCATGGCCGAGCAGACCCGATTCCTCGATCTCAGCGACTACTGGCACATGGTGCGCAGGCGCCTCTGGGTGCCCATCGTGTTCGCGGTGATCATCGCCGGCCTGGCGGCGGCCTTCATCGTCACCAAGACCCCCACTTACCTGGCGCGCGCCAAGGTGCAGGTGTTGCCGATCGTGAACCCGCTACTTAGCTCCACGGCCCTGTCCGGGTCAGCGGTTGAGCCCGATATGGCCACCGAGGCTGAGATCGTGTCATCGGTGCAGGTCGCCGACTTGGTGCGGGAGGCCGTTTCGCCCCAGACCACTGCCCAACAACTCCTGAAGGGCCTAAGGGTCGAGTTGATCGGCGACAGCACGGTGATGTACATCGGGTACGAGGATCCTGACAAGGACGCGGCCCAGACCCTGGCAAACGCCTTTGCTGTGGCCTACCTCGAGAACCGGGTCGCCGAGGACAAGGAAACGCTCGATAAGAAGATCGTTCTCTTCAACGATCGGATCGCTGAGAAGCAAGCCCTTCTCGAGACGGCGGAGACCGACGTCGAGAGGGGCCTCTATCACGACGACATCAGCGAGCTCGAGGACCAGCGGACAGACGTCGAGAACGTCCGGGAAGGACTTCAGGGTGGTCAGCTCTATAGCCAGGCGACCCGGCCGGAGACCCCGACGGGCATCGGCCTGGTACCCGTGATCGTGCTCGGGTCGTTGGTGGGCGCCCTGCTCGGTGCCGGCATCGCCATCGCCATGGGGCTGATGGACGACCGGGTGAGCGACCGCCACGAGCTGTCAGAGCAGCTCGACTCGCCGGTGCTGGGCGTCATCCCGTCCGTCGACGGATGGAACGACCGTGCCGAGGCCGATCTGGCGATGGCCACGGAACCCGGGGGCGCCGCGGCCGAGGCGTACCGAACGCTCGCGACGAACGTGCGGTTCCTCCGGTCGCAGCACCTGCTCGACGTCGTCGTGGTGACCTCCGCCCTGCCCGGCGAGGGCAAGAGCGCCACCGCGACGAACCTCGCGTGGGCGCTCGCCGAGACCGGGTTGCACGTGGTGCTGGTCGACGCCGATCTCCGGCGTCCTCGCGCCTCGGACTTCTTCGGAGTACCCGATGGGCCCGGCCTGCGCGATGCGCTCGAGGGCACGAGCGTTCGCCAGCTGCTGACTGACACCGATCTCGAAGGACTCTCGCTGCTGGCGAGCGGAGCCACGCCGCACGACCCCGTAGCGCTGCTCGCGCAGGCGGACTCGGTGTTCGCCGAGCTCCGCGCCCTCGCCGACGTCGTGATCGCCGACTCGCCTCCGGTGCTCCCGGTCGCCGATGCCTCGATCCTCGCCGAGCTCGGCGACGGCGTCATCCTCGTGCACGACCCCTCGATCTCGTCGAAGACGGCCCTCGAAGAGGCCGTTGGACAGCTCACCACGGCGGGCGGCTCGATCATCGGCGGCGCCTACAACAACATCTCGTTCTCGCAACGGATGGGCATGGGGTTCACCAGCTACGAGACCTACTACGGCTCCGACGATCGTCCGGAGGTTCCGAGACGGCAGCGACGTGGCGAAACGCGACCCGTGGCGCCACCCCAGCGTGCGACCAAACCCGGCGCCGCGAAGAGCTCCGAGTGGGGCGCGCCCGTCGAGCCGAAGGCCCCGGTTGCACGGCGCGAGCCGGTGGAGCCGAGCGAAGCCGCAGAGCCCCCCGCTCCGGCAGAGCCCGCCGCTCCGGGAGGGCCCCCCGTGCAAGCAGACCGGGCTGAGCCCCCCGTGCCCGCGGATCCGAGTCTGCCGGCCGAGCCGCCGCTCCCCAGTGAGCCGCCGATGCCCGTCGAGCCGACCGTGGCCGAGAGCGACGGGAGCAACAACGGCGATGGGACGGTCGTCGCCCCGACCCGCGGCGGCTCGGCAGCCCGCGGCCGCAGAGGCGAGTAGTTCAGGCTCGGACGAGCCCCATCCGTCAGCGCAGGGGCTTCCCTGAGCTGATCACGCGCTCCAGCCACGTCCCGGCCAGCAACGACGTCACGATCGCGAGCATCACGAGCACCGCATAGAACGTCTGGTCGATGATCGCCGCGTCGAAGGCGACCGAGGCCAGCACGATGCCCGGACCTCCTCGAGCATTGAGGGCGATCGCCAGGTTCCGTGCCCCGCTTGGGCTCTCACCCGCCAGGCGAGCCCCGACCCAAACGCTGGCCGCCTTGGCCACGCACGCGACGATCAAGAACAGGATGAAGAACGGCAGGTCGAACCCGTGGATCAGGTCGAGCCGAAGGCCGACGATCGCGAAGTAGATCGGGATGAAGAAGGCCATCGCGAACGTGCGGATGTGCTCCCTCGCCTGCTGGGCGCCCGCCCCTTCCGTGGAGCCGACCACGATGCCCGCCGCGAACGCCCCGAACAGTGGCGTCACACCCACGTACGCCGCGATCACGGTCATCACCAGCATGAATGCGACCTGGAACGCGATCGCGTTCGATCGCTTCACGAGGTTCAGCCTCGACCGCAACACCGTCCGGTAGACGATGGGGCCGAGCCAGAGCGAGAGCAGCAGGAACGCGAGCGTGGCGACGGTGTGGTAGATGACCCCGGAGGCCCCCGATGCTTCGACGCCGAGCGCGCCTTGCAAGCCGAAGATGTCACCAGTCGTGGCGCTCACGAACCCCAATGCGATCGCGAGCAGGACGTAGACGACCACGTCCTCGATGACCGCCACCGCCAACACGATGCGAGCGAACGACGTCTCCAGGATGCCGAGATCCTGCATGATCCTGGAGATGACAGGGATGCTGGTCACCGCGATCGCCAACGCGAACACGAGCACGAACGCAGCTCGGTCGTCGGCCGCGCCCAGGAACCTGCCTTCGGGCAAGAGCGACACGAACAGCAGCCCGACGAGGAAGGGCACGACCATGCCTGTGAGCGTCACCGCACCGACCGTGCGTCGCTCCTTCGAGTCGAACGACACCCGGACCTCGGCGCCCGCCCCGAACATCAACAGGAGCAACCCGAGCTGGTAGATCGCGTCGAGCACCAGCGGCGTCGGGCCTGTCGTCGGGAACAGGGAAGCCTGCACCCCGGGCGCGATCGCCCCGAGCACGGTGGGCCCGAGCATCAGTCCACCAACGATCTCCCCGATCACGCGCGGCTGCCGGTAGCGCGTGAACAGGTACCCGAACACGTGGGCGGCGATCAGCAGCAGCGTGATCGCGGCGAGCAGCCTCGCGAGTCCCTCCGCGCCCAGCGTCATGCCGGCCCCGCGATGTGGGAGTCAGGGCTGCCGGTAGAGTCACCGCCGTGGCGAACGGAGCGTGGATGTCCGGCATGCGCTCGACCCTGCATCGGGTTCGGTGGGACCTGCGGTTCCGGGCTGCGGAGCATCGGTGGTACCTCCCCGTCGCTCGGCGCCGATACGGAGAGGCGGTCGTCGGTGACTCGACCGAGCTGGTGATCGACGGCTTCACACGGACGGCGGTGACCTTCTCGGTGATCGCCTTCCAGGTCGCGCAGCGGCGGCCGGTGCGACTGGCCCACACGATCCATTCGGCCGCTCACGTCACCGAGGCGGTGCGGCGCGGCGTGCCGTGTCTCGTGGCGATCCGCGAGCCCGACGACACCGTCCTGTCCATCGCGATCCGAGAGCCCGATGTGAGCTTGTCGACGGCGCTCGGCGCGTACGCGCGCTTCTGCGACCTCGTCGCCGGAGAGCCCGACCGTATCGTCGTGGCCGACTTCACCGAGATCACCACGGACTTCGGTCCCGTGATCGACCGGTTGAACGCGAAGTTCTCCACGTCGTTCGACCGGTTCGAGCACGATCCCGAGCACGTCGACACGGTCTTCGAGATCATCGAGGACCGCAGCCGCCGGCCCGCTTGGAGCGAGGCACTCGGCGACTTCGAGGACGGGCGCATCGGCCTCGACGAGTACCGTCATGAGAAGGCGAGGTGCCTGGCGGCGGGACTGGAGCCCGCCCTCGAGGTGCCGGAGCACCGCGTCCAGCGGCCCTCCGAGTCGCGCACGATCCGGAAGGAGGCGATGCGATCGGAGCTGCACGCCTCGCGGCTCCGGGCGCGGCGCGAGCACGCCCACGCCGCCTATCGCCGGTTGATGACCAGCTGAATCAGACGTGTGTCGGGGGGTTCCCATGCGTGCTCCGAGGCCTCAGTCGATGTCGCCGCCGCCGGGCAGGTCACCGGGGTCGGTCTGGGAGCACTGGAACGCGCATGAGTCGTCGATCAGGGTGTGGCCCTCCTGGAGCAGTGGTTCGCATCGGTGGAACGTCGAAGGATCGTCCGGCGCATCTGTCGGCGCCATCGAACGCATCGAACGCCGACGGTACGGTCGGGTGGCAAGCCTCGTCAAGGCGATGGCGCGGGTGAGCGACGTTCGGGGATCGTTCCGCGACCCTCGCCCTAGGCCCCGTGGTCGCGCTGGCCCGGATCCGCCGTGAAGGATATGCGACCGCGCTTCTTCGCGACCAGCCAGGCGGGGTTGCGGGCGTTCAGTCGCAGGCTCAACAGCTTCCCCTGCAGCCACCGCAGGCGCCCCGTGCCCCCGTACCGGTCCTGCACCATGTGGCTCTCGCGTTCCATCGTGGCCGGGTCGAGCGAGATCTGGGCCGGGTGCAACCGGAAGCGGCCCAGCGTCTGTTGCACGATCAGCGGGTGATGGCGGAGCAGCGCCCGCGCGTACCAGTCGTAGTCGCCGCAATTGCGGTAGGCGAGGTCGAAGGGGCCGATCGCGTCGAAGAACTCGCGCCTGGCCCAGACCGTCTGCTGGGGGATCGTCGACCAGCCGATGCCCGCGTACGAGGCGAGCGAGACCCGCACCGGCTGCATGCGGCCGAGCACCTCCCCGTTCGGGCCGGTGTACTCGACCCTGCCGCACAGCCATCCCGCCTTCGGCTCGCGCCGGAAGGCGTCGACGATGGCAGCCACCGCCCCAGGGGCGATCTCGTCGTCGGCGTTGATGTAGCCGACGATGGCGCCGTCGACCTCGGCCATCCCTTTGTTCACGGCGTCATACATGCCCTGGTCGTCCTCGGATCGCAGGACCCGGGTCGGGAAGTCGGCGGCGATCTTCAACGTCCGGTCGGTCGAACCGCCGTCGACGAGCACATGATCGATCCGGACGTCGTCGGAGGCCTGCGTCCAGATCGACTCGAGCGTCTGCCGAAGGAACTCCTCGCCGTTCAGCACCGGCGTCACGACGCCGAAGCGAACGGGCCCTCGATCCGACTCCATCCCACCTCCATCTCGTCCGCGGCGTCGCCGCCTGCGGGCGGCACCACCGATCCCTCGCTCCGATCGGGGCTTCCTGTACGGTACCGGCCCGATGACGACCTCACGTCCGATCCTGGTGACCGGGTCGCATCGGTCCGGCACGGGATGGGTCGCGCGCGTCCTGTCGGGGTCGCGAACGCCGGTGCACTACCTCTGGGAACCCTTCAGTCTGCTCGCTCGCCCGGGCATCTGCGCGGCGGGGTTCCGCGTCTGGTTCCCCTACGTCTGTGATGAGAACGAGGGAGCCTACCTCGGACCTGTCGGCGACACGGTCGCCCTGCGGTACAACCTCTCAGCCGAGCTGGGGTCGCTTCGATCTCCGAAGGACGTCGCGAGGATGCTCCGCGATCGTCGCGCGATGCAGCGAGCGGCGCGGGTCGGCGCGAGAGCCCTGCTCAAGGATCCGATCGCGTTGTTCTCGACGGAGTGGCTCGCCGACCGGTTCGACGTCGAGCCCGTCGTGCTGATCCGACACCCGGGGGCGTTCGCGTCGAGCATCGTGCAGCACGGCTGGCGTCATCGCTTCGGTGACTTCCTCGCCCAGCCGCTGCTGATGCGCGATCGACTCGAGTCTGAGCGCGGCGAGATCGAGCGGTTCGCTGCCGCCGAGCAGCCCTTGTTGGACCAAGCGATCCTGCTCTGGAACCTCCTGCACGGGGAGATCGCCCGCCTGCAGTCGGACCGACTTGACTGGATCTTCCGGCGCCACGAGGACCTCAGCGCCGAGCCGTTGGCGAGCTTCGCCGACCTCTACCGACGGCTCGGCCTCGTCGACGACGGGTCCCTGGAGGGCGTCGTCGAGCACTACAGCGGCGCGTCGAACCCGGTCACGGTCCGGCGTGCTGGGGAGCAGCGTCGGGACAGCACGGCCGCGCTCTCCCTGTGGAAGGAGCGCCTCGACCGGGCCGACATCGCCCGGGTGCGGGACGGCACCGCGGAGGTTGCTTCCGCGTTCTACACCGACGACGACTGGTGAGATCTCGGCGGGGGCGACTGACGCCCTGCTCGACGCGGCCGCGGAGACCTATGACCCGAAGGTGACGGAGACCTCGTCCATCAGGCCTCGGAACCAGTCGTCGGAGCGATCGGCCTTGCCCCCCAGCACCAGCGCGGTCTTGTTCGAGATCGAACCGGTCGCCACCGACTTCGCCTTCACCTCGACCCCGTCGACCAGCAGCCTGACGCGGGACGCGGTGCGCTGGCACTCGAGGTGGTGCCACGCGCCGTCGGTGACGACCGGACCACCCTTCACCACGCCGTTGCCCTTCGTGCCCTTGAACTGGCAGTAGCCGGTGCCGGTGTAGAGGATCTCCATCTTGTAGATCGAGCCCTGGCCCTTCTTCCGCACGATGTCGTAGTCGAACTCACTGCGGCTCGGGGCCTGCGTCACCTTGATGTACGCCGAGAGCGTGATGTCCTGCGTGCCCGGGTTCAGGCTCGCGTCGTTCGGGACGACGGCGAGCGAGTTCGACCCATTGAACGAGTACCCGCGGCCGCTCCAACCAGAAGGGGAGAACGAGACGTGCTCGAGCGAGCCGTCGTTGTCGAAGGCCGAGGCGTCGTTCATCGTGGTGCCGGAGGTCTCGTCCATGTGCCAGAGACCGACCACGCTCGGCGTCGCCGAGGCCGGAAGCGCCATCACCGCGATCGTTGCGGTCGTCACCACCGCGCGAAGGGCGTACCTCACGCCGATCCCTCCCATGCTGTTGCTGTAGGCCGGGCGATCCGGCTGGGCAACGCTACGCGGGGATCGAGACCCGGTCAAGACCGATCTTGAGGGAGGCGCTCAGTCGCCGAGCGAGACCGTCACGCCGGTGTCGAGCACGGTCACGGCCTCGGCGAGCGCCTGGGCGTCCCAGACGTTCCAGAAGTCGGCGTGCATCGACCGCCCGTCGGTGAGACCCATCCCGGCATCGGAGCTGAGCCAGTACCCGGCGCCGTTGCGGATGCCGTACGTGACGTGGAGCACCAGCTTCGGCAGGGGCACCGGATGCGTCGACGGACAGCCCGTGCCCTTCGGATAGGACATGTGGCTGCGATGGTCGGCGGAGTCGACGTGCACCCCGTCCCAGCACGACGGGAAGATGACCACGCCCTTCAACAGCTTGCGGCCGCAGTCGAGAGGCACGGACGAGGTCGGTGTGCCCTCGCCGCAGGTGTAGCCGACCGCCCGGAGATTCGACGTGTCGCCTCCGGCCACGATGCGCAGATCCGCGGGTGGCACCTTCACCTCGATGCCCTTGTTCCAGTAGTAGGCGCTCATCCGGATGGGCCGCACAGCAACGCCCTGGCGGTCGATCAGGGCCGGCG
>JBEVGU010000229.1:0-5608 GCA_040511595.1 Actinomycetota bacterium | reverse complement strand
ATGATGACCTCGCGCCCCGCGTGGCTCGCTTTGCGTTAGGCCCCCGCGTTCACGATGCCGTCCTGCAGCCAGCGCACCTTCGCGCCGATGGCACCCGCATCGCGAGCGACGCGGGGCTCGAGGTCATCATGGGCGTCTGCATCCGACGCACGAAGCAACGGCTGGACCGAGAGGGGAGCGCATGACAGCGTGGGAGTACTTCGTCGCACCACTGCTCGAACACAACCCCGGCGAGATCCTCGACACCTTCGGCGCCGACGGGTGGGAGCTCGTGTCGGTCGTGGCGCAGGCGACGCCGTCGGGCGCGGTGTCCACCGTGGCGTATCTGAAGCGGCCGAAGGGCCAGTGAGCCGCTAGCGATCCGGTCCCTCCTGCCGGTCGCGCGAGCGGCGCCCGCCGTGCAGCCGATGCGCGGCCACGGCACGAACGGCGAGCGCCCCCGCCAGCACGATGAACGCCGCGATCACGATCCACGTTCGTACGCTGGACCCGTCATCGCGTCCGGACGCGGCAGGGGCGTCCGGGGAGCCGGCTCGATCGGTCGGTCCCGGCGGGGTCGTGGACGGGGCGGGCGAGCGTGTGGGCGGCCGCACGGTCCAGATCGCGTCGGCGGTGGCGACGTACAGCTCCCCGCGAGGCCCGGTCGAGACGTCGGTCACCCCCGTGGGGAAGGTCGCGATCTCCTCGACCTCGCCGGAGCTGCGCGCGTCCCCAGCGAGACGCCACAGCCGCCCGTCGAACGAGCCGAACCACAGGTCGCCGTCGGCGACCGCGCACCCCGTGATCGCGATGGGTTGCTCGAAGACCACCAGCGGCTCCACGAATCGCTCGTCGACGGCACCCCCCGTCACCACGGGCCAGCCGTAATTCCCTCCCGGTTCGATCAGGTTCACCTCGTCGTCCCGGTCGGGTCCGTTCTCCGTTTCCCACAGCTCTCCGGTCACGGGGTCGAGGCAGAGGCCGAACGAGTTGCGATGTCCGACCGACCAGACCGGGGAGTCCGGCCCGAACGGCCCGTCTCCCGGCACGTCACCGTCCTCGGTGAGCCGGACGATCTTGCCACCGAGGTCGCCGGCGTCTTGGGCGCGCTCCGCCTCGTGCGCCTCCCCGAGCGAGACGAACAAGGTGCCGTCGGCGCCGAACACGAGATCACCCCCGTTGTGGTACCCCGCCACCGCGCTCAGGCCTTCGAGCAGCGTTTCGGGCTCTCCCGCCGCGACCACGCCGTCGGCGCGCACCCGGACGAGCCGGTTCCGTCCGTCCACGGGGTCGGAGAAGTAGAGGTAGACCCACGGCTGCTCGTCGAAATCGGGATGCAGGGCGATGCCCAGCAGGCCACGTTCGGCCTCGGGCATCACCGCGACCGTGATGAACGGCCGATCGATCAGAGCCCCGTCGGGAGTCACGACCCGCACCTTGCCGGTCTCTTTCTCGGTGAAGAACAACGTGCCGTCCGGCGCGAAGGCCATGTTCGTCGGGAACGCAAGCCCCTCGAGCAACGGGCGAGGTCGCGGGTCGGCCGCCCGCGCGACCGGAGCCGTCAGCAGGAGCGTGAGCGCGATCGTCGCCGGCAGGCGGAGGCGAGCCATGCGTGGACCGTATCGCGGGATGACAAGATGAAGTGGTGTACGCGATCGATCACGCCGTGCTGGCGGTCGCCGATCTCGACGAGGCCGGCGAGCGCCTGCGGCGCGAGCACGGCCTCGCATCGGTGCCGGGAGGCGTGCATCCGCGATGGGGCACCGGCAATCGGATCGTCCCCCTCGGCAACGACTACGTCGAGCTGATTGCCGTCATCGATCGCGCTGCGGCCCGGGCGAACGCACTGGGCCGAGCCCTCCTCGAGCTGACCGCGGATGCGAGCGACCGGTGGTTCGCGGTCTGCCTCTCCGACACGGACATCGACGCGACCGCCTCGCGCCTCGGCCTCGTGGTGGAGGCGGGAGTTCGCACCCTATCGGACGGCTCGGAGATCCGGTGGCGGAGCGCCGGTATCGACGACGAGGAACGCGACGCGTCGCTGCCATTCTTCATCGAATGGACCGTGCCGGCCGAGCTCCACCCGGGACGCGCTCCGATCGTGCACGAGGTCGAGCTGAACGGCACCGCCGGCATCGAGATCTCGGGCAACGCGGGCCGGCTCCGTGCCTGGCTCGGCCCCGCGGGCGATGCGCTTCCGATCCGCGTGGTCGACGGGCACCCGAGCATCCGTGCCGTCGAGGTCGGCGTCGTCGATGGTGAGCCGATCCGCCTCGCCTGAAACGACCAGTCATCCCAGCGCCCGGTCGAGGTCCTCGATCAAGTCGTCGGGGTGCTCGATGCCGACCGAGAGCCGCACCAGGTCCGGGGGTGCTTCGAGCGGTGAGCCGGCGACGCTCGCGTGGGTCATCGGACCGGGCACCTCGATCAACGACTCCACGCCGCCGAGCGACTCTGCCAGGACGAACAGCTCCGTCCGACGGGCGACGTCGACCGCTCGCTCGGGGCTGCCGACGCGGAACGACACCATGCCGCCGAAGTCCGCCATCTGCCGGGCCGCGACCTCATGGCCCGCGTGGTCTTCGAGTCCCGGGTAGAGCACCTGGGTGACCGCAGGGTGCGTCAGCAGGTATCCGGCGACCGCCCTGGCCCCGGCGCAGTGCGCCTGCATGCGCACGGCCAAGGTCTTCAGGCCACGCAGCGCGAGGTAGCTGTCCATCGGACCCGGCACGGCGCCGACCGCGTTCGCGAGGAAGCCGAGCGCCCCGACCCATTCCTCGTCGCTCGTGACGATCGCGCCCCCGATCAGGTCGGAGTGCCCGCCGATGTACTTCGTCACGCTGTGCACGATCGCGTCGGCGCCGAGCGCGAGTGGTCGCTGCAACGCGGGCGTGGCGAACGTGTTGTCCACCACGACCTTGGCGCCGTGCTCGTGGGCGATCGCGCTCACCGCTCCGATGTCCACGATCTTGAGGAGCGGGTTCGATGGCGTCTCGATCCAGACGACCTTCGTCGAGGCCGTGAACGACGATCGCACGGCTTCCAGGTCCCGGAGGTCCGCCGTCGAGAACGTGAGCCCCCACCCGGCCAGCACCTTCGACAACAGACGGTGGGTCCCGCCGTAGACATCGTCGGCGAGCATCACGTGATCGCCCGGGCGCAGGGTGAGCAACAGGGTCGCCTCGGCGCCGAGCCCGCTCGCGAACGCGAACCCGCGGTCGGCTCCTTCGAGCGAGGCCAGCGCCTGCTCGAATGCCTCCCGGGTCGGATTGCCGCCGCGAGCGTAGTCCCACGCCTTGGGGGCGCCGACCTCCGGCTGCGCGTAGGTCGATGTCTGGTAGATCGGCACGTTCACGGCCCCGTAGAGGGCATCGGGTTCCTGTCCGACATGGATCGCCCGTGTCTCGAACCGCAGGTCGGCGTTCCGTTCGTCAGGGGTCACGTCATCTCCTCATCGCATCTCGGGTGGGGGCTTCCAGCGGCGGGCCTTGAGCTCCTCGAGCGCCTCAGCTCCGTCGCGGGCACGCCGCCACAACGTCGCCTTCCGCTTGGCGTCGTGCCCGGGGGCGAACTCTCCGCGCACGAGCCGGTCGCAGCCGGGATCGCCGCACGCGCAGTAGGTGAACAGGGGCTGCGCCTCGCGGGGCGCGACCGTCCCCGGGCGGTAGGGCACGGCCGGCAGAGCCGCGGCGGGAAGGACGATCACGCCCTCCCGGGGATCCCCCGGCGCGAACCGTCTCCCGCTCAGCGCAGAGAGCCCGGTCAGGGAGGCCAGCGCCGCATCGACGCGGTCGGCCGATGCGAGTTCGTCGGTCCGCACGCCCTGGGCTCGGAGCACGGCCGTCCGCCACGCTCGCTTGTTGGCGCCCCTCGGGGCGAGGCACCCAGCCAAGACCACGGCGGTCGCGTGCGGGAACACCTCGAGGGCCTTCCCCCGCGGATCCCCGGCCGCGTACACGGGGAACCCGGCCGCCGCCGCCTGCTCGAAGACCTCGAAGCCCACCTCCATCCACGCGAAGAACGGGTTCCCGCTGCCGTGAGGCTCGCTCGGCGTGTTGAACGACGAGATGTTGAGCGCCGCGAGCTCGCGCTCGGTCCGTCGCGACCGACCGGACGAGGCCCACCGGGGCGGGGAGTCGATCGCGACCACGTCGGGCCGGAGGTCGCGGATCAGACGCTCGATGTCGGGCACGTGCACGCGCGAGGAGACGTGCAGGGGAACGAGGCGCTCGTCGAGCAGCACCACGTCGAGACCCTTGCTCACCCCGACGTCGATGCCGAGCGAACGCACCCGCTACCGCTGGGCTTGGCGCCGGTGGGCGAGGAAGTCGAGCAGGTCGCTCCGCGTAAGCACCCCGAGCACTTGGCCGGCCTTCGCGACCAGCACGGCGGACGCCTGCTCCAGCTGGGCGAAGGCGAGCTCGATCGGCTGGTCCCATTCCACGAACGGGATCGGCGGCGCCATCACCTCGGCGACATCGGCCTGCAGGGCGTCGGGGTCGCGGAACACCCGCTCGAGCAGCTCGCGGTCGCGGATGGACCCGACGAACTGCGTGACGTCGGCTGAATCCTCGTGCACGACCGGTGCTTGTGAGATCGAGCTCGCCTGCAGTACGTCGACGGCCTGCCGCACCTTGTCGTGCGCCTTCACCGTGATCAGCGGCGGGAGGTCGGCACCCTTGGCCGAGAGCACCTGCTCCACCGTCACGATCTCGGGCCCCTCCAGGAACCCGTACTGGCGCATCCAGCCGTCGGCGTAGAGCTTGGAGAGGTAGTTCCGGCCGGTGTCGGGCAACAGCACCACGACCGTGGCGTCGTCGTCGTAGTCACGCGCGACCTCGAGAGCGGCGTAGACGGCCGACCCGCACGAGCCGCCCACCAGGATGCCCTCCTGCCGGGTGACCGCCCGGGCGGTGAGGAACGCATCACGGTCGGAGACCCGAACCCAGCGATCGACGACGGCTTGGTCGAACGTTTCGGGGAAGAAGTCCTCGCCGATGCCCTCGGTGAGGTACGGACGCGGCTCGTCGCCGGTGTAGACGGACCCTTCGGTGTCGGCTCCAACGATCGTCACGTCGGGGTTCCGCGATCTGAGGTAACGGCCAACGCCGGTGATCGTGCCGCCCGTGCCGACGCCGGCCACGAAGACGTCGACCTTCCCATCGGTCTGCCGCCAGATCTCGGGTCCCGTCGAATCGAAATGGGCGGCGGGATTCTCTTGGTTGAAGTACTGGTTCGGTTGGAAGGCGCCCGGGATCTCGTCGGCGAGGCGTGAGGCCACCGAGTAGTAGGACTCGGGAGACTCGCGAGGCACCGCGGTCGGCGTGATGATGACCTCGGCGCCGTAGGCCCGCAGGAGCGAGATCTTCTCCTGGCTCATCTTGTCGGGCATCACGAAGATGCATCGGTAGCCACGAACGGCGGCGGCGATCGCGAGACCGTGCCCCGTGTTGCCCGACGTCGGCTCGACGATCGTGCCGCCCGGGCGGAGCGTGCCATCGCGCTCGGCGGCCTCGATCATGCGGATACCGATGCGGTCCTTCACCGACCCGCCCGGGTTCAACATCTCGGCCTTGGCGAGGATCGTCGGCCGGAGCCCCTTGGTCACCGATCGGAGGCACACGAGGGG
>JBEVGU010000228.1:0-5252 GCA_040511595.1 Actinomycetota bacterium | reverse complement strand
CACGATCGCGGACCGGCCCGCCCAGCAGCTCGAACAGCGGAACCCCGAGCGCCTTCGCCTTTATATCCCAGAGCGCCTGGTCGATCCCCGACACCGCGCTCGTCACCGCGATGCCACCCCTGAAGAACGGGGCTCGGATCATCGCCTGCCAGAGTCGCTCGACCGGGCGCGGGTCCTGGCCCACGATCAGCGGCGCGAGGTCGCCCACCGCACCGACGACGGCCCGCGTGTGCCAGCCGAGGGACGCTTCGCCCCATCCGGTGAGGCCCGGCTCGTCGGTTTCCACGCGCACGAAGACCCAGTCACGGTCGCCGTCGTCGACGATCCTCGTGGAAACGTTCGAGATCCGCACGTCGAGGGGCATGATAACGTTCTCATCGATCTTCCCGTAGTGCCGCGTTGGAGAGGTCGTCGAGGGCGTGATGTTCCCGTGAGCCGAGTCGCCTTCCTCGGTCTCGGCGCGATGGGCCTTCCCATGGCCGGCCGGCTCCTCGACACCGGACACGATCTCGCGGTGTGGAACCGGTTCCCGCTCTCCACCAGATGATGGAAACCACACGGTCGTTCCTCGAGTCGATCGGTCTCCCTTCGGGGGATCTACACGCCCTGCCGGACTCCCAGAAACGGTTCTCCGACGGCGCCTCGTTCCGGATCGAGATCCCGAGCACCGAAGGGCCGCGGTGCCTCGAGGCCGTCCTCGACGAAGCGGAACGGCGCGACGTCCCCGTCCATCGCGTCTCCCAAGGGAGCGGCGGGTTCCTCCTCACGGATGCCGAGCTCGACGAGATGGTGCGGACAGCAAGCGACGCACAGGTGGAAGTGAGCTTGTTCGCCCGGCCGACGGCGTCGTGGGGACCCTCGGCGAGCGCTCGGACCGACATGGGCGCAGCCGTCGCAGGAGCGATCCATGGACAGGAGGGTCTCGTCCACGCCCTCGACGACATCCGGCGGTGCGCGGAGCACGGGATCCGGAGCGTCCTGATCACCGACGTCGGACTGCTGAAGGTGTTCGGGGAGATGCGCGACCGTGGAGTACTCCCGCAGGACATGCAGGCGAAGATGTCGGTGATGTTCCCGATCGCGAACCCGAGCACGGCCCGCGTGCTCGTGGACCTCGGTGCGAACACGCTGAACCTCGTGACCGACGTGTCGCTGCCCGAGATGGCGGCGATCCGCGCGACGGTCGATGCACCGATCGACTTCTACATCGAGGCTCCCGACGACGCGGGCGGGTTCGTGCGGCTGTACGAGCTCCCGGAACTGATCCGCGTCGCCTCGCCCGTCTACGTGAAGCTCGGCCTCCGGAACTCACCGAACATCTATCCGTCGGGAACGCATCTCGAGGCGACGGCCGTCGGGCTGAGTCGTGAGCGTGTGCGGCGGGCGCAGCTCGCCCTCGAGATGCTCGGTCGAGCAGGCTCGACGGCGGAGATGTCGAAGCCCGGCGCCTCCGGCCTCGCGCTCCCGGTGCCCCCGGAGACAGGCGACCCGTCGCCGTCCTGACGGGTCCTGTTCATCTGATCTCAGTCGCCTCCAGGAACGGGACGACCGCGGCGAGGACCGCGTCGGGCGCTTGGCGGTGGAGCCCGTGTCCAACGCCGGGGAGCGTGACCATGCGACCGTCGCGCAGGAGATCGAGCGCGAGCGCGACGTCCGCCATGGTGATGCCATCGTCCTCTGCTCGCAGGATCAGGACGGGACATGGGATCCGAGTGAGGAGCTGCGTGTCGCAGCCGGCACTGAAGCTGACGTATCCGATCACGGCCTCCACGAAAGAGGGGTCGAGCGCCTTCATCGTCTCGGCCCAATCGACGTACGCCGGGTGCCGATCACCGAGCACGTCTTTGGCGCGGATCACACGACCCGAGGGATCTCGTCCGAACGGGAGCTCCGGCATGAGATGGACCAGATCCGCGACGTCCACGCCGGATCCCGCATGACGGAGTTGGAAGTCCAGCTGGTCCCGCTGCCGTGCGACGCTGTCGCCCGACCCTCCGCCGGGCAGAGCGTCCCCAGCGACAACGGCGTTGACCGTGGTCGGCGAGCGCGCGGCGGTCCACAAGGCGACCTGGGCTCCCAGCGAATGGCCGACGAGCGCCGCGGGTCTTTTCACCTCGCGGTCGAGGAACGCAACGATGTCATCGGTGACGGTCCTGATCGAGTAGCTCCCGGGGGTCCACGACGATCCCCCGTGACCTCGGAAGTCGGGAGCGAACACGTGCCATCGCTCGGTTAGCACCGGAAGGATCGGTTTCCACGCCTGCCAACGGTTCGATCCGCCGTGCAGGAGGACGATCGGGGGTCCGACATTCGGGCCTTCCGCGACGTTCATGTCGACGTCGGCGAGTCGAACGCGATGCTCGCGGAGCACTCGACCTCCGGAGGGAGAGAGTCGGCGATCGTTCGATGGTTCTGACCCCCGGGGCGCCATGGGTCGTCATCTCTTCCCCACGGGATCGGGCACCTCACACCCTGCTTGCATCATCGCCGACTCCGCTTCGAGGTACTCGATGATCTGTGACTTCGGTGGCCCGGGGCCGACGCCGATCACGTTGATGCTCCCGGGGCCGGGTGTGTCGTGTCCGGGCTCGAGGTGGGCCACCCGCTCCGCGTCGAGGCGATCGCACGCGGAGGTGCGGAGGAGCGAGAGCACGCCGATCGCCACGACGAGCGCGCCGACGATGGCGAGGAGCAGCAGCAGGTTCTTCAGGAACGAGCTGAGCCGTGCCGAGAGGGTCACCTCGTCGACCCTCTCCCGTGCGGGCGTGACTTCTCCTCGCCACTGGGGATCACGTCGAACCCCGGGAGCGGGCGGTGCAGGCCGTCCTCGGGCTCGACCGCCCGGTATCTGGCGAGCGAGGCGAGGTCGGCCTCGCCGAGACGGTCGTCGTACTTCGCCTGCCACCAATATGGATAGAGCAGCGGCGGAGCGCTCACATCGTCGAGCCGATACACCTCATCGTCGTCGAGCTCCAGCTCGGCAGCCGGCAGGTTCTCGAGTAGCTGCGCCTCGGTGCGGGCGCCGATCACGAGCGACGTCACGCCCGGCTTGTGCAACAGGTACGTGAGCGCGATCGCAGGGACGCGCACGTTCCGCGCGGAGGCGATGTCGACGAGGACGTCGATCGTCCGCCAGAGCTGCTCCTCGTCGTAGATCGGCGGGTCGGGCCATCCGAGCGTTCGTCTCGTTCCTCTTGGGGGAGCAGCGCCGCGTCGCCACTTCCCCGTGAGCAACGCTCCGGCGAGGGGACTCCAGACGAGGACGCCGACGCCCTGGTCGAGCGAGAGCGGGACGAGCTCGTGCTCAGCCTCGCGAGCCTGCAACGAGTAGTAGATCTGCTGGGAAGCGAAGCGGGGCCAGGCCTCGCGCTCCGCGATCCCGATGGCCTTCATCAGGTGCCAGGCCGACCAGTTCGAGACGCCCACGGCTCGCACCTTGCCGCTCGAGACGAGCTCGTCGAGGGCGGCGAGCGTCTCGTCGAGCGGTGTGATGCCGTCCCAGCCATGCATCTGGAGCAGGTCGATCCGGTCGGTCCGCAGCCGGCGCAAGCTGTCCTCGCACGAGCGGCGGAGGTGCCCGCCGGACAGCCCCACCTCCGGATCGTCGCTGGTGCCGAAGAAGACCTTCGTCGCGATCATCGCCTCGTCGCGGCGCGAACCGAGCGCCTCGCCGAGCATCTCCTCGCACCGGCCGTCCCCGTACGTCTCTGCTGTGTCGAAGAGGTTGACGCCGGCGTCCAACGCGATGCTCACCTGCCGCGTTGCCCCGCGCTGATCGACGTCGCCGAACTCCCAGTGGGCGCCCCACCCCGTGGTGCCCAGTCCGAGGACCGACACCGTGAGATCCGACGTTCCGAGCCGTCGGTATCGCATGGCCTCCCCGGATCTAGCGAACGACGATGTCGGTGTGGTTCGTCGAGAGCACGGCGCCATCGGGCGTCGAGATCCGCATCTCGATGCGGTGGTCGCCCGGCGTTGCCGTCGTGGGGATCGCCCACGAGATCTCGTCCACGACCTCTGCGCCGTCGGCGGACAGCGTCCACGTGAGGGCGTTCTTCGCGAGCACGTCGCCGACGTCGGTCCGCGTGATCCGCCACGACACCTTCGTCCCCTCGATCGGTTCGGTGAAGTCATTCGTCACCCAGACGCGCCCGACGAACGTGGAGCCGCGATCGTAGACTTTGGGCCGTCCGATCACGTACGGCTTCGCGTCGCGCTCGAGGCTGATCAGAACGCGGCCGTAGACGGCCGTGAACGTGTCGTACACCTGGTACCGACGCCGATAGTAGTCGAGCAGACCGGACCCCATGATCGGGCACGGGTCCCTCCAGTAGTAGTGGAACGTCGAGGCGATCGGGCGGTACTTCCGCTGCCGCAGGTACTCGATCTGTTCCTTCACGACGAGTGCCTCATACGCCTGGTACGCGTCGATGAACTCCTCGAGCGTGTCCTTCATCTCCACCTTCGCGAACCCGAACGACAGGTTGTAGAAGAACCCGTTGTACTCCCACGTGTCCCAGTCCGGCGGCCAGAGCTCGTCGGCCGGGATGAACGACTCGAGCGACTCGCGGACCGGGATCGAGCCGGCCCCGATCTCGACGATGTTCGGCGGCAGGTCAACCTCGTCGAGGTGCGTGTCGCCGTCCCAGCAGTACCCGATCATCAGGTTGTAGACACCTTCCCGGTAGTCGCCGAGATGGGTCCAGCGCGTCGGGTCGACCGTGCCGAGCGTCTCCTTCAGGATCGGACAGAGCCGGTGGTAGTTGTTTGGCTTGTCGGGGAGCAGGTAGACCTCGGGCTCCTTGAAGACCGACCACATCCCGATGCTCGCATGGTTGCAGAGCATCATTCCCATGTCGCGGATCATGTCGCTCGCCCGCTCGATCAGGTCGTCGGCGTCGCTCACGCAGTAGTGCAGCGGAAAAACCTGCCAAACGAGGAACCCCATCTCGTCGCACATCGCGTAGAAGCCGTCCTTCTCCACGTGGCTGCCGATCCGGATCGCGTTGATCTCCATGTGGCGCATCTGGGCGAGGTCCTCGCCCCACATCTCCTCGGTCGCCTCGCTCATCCACTGGCTCGAGATGTAGCGCATGCCCCGCAGGTAGATCCGCTCGTTGTTCAGGAACCACTGCCCGGTCGCGTCGTCGTGCACGACCTCCTTGATCCCGAAGGGCTGCTCGATCGCGTCGTCGCCGATCCCCACGGTCGCCGTGTAGAGGTCGGGCGCGCCCCGGTCCCAGGTCCACCAC
>JBEVGU010000227.1:0-3019 GCA_040511595.1 Actinomycetota bacterium | reverse complement strand
TCGTCGGCGTAGACACTGATCTCCCCGAGGCCGGCGGAGACTTGGTCTGGGCCGACCACCGACAGGGCACCGCCGTCGAGCTCGGCCGCGCTCAGCGCTGCGGCATCGGCGCCCTCGAACGAGCCGGTCTCGGCCAGCAGCGACTCGGCCTCGCCCTGTGCCACCCGCAGGTCGTGCTGAGCGCGCCCGATGCTGTTCGCGATCGGTCGGTTCGCGAAGATCTCGACGAGGATGATCGCGCTCGCGGCGACGATCGTTCCGAGCACGATCCAGAAGCCTCGTTGCGACCCCCGCGGCGGTCGCAGCTCGTTCCCGAGCTCCTGCTCGTAGGCCCCGATGATCTCGTCGTCGTCGCGCATGCTCCGTCCCAGCGTAGCCGCCCCGGGCGTCAGCTCCCCAGCGTCGCAGCCAGGTGCTCGAGGCTCTCGAGGTTATGGCCGGACAAGAACACGTCGACGCTCGGAAGCGCCGCCGCCATGCCGCGGGCGAGGGGCTCGTATCGGGGCGATCCCCTGAGGGGATTCACCCAGATCACGCGGTGCGCCAGCCTCCGGAGGCGAGCCATCTGCACCCGCAGCAGCTCTGGATCGCCGCGCTCGAGCCCGTCCGAGCAGAGGACGACCACCGCCCCGCGCAAGGCGGCCCGCTGGCTCCAGCCGTCGAGCAACGCCTTCATCGATTCGCCGATGCGCGTGCCGCCTTCCCAATCCTCGACCTGGCTACCGATCTCGTGCAGCGCGCGGTCGGGGTCCTTCGTGCGCAGCGTGCGGGTGACCCGCGTGAGCCGCGTCCCGAACACGAACGTCTCCACGCGCCGGCCGGCGACCATGGCCGCGTAGGCGAACTGCATCAGCGCCCGCGAGTACGGCGCCATCGATCCGCTGATGTCCAGGATCAAGACGAGAGGGCGGCGGCGCGCGGTCCGCGTACGCCACGCCCGGTCGAACGGCTCACCCTGCGTGCGGAGCGAGCGTCGGAGGGTCCGCCGAAGATCGAAGCGGGCGCCCTTGGCAGCGGGGCGGGTCCGGCGCGTCCGCTCGACCGGCACGCGCAATCGCAGCGAGCGGATCAGCGCGGCGACGCGGGCGCGTTCCTCCTCGGTGAGCGAGCCGAACGACTTCGAGCGCAACACTTCCACGCCGCTCGCGACGATGCGGATCGACGACTCGTCCCCGGGCTCGACCTCGTCCTGTTCGTCGGCTCGATGCCACTCCGCGGCGACCTGGTTGACCACGTCCATCCCCTCGGGCTCAGCGCCCTGACCGGCGGTTGAGGGCTCCGGGATGCTCACGGGGAGGTCGAGCTCGATCCTGAGATCTTCGGTGCCCCCCAGCGAGCGCGCCCATGCCTCGAACTCTTCGTCGTAGACCTCGACGTCGTCTCGACGAGCGATCAGCGACGCGCGGCCCGCCCAGTAGAGGCTCTCGCGGTCCGCCAGGCCGAGCGCGGCGACTGAGCGGACGAACGTGAGGATGCGCCCGGTGCCGACCGGCAACCCGCGCACGCGGAGCCGTCGGCCGAGACCGACCAGCCGGGGCAGCGGCCCTGTCGCCGATCGATCGCTCGAGGAAGGCGTCCCGTCAACCATCGTCGCCGACGACCTCGGCGAGCCGGGCGACAACGAGCTCCTGGTCCTCGTGGTCCTTCACGACGGCGCCGAGGGTGTCCGACGCCAGCGACTCGCTGAGGCCGTCGGCGCCCAGGAACGCCAGCGCGTTCGCCCAATCAATCGTCTCGGCGACGCCGGGAAGCTTCGCAAGGTCGAGCTCCCGCAGCCGGGCGACCGCCTCGGCCACGTCGCGCGCGAGGGCATCGCTGACCTGCGGCGCCCGCGCCCGCACGATCGCGACCTCGCGGTCGAGCTGCGGATGATCGATCCAGTGGTAGAGGCATCGCCGCTTCAGCGCATCGTGCAGCTCTCGGGTCCGGTTCGACGTCACGATGACCGCGGGTGGGGTCTCGGCCCCCACCCGTCCGATCTCGGGCACGGTGACCGCGAACTCCGAAAGGATCTCGAGCAGGAACGCCTCGAACTCGTCGTCGGCGCGGTCGAGCTCGTCCACGAGCAGCACGGCCCGGTCGCCGGCTCGGATCGCAGCGAGCAGGGGCCGTTCGACGAGGAAGTCCTCGCCGAAGAGGTCCTCGACGTGCGTGGCGGCGTCGGCAGCGTCCATCGCACGCACGGCGATCAGCTGGCGCGAGTAGTTCCACTCGTACAGGGCCTGCGAGGCGTCGATGCCCTCGTAGCACTGGAGACGGATCAGCTCCCGATCGAGCAAGGTGGAGAGCACCTTGGCGACCTCGGTCTTGCCGACCCCGGCCTCACCCTCGAGCAGCAGCGGCTTGCCGAGCGACAACGATAGGTAGATCGCCGTCGCGAGGCCACGGTCGGCGAGATAGGCGTGCCGATCCAGCATCGCCTGCAGGTCGTCCACCGAGCGGAACGAGAGGCCGGGCATGCGCACAGCGTACCGGGGCTCGGGCCCGCGGGCGCGCGGAGCAGGCGCTACAGACCGACGCCGGAGCCGCCCAGCTGCCCCAGGGCTCCGGCCACCGGCGGGACCTGGATGCCTTGCTCGGTCATCAGCGCCGAGATGCGCTCGCGAAGGAACCGTTCGGCGTCGAGCCGGTTCCCGGGTTTGGTCTGCGCAACCACGCGCTCGACCTGGGCGACCTCGGTGAGCTGCACCACGCCGAGCACCGACGGGGCCTCGCGGAGCCAGGAGCGCAGGGGCTCGTCGTCGGCCAGCTCGCGCAGCAGGCCCTCGAGCGCATCACGCACGCGGTCGGGGTCTTCGGTGAGTGCCACCCGCACGTCGACGATCGCTCGCCCCCAACCTCGCGTCTTGTTACTGGTGACCTGAATCGAGCCGTTCGGCACGATGCTCAGCGTCCCGTCGTACTGCCGCACCGACGTGATACGCAGCGTGAGCCCCTCGATCGTGCCGTTCACCGGACCGCCCTCGGTCTGCAGCTCGATCACGTCGCCGACGTCGAACTGGCCCTCCAGCGCGATGAA
>JBEVGU010000226.1:0-11686 GCA_040511595.1 Actinomycetota bacterium | reverse complement strand
GGGTCGTGCTGATCGGTGGGCCGCCCGAGCTTCCCGAGTTGCTGGTTCGGCTCGCGCCGGTCCCGCCGGAGGTCACCTTCCTCACGCGCGCCTCCTCGGGGTGCGACGTCGTCGTGCTGTTCACGACGGAGCGCCGAGCGCTCGAACGTCGCTTCGCCCGGCTCGCGGCGGCGCTCGAGCCGTCGGGTCGGCTCTGGGTGGCCTGGCCGAAGCGGGCGTCGGGCATCGACACCGACCTGACGTTCGGAGTCGTGCGAGAGCTCGGGCTGGCCACCGGGCTCGTCGACAACAAGACCGCGTCGATCACCGACGTGTACCAGGGATGCCAGTTCGTGTACCGCCTCGTTGACCGGCCCGAGAAGGGCCGGCCTGAGAAGGGCCGCCCCGCGAAGGCCGGGGCCGCGGACCGGCGCCGGTAGGCTGAGGCGGATGTCGGCCGCTTTGGAGCGCTTGAACCGACCGGTGGTGGCCGTCATCGCCGTCGCCGCGATCGCGGGCATCATCAGGTTCGCGGCGATCGACGACCCCGCCGAGATGGTCTTCGACGAGCTGTATTACGCGAAGGCCGGGTGCATCCAGGTCACGGGCGGATCGGATCGCGAGTGCCGCATCGATTCCGATGACGAGAAGTACTGGCGGGAGCACGAGTGGGACGTGGGCTCATGGGTGCATCCCCCGCTGGGCAAGCTCACGATCGGGCTCGGCATCGCCGCATTCACGATGGACGCGTTCGGATGGCGGTTCACGTCGGTGCTCGCGGGCATCGGGATCGCCGTGTTCACGTCGTCGATGGCGCAGGTGCTGTTCGGCCGCCCCGTGTGGACCTTCGCCGCCGGTCTGCTGATCGCTGTGGACGGCCTGAACGTGGTGCTCTCGCGAACGGCGCTGCTCGACATCCACCTCGCCTTCTGGGTCTCCCTCGGATTCCTCTGCCTCGTGCTCGATCGCCGATGGATCGATCGCCGGACGCCGGCCGACGCGACGACGGACGAGTTCGCTCCCACGGTCGAGGCGGCAGCCACGGTCGAGGCGGGAGCCACGGTCGAGATGTCGGTTGCCTCGCGCATCCCCGCGCCCTTCTGGCGACCCTGGCGATTCGCTGCCGGCGCCGCCTTCGGGGCCGCGACCGCGGTGAAGTGGTCCGGAGCGATGGCGATCCCGGCCGCGGTGCTCCTCACCTACCTATGGGAGACGACGAGGCGGCACCGAGGCGGCACGGGTCGCAGGCGGGCGTTCCTGCGAACGCTGACCATCGAGACACTCGGCGTGGTCGTGGCGTTCGCGGTGGTGCCGCTCGCCGTGTACGCCCTCACCTGGATCCCCTGGTTCGTGCACTACGACTTCAGCCTCGCCGCGTGGATCCAGCAGCATCGAGACATGTGGGAGTACCACAGGAACCTGCGGGCCACCGCGCTCGACCCGTCCACGGACACCTACACGCCGACGCACGCCTTCTACTCGAAGGCGTGGACCTGGATCCCGATGCTCCGTCCAGTGAGCTACTTCATCGAGGACCTCGGACCGGACATCCGTCAGATCCTGGCGATCGGCAACCCCGTGCTGTTCTGGGGCACGATGTGGACGATCCCCTACTGCGCCTGGGCATGGTGGCGCGCACGCGACTGGAAGCCCGGCTTCATGGTGATCGCCTTCGCCGGGTTGTACCTGCCGTGGTTCCTCGTGGCTCGTCCACAGTTCTTCTTCTACGCGGTGCCGCTCACCCCGTTCATGGCGCTCGCCGCGGTGTACACGATGCGCGACCTCGCGGCGGCGCGCCTGGTGATCCGTGACCGCGACACCGGTGAAATCGCGACCGATGCCGTCACGGGCGAGCCCGCCATCTCGAGACGCAAGCCCTACCTTCCGTTCGTGTGGGGGTACTTCGCCGCTGCGGTCGGCCTGTTCCTGTGGATGTGGCCCATCCTCACGGCAAGCCGCATCAGCGACACGATGTGGAGGGCCCGGGTCTGGTTCAAGGGTTGGTCCTGAACCTCCGGTTCAAGGGTTGGTCCTGAACCTCCGGTTCAAGGGCTGATCCCGGGCCTCTGGTGACGTCAACCTGACCCTGGGTCGCCGGCGGTGATCCGCGCGGACAAGCAGGGCGTCCAGGCCCGGATACCCTCGCCTCCATGACGACGAGGGAGCACGCGGCCGTCGAGATGGACGACGGCGTGCGGCTGGCCGCCACGCTGTACGTGCCAGAGGGCGACGGGCCATGGCCGGCGGTGCTGGAAGCGCTGCCCTACCGAAAGGACGACGTGACCGGGCACTCCCGGAGCGAGTATCACCGGCTCGCGGAGGCGGGCTACGTCGTGTGCCGCGTCGACGTTCGCGGCACGGGCTCGAGCGAGGGCATCGCGACCGACGAGTACCCGGCGGTCGAGCGTACCGATCTGATGACGGTGATCGGCTGGCTCGCAACGCGACCCTGGTCGGTGGGGACTGTCGGCATGTACGGCTACTCGTACTCGGGCTTCAACAGCATCCAGCTCGCGATGGAACGCCCTCCCGCCCTGAAGGCGGTGATCCCGATCTACGCGACCGACGACCGGTTCGGCGACGACGTGCACTACTTCGGCGGTGCGCTGAAGCAGCTCGACCAGATCGACTACCCGACCTACATGGTCGCGATGAACGCCCTGCCGCCCGTCCCCTCGATCTACGGCGACGGCTGGCGCGAGGAGTGGGCGCGCCGGCTCGAGGGCACCGAGCCCTGGATCCTGACCTGGCTCAAGCATCAGCGGCTCGACGACTATTGGAAGGCGGGCTCGCTCTTCGTCGACTACGAGGCGATCGAGTGCCCAACGATGATCATCGCCGGATGGGCCGACGGCTATCGCAACAACACGCTTCGCACGTTCGAGCGATTGCGATGTCCGAAGCGGCTCGTGATCGGCCCGTGGGCGCACGCCGCCACCGACACGTCGCTGCCGGGGCCGAACCACGACCTGATCCCCGAGCACATCCGATGGTGGGACCGGTGGCTGAAGGACATCGATAACGGCATCGACCGGGAACCGCCGATCGTGCTGTTCGCGCAGCGCTCAACGATGCCTGCTCCCGACCGTCCGGAGATGCGAGGGGCGTGGCGATCCGAGCCGACCTGGCCCGCCGAGCGGCTCACCCCCACCGAATGGCCCCTCGAGCTCGCCGAGGCCAACCGGCCCGGTGCGGCGAGCGGCCAGGACGTCCTCGACGTGCGTGGCGACGTCGGTCACACGGCGTGGATCTCATGCGCCGGGGTCCTGCCGTGGGGCCAGCCCGACGATCAGCGGCCCGACGAACTCCACTCCCTCACGTACACGTGGGCGCCGCTCGACCGGGAGCTCGAGATCCTGGGACACGCGCGGCTGCGGGCGCAGGTCACGTCGAGTGCCTCGGTCGCGTTCCTGTCGGTGAAGCTCTGCGACGTCTTCCCCGACGGCACGTCGTCGCTCGTGGCCAGGGGCATGCTGAACCTCACCCACCGCGACTCGCGCGAACGACCCTCGGCGCTCACGTCCGGCGAGCCCGTCGACGTGCAGCTCGAGCTGGAGGCGACCTCGTGGACGTTCGAGCCCGGCCACCGCGTGCGCCTCGACCTCGCCGGCACGGACTGGCCGAACGCGTGGCCGCCCCCCACGCCGGTGACGCTCACGGTCGACCGCGGGGCGACGCGGCTCGAGCTCCCCGTGCTCCAAGGGCCATCGCCGGTGAGCGAGCGGCCTTCGTTCCCGCCGTCGTTCTCCGACGACCGGGAAGCGCCCGGCTCCGAGCAGCGAGGCTCCTCGGACGAGCACAGCAGCATCGTTCGATGGTCGGTCACGCACGAGGCGCTCACCCGCGTCACGTCCGCGAACGCCGGGAGCACGTTCGTGGACGAGGCCACGCCAGACGTTCCGGCGATGCGGAGCCACTACGACGGCGTCGTGTCGGTCTCCACGGTCGACCCAGGCCGCGCCGTCGCCCGCGGAGAGGCGGAGTTCGAGCTGCGATGGGACGAGGCGACGGTGGTCTCCCGTGCCGACGTCACGATCGAAAGCGACGCCGAGACGTTCCGGGCGACGATCGACCTGGTCGTGCACGAGGACGGGGCGGCACGGTACCGCCGGCGGTGGGAGTGCGCGATCCCTCGCGACCTGGCCTGATCGCCTACGCCGCCCGCAGGACCCCAGAAACACGAATCCCCGGCGCGCCGGCCGGGGTTCGGTCTTGATGGGATATCCCGGGTTTCATGATACGCGTTCCGGACGACATGCGACAAGAAGCGGACCGGGTTCGGTCATCGCTCGGTGCGCACGGCCCACAGGTTGCCCCGGCGGGTGCCGATCGGTTCCCCCTTCATCGTCTCCGACGTGAGCGTCGTGATCACGACCGGATCGTCGCCGAACAGCTCGTCGGTCTGCAGGCACACGAGGATGCCGGGCTTGCCGGCCGGGAACACCACCTGATCGAATGCCGCGACCTCACGGTCGACGAACGTCGGCATCAGCAGGAACAATCCGAGCGGCGGCCACGCATCGGCGTCGAACTCGGGGACCCTCGCGAGGCGCTCCTCCGACGTCGCGAGCCGAGCGGCCGGGTCGTTCATCGCCCGGCGGCCGAGCGTGAGGTCGAGGCGTCGGTGCCAGGGGATGACCATCAGGGCGAGCCCGAACCGGTTCGACACGACCTCGGTCCGGACCATCTCGTCGACATCGATGCCGTGGCGCTCGGCCGCCTGCTCTGCATCGATCGCCTCGGGGTCGGGGAACACCGCGAACGCCACCGCGCGCCCGCGCAGATAGTCCAGCACCGAAGACATCGGCCGTTTCCCTCCGACTCCCGCGGCTCTGCGCGGGAGCCGCATCGTATCCGGGAACGCGTTCGGTCCGGAACCCCCGAACGGTCCCGATCTTCCGGGACCAGCCCGCTTCAGAAGCCTGGCAGCCGGTCGCGGAACGCCATGTAGCCGATGCCCGCGGCCACATCGAGCAGGAAGTGCGCGATCACGAACGGCCACGTGCGGCGCCACCGGAGGAACAACACGGCGAACAGCACACCCATCGCGAGGTTTCCGAGGAAGCCGCCCCACCCCTGGTAGAGGTGATAGGACCCCCGCAAGAGCGCGCTCCCGGCGATAGCGGCGACCGGCGACCACGAGAGCTGGCGCAGGCGCGTGACGAGGTAGCCGAGAACGATCACCTCTTCGACGAGCGCCGCTTCCAGCGCCGTGAGCAGCAGCACCGGCACGGTCCACCAGTGGCCGAGCGGCGGCGCGGGCACGACGAACCGGTTCACGCCCAGCTCGACCGCTCCGAGGTAGAGACCGAACCCGGCGAGGCCGACGATGGCGAAGAGCGCGAGCCCCTTCGCCACGTCGGCGCGCGGGTGATCCGGCCCGAGCCCGATGCCCGTGAGCCCTTCTCCCGAGCGCCGCACCAGGTGGGCCACGAGGAAGACGGGCGCGAGGCCGAACACGAACCCGGCGAGCTGCCTGGCGAGCTGCGTGCTCTGGTTCGCCGAGGCGACGATCGTTCCCGCGAGCGGGGCCTCGAGCAGGCTGAGGATCGCGTAGACCGCGCTCGCGAGTAGCGACAGCATCAGCACGACGACGACTTCCTCCGTCAACGTGCGCGGGTCGCTCGGCGCCGGGGGGGTAACTGCCCGCCGCACCAGGAACCGACCCGACGTGCGGCCGTCGTCGGAGCGCTCGGCCTGATCCATCGCAGTGACTGTACGCATCGCGTCCTTCGAGGCGCGAGGGGCTCCTCTACACTTCGGCCGTCGACGACCTGGGGGGTTCGATCGATGGCTGAGCGGGAAGCGGCCGACCTGGTCGTGGTCGGTGCCGGCACGATCGGTGGTTGGGCGTCGGTGTTCGCCCGCGAGGCGGGCCTGGAGCGCGTGCTGGTGCTCGATCGCGATCTCGCCGGGCTGGGCGCTTCGGGCAGGGCGGCGGGCATGGTGCGCGCGCAGGGTGGTTCCCCCGACACGGTGCGGCTCGGCGCATGGTCGATCGGGTTCTATCACCGGCAGGAGCGCCGCTCCGGAGCCGATTCCGGGTTCGTCGCGCGCGGGTACGTGATCCTGGCCGGCTCCGCGGCCGACGAGCGAGCCGCGCACGAGCGGATCGCGATGCAGCGGGCGACCGGGCTCGACGCCCGGTGGGTCGACGCGGATGAGGTTCGCCGCCTGATCCCCGCGATGGCTGACGGAGATGGGTTCCGCGGTGGGTCATACGTCGCGACCGACGGGTGGATCGATCCCCCACGCAACGTGCGCGCCTATTCGATCTCGATGCGACGCTGGGGCGTGCAACTACGAGAGCGAGTGACCTTCACCGGCCTTCGCACCAAGGCGGGGCGAAAGGGTCGCCGGGTCGTCACCGGTGTCACCACCACCGCGGGCACGATCTCGACCCCGCGGGTGCTGCTCGCCGGGGGGCCCGCGATGCAGGCGGTCGCCGCCGCGGCCGGCGCACGCGCCTGGGTCGGGTACGCTCGGCATCAGGTGGTGGTCAGCGAGCCGAGCGATGCCCTGCACCCCGAGTCCACGGCCATGGCCTTCGACATGGCCGCGGGCATGTACTGGCGACCCGAGGAGGGCGGCTTCCTCTGGGGCATGTCGAACCCGGACGAGGAACCAGGCCCCGCGCGTTCGATCGACTGGACCCACCTGCGCAAGATGCAGCGCCGCCTGAACCGGCTCGCGCCGGCAACGCGCGGGCTCGGCATCAAGAAGGTGTGGGCGGCAACGATCGAATACACACCCGACCACCTGCCGATCGTGGGGCCGCTCGTGCTGCGCGACGGCATCGAGGTCGATGGCGCGTCGATCGCGAGCGCATGCGGCCACGGCATGATGTGGGGCCCTGCGGTCTCGCGCATCGCGATCGATCTCGCCGTCGAGGGAACGACCGACGTGGTCGAGCATCCCGACCGATTCCGCATGGACCGGTTCGACGCCCGCGGACGCTCGCTCTGCGTCGACCCGGTGGCCCTGCCGTTCCCCGTCGAGGTCGACGACTGAGGCCGAAGGAGCGACGCGCTCAGTCGAGGGCGACGTCGACCATGATGAGCTCGGTCGTCTCGATCGCCCCGATCGTGACCGATCGCTCGTCTCGCACCTGGGCCGCGGAGCCGGTCTCCATGCGCTCGCCGTTCACCGTCGCGTGGCCGTCGATCACATACAGGTAGACGCCTCGCCCCTCGCCGATCTCGTGCGTCCCCGACGTCCCGGGGGTCAGCCGCGACACGAACACGTGCGCATCCTGGTGCACGAGCACCGCGTCGCCGCCGTCGCCGGAGATCGCCTTCAGCAGGGTGTCGGTGCGATCGTCCGTGGTGAAGACCTTCTGCTCCACGCCGGGCTCGAGCCCCGATCGGTCCGGCATGATCCATATCTGGATGAAGCGCATCGGCTCGGTCTCGCTCGCGTTCTGCTCCGAGTGCCACGCACCGCGACCGAGGGTCATGCGCTGCACCGAGCCGGCTGGCAGCGGCCCCGGGGCGCCGCCCACGTCGTCCTGGTGGCGGAACGACCCTTCCACCACGTACGTGAGCCCTTCGATGTCGCGATGCGGGTGCATCGGCCAGATCGCACCCGGGATCAGGCGATCGTCGTTGAACACCCGGAGCGTGCCGAACTGCACGTACTCGGGATCGACGTACGTGTCGAACGAGTAGTGCCAGCGGGCTCGGAACCAGTCGCCTTCGACGTCGCTGATCTCGTCGTCCCGCCGGATCGCGATCATGGACCTACAGGAGCAGCACGGGGCAGGTGAGCGTGCGCGTGATGCCCTCGAGCTCCTGCATCGGCATCACGGTGCTCTTGGCGAGCTGATCGAGGTCGTCGGCCTCCGCCCGAGCGACGACGTCGTAGGGTCCCGTGACAGGATCGACGGCCACCACGCCGTCGATGCCGCGGATCTGCTCGGTCACCTGGCCGGCCTTGCCCACCTCGGTCTGGATCAGGATGTACGCGTTGACCACGACGGCCTCCTAGTCCTTCGTGGCGCCGTCGCCAGCGCCGTCCTTCTTGCTCGCCAAGAGCTCCTTGGCCTTGTCGAGCAGACCGCCGCCCCTCTCGACCGCCTTGTCCACCACCGGCTGCGCCTTCTCGACCAGCTCACCGGCTGTCTCACGAGCCTTGTCGAGCACCGGCTCGGCCTTCGTGGAAAGGTCGCTCGTCGCCTCCTTGGCCTTGTCCACCAGCGGCTCGGCCTTCTCGACCAGCCCACCGGCCGTCTCGGCCGCCTTGCCCGCGATGTCGCTCGCGGTGCCAGCCGCCTTCCCCGCGATATCGCTCGCGGTGCCCTTCGCCTTGTTGACGAAGCCTTCTTGGTCCCCCATCACGCCTCCCGATCCGATCGGTCGAACCTCCATCGTCCCGGCGGGCGGGTGCGCCTGCAAACGCGCAGGTCAGAGGCGTGATCGCCGTGCGTGCCCGCGGCCGGGAACCACCCACCGGACCGCCCGTGTGACCGACCCGATCGTCCTCATCCCAACGGCTCCGGTGGAGCGATCGATGGATCGGCTGGAACGTCGTCGGCGACGGTCAGCGGCCGATCGAGCTCGGGCCCTCGAAGGGCGAACCAGGCCACCACGCCGCCGCCGAGCGCGACCGCGGATGCTCCCGCGTACAGGGTCATCGGACCCGCGGTCTCGTAGACGAACCCCCCGATGCCCGCCCCGATGATCGGGCCGAGGCCGAACCCGACCATCTGGGCGACGGAGTTCCCCGTGGAGTAGAGCGACGACGGCAGCAACCGGCCGACGATCACGACACCGGTCGTGAACAGCATGCTGAACGCCACCCCCTCGAGCACGGTCAGCAGCGAGACGATCGTCGGGTTCGAGACCGCTCCCCACAACAGGAAGCTGAGCGCGTAGACCGCGCACCCCAGCACGTACACGCGGCGAAGGCCCAGCCGGGCCTGCAACCTGGAGGACGATCGCATCATCGGAACCTCGACCAGGCCGCCGACCGCCGTGCCGATGCCGATCAGCAGGGGACCTCCCCCCTCACTCGCGATCTTCAAGCCGATGAAGTTCCACGCCGCGTTGAACCCGGTCCACACGAGGAACACCGCCGCGAGGAACCCCCAGAACCGCGGAGCGTGATGGAAGACGGCCCCGACGGTGCCCAACCGGCTTCCACCGGTCGCGTCCTCGTGGCGCGGCTGGTCGCGCCGCACCGAGAACGACCAGGCGAGCACGAGGAGGCTCGCCAGCGCGAAGCTCGGCATCGCCCATCCGATGCCGGCGACCTCGAAGATCCAGCCGAGCGTGAGGCACCCGATGGCGTAGGTGACGCTCTCCCACGATCGGATCCTGCCGTACTCGGACATGCGCTCGGCCCCCAGGTGCTCGAGGGTGATCGCGTCGATGTTCGGGCCGGTGGCGACCATGGCCCCGGCCAACAGGAAACCGGCGGCGGCGATCGCTCCCACGCTGCCCGTTCCGGCGAGCACCAAGGCGAAGACCGCAGAGAAGAAGGCGCCGATCTGCAGCGCGGTGCGCCGCCCGATCGTCGCATCGGCGAGGTGACCCCACAGCGGGTTCGAGACGATGCGCGCGACCGCCATCGCCGCGATCACGAGACCGATGCCGCTCTCCGAGAGCCCCTTGCCGTCGAGGTAGAGGGCCAGGAACGGGAAGAACGCCGCGATCACGAACCCGAACGTGAGGAAGAGCCCGCGCACCGCGGCGTCGGGGCGGATCTGCGGGGCGCGATGGCCGACCAGGGCTGGAGCCTCCGTGAGGTTGGACGAGGACCCGGACAGTATGCGGACGCCTAGGCCACGCGAACCTCGGCGAGCGACGCGAGCGCCGCGGCGCGGGCCGGGTCCAGGCGCCCCGCCCCCGGCAGCTCGGCGTTGGCGGTCGCGGCTCCGAGCGCGAGGCGTAGCGCGCTCTCCCACTCGTCCCCGCGGTCGAGCGCGGTCACGAGCCCGGCGAGGAACGCGTCACCGCTGCCGACCGGGAACCGGCCACGTACGTAGAGCCGGCCCGCGTAGAGGGAGCCGTCGGGAGCCGCGAGCGCGACACCCTCCGCGCCGCGGGTCACGAGCCCGGCGTGGCCGTCACCGCCGGCCAGGTCTCGCAGCCTCGCCGCGGCTGCGAGCGCGTCGTCGCGACGCGAGGTCGGCACGCCGAGCAGCTCGCCGGCTTCCGTCGCGTTCACCTTCACGACCTCGGGCTCCGCCTCGAGCCCGAGCCGCAGGCGGTCCCCTTCCGCGTCGAGCGCCACGCGCACCCCTTCGACCCGACCGTCGCGGACGAGGTCTCGGTATCCGGCGTCGGGCGCGCCGACCGGCGTCGATCCGCTGATCGTGAGCCAACCCCCCGGCTGCCAGTTCGACTCCACCGCATGCAGGAGCTCGGCCCATGCCGAGGACGGCACGTCGGATCCGTGCTCGTAGAACTCCGTGAGCTCCCCGGTCTCGCGCTCGGCCACCGAGAGGGACGAGCGGTTCTCCCCGTGGGTCCACACGGCTCGCACGGGAACGCCTTCGGTGCCGAGCGCGTCTTCGAGCCATTTGCCGGTATGCCCCCGGAGCAGCGCGACGGCGGTGGCCTTCGCGCCCAGAGCGTGCGCGGCCCTCGCGGCGTTCAACCCCTTGCCCCCGGCCACCTGGACGAACCCATCGGGCCGATGGATGCCGCCGCGCACGAGCCGCTCGATCTCGAAGAGCTTGTCGACCGACGGGTTCGCCGCGAGACAGACGATCACCCCGGGACACCCCCATCGGCGGCCGCCACGGCTTCGGCCATCGTCGGCTGCCCGTCGATGCCGCCGACGGCCCGCGTCGACAGCGCGCCACATGCGTTGGCGATCGCGAGGCACCGCTCGAGGGACTCGCCCGCGAGCATGGCGGCCACGAACCCCGCGTCGAACGAGTCGCCGGCGCCCGTGGTATCGACGACCGACGCGGGGATCGCCGCGACCTGCGCCCGTTCCCCCGGACCGAGCGCGACCGACCCTCGCTCGCCGGTTTTCACGGCGACGACGGGACCGCGGGCACGAAGCGCCGCGATCGCGGCCTCGAGGTCCGACGTGTGAGCGAGCCGGGTGGCCTCGATCTCGTTGGGCAACAGCAGGTCGACCGCCGGGAGCAGCGCCGGCAGCCCGCCGTCCCATGCGCCGCTCGGATCCCAGTTCGGATCCACCGAGGTGGTCGCGCCCGAGGTCCGGGCGTCGGCGAGCAGCTGCGGCAGGTCGGGTGCCAGACCGCGCTGCAGGAAGTAGGAGCTCACGTGCACGTGTCGGGTCGAGCGCAGCAGGTCGTGGTCGACCAACGACCCTCGCAGGTCGCCGATCGTGCCGGGTGCGGTGAGGATCGCTCGGTCTCGAGGCGTGGAGAGCACCACGGTGACCCCGCTCGGTCGGTGCGGATCGACTGCGACGCCTCGGATGTTCACCCCTCGCCCGACGAGCTGGTCGCGCATGAACGAGCCGAACAGGTCGTCGCCGACCACCCCGACGATCGCGACCCGCAGCCCCAGTCGAGCGGCGCCGCACGCCATGATCGCCCCGGATCCGCCGACCGTGATGACGGCTTCGTCGACGAGGCGCTCCGCCTGCCCGAAGGCGGGCGAGATGTCGTTGCCTCGCAGCACCAGGTCGGGGTTGACGTCGCCCACCACGAGCAGGTCGAACTCCATCGGGTGAGAGTACCGGCAGGATGGGTCCTCAGGTGGGCTCGCGGGGAAGCCCAGCGCGG
>JBEVGU010000225.1:0-2734 GCA_040511595.1 Actinomycetota bacterium | reverse complement strand
CTAGGACCGAGGGCTCACGTTCCGTCGAGGCAGCCCCGGACCTCGTCAGGCAGGCCGGCGATCTCGAGCCCGGCCCCGCCGTTCACGAAGTTGTACGGGATGCCACGCCAGCGCCCGGGCAGGCCCGGGTAGGCGACGGCTTCGGTCTCGGCCGAATCCCATTGGAAGCCGATCCAGTCCGGCGAGCTGAACCCCGTGGTGTCGTACGGGGCCACGGCGGAGAGACCGCGACCGAAGCGACGCGATTCCACGAGGAACCGCCCCTGGTAGCTCCAATCCGACGCGACGTAGAGCTTGATGTACCAGCGCCGGATGTCCTGCAGGTAGCCCTTGTCGGGAGAAGGGGGTGATTCCGGTCCGACGAACATGCGCATGTCGACCACGACGAACTCGCCGTCGACGGGAGCGGTGCGCCGGACGATGCCGAGCGGATCGGTGAACAAGGGCGACGTGCGCACCGGCGTCTGCCAGCCTTCGACGCAGGTCGGCGACGCAGGTCCCCGGCGGGGGCGCGACTCGGGCACTGCCGGCCGCGTCGGCGACGGCGCGAGGCTCGCCGACGGTGTGAACGTCTCGCTCGGCGGCGGGGAACCCGCCGAGTCGCTGGAGAACCCGACGGCACCATCGTCCCCGTCGCCACGGTCGCAAGCGGTCGCGAGCAGCGTCATGACGATCAGCCCGGCCGCGACCCGTCGGCCCGAGCGGGCAAAGCGGGCTCGCGTGGTCGGGTGATCATGCTGGTCCTGCACGACAGGAAGTATCGGGGCGCGGTGTGACGAAGCTGTGTCCACGGTCGGGCAAGGATAGCGACGGACCGGCCGCTTGATACAACAGAGGCCATGCTCGAGCGCAAGGATCCACGCGAGGAGGAGCGCGAGCCGCACCATCCGAGCCCGTACACGCGACGTCGGTTCCTCCGGGGATCGGCGATGGCCGTCGCGGGCGGCGTGCTCTTCTCGTGCACGGGACGGAGCGTCGTCCCCAAGCTCGACGATCCGGCGCCCGAGACCGACACCGCTACGCCGATCAAGCGGGTCGTGTACGTGATGCTCGAGAACCGCAGCTTCAACAACCTCTTCGGCAAGTTCCCCGGCGTCGAAGGCACCACCGTGGGCGTGGAGTACGGCAAGGAGAAGCCGTTGATCCGGTGTCCGGAGTGGCTGCCGGGCGACCTCCCCCACGATCGCGCGGCCCACCTCACGTGCGTCGACGGCGGGAAGATGGACGGCTTCGGCAACGGCGAGTTCGGATCCGTGTACGCGTACTCGATGTTCGACGAGGATCAGATCCCGAACTATTGGACATGGGCGCGGGAGTACGCCTTGTCGGACCACTTCTTCTCGAGCATGGCCGGACCCTCCTATCCGAACCACTTCTATTTCATCGCCGGGCAGTCGGGCGGCGCGCTCGACAACCCCGAGAACATCGAGACCCGGGAGCAGGGCGGCGAACGGTTCAAGAGCTGGGGATGCGACGCGCTCGGTGACGATGTCTTCGTCTTCACGAAGGACGACCAGGGCAACCTCACGAAGCACGACACCTGCTTCAACTACCGAACGGTGGGCCAGCAGCTCAGCGAAGTCGGCGTCGACTGGAGTTACTACTCGGCCTCTCCCGGACAGGTCGGCTACTTCTGGAACGCTTACAACGGCATCGGCGACGTGTTCCACGACCCCGACATGTGGACCGAGCACATGCGCCCGGTCGACCGCATCGTGCCCGACATCGAGGCCGGGAGGCTCCCCGCCGTCACCTGGATCACCCCGCGGTTCGAGCTCTCCGACCACCCTCCGTACTCGACGGGGCATGCGCACAACTGGCTGAGCGAGATCGTGAACGCCGTGATGCGGAGCCCCGTGTGGGAGCACACCGCGATCTTCGTGACCTGGGACGAGTGGGGAGGCTTCTACGATCCCGTGCTGCCGCCGGCGGTCGACGATCTGGGGCTCGGCGTGCGCGTACCGCTGCTCACGATCAGCCCCTACACCGAGCGGGGCATCATCGACACCGAGGTCGGGGAGTTCTCGACCCCGTTGCGGTTCATCTCCGACAACTGGGGCCTGCCCTATCTCACGCCGCGCATCGAGAAGACGCACTCGTTCGAGCACGTCTTCGACTTCAAACAGGAACCACGCAAGCCGGTGTTCGGACGCGCGGTGGCGCCCACCTTCGGCGCCGCGTTCGGGTTCCCCGAGGGCTACGACGGCTGGCGGCCCGGCACCGATCCGAACGAGGGTCACTTCATCAGCTAGGTCCCGGGGGCCGGCCCACGCCCGCATCTTCGGTCGGCGGCCGGCCCACGCCGACCTCGGTTCCCTTCCGAGGTGGGCGCTGCGACACTGGGTGCATGGCGAGCATCCCCGTGTCGACCGCGATCGAGCCGGTCATCGGCTGGCGCACCTGGAACCTCTCGGTCGAGGACGACGGACCGGCGCTCTGGCCCGCCGGCTCGGGGGTCGACCCCTGGCCGCATCGGCGGCCGGTAGAGGCCAGGTGTGCGGTGCCCATCGTGCTTCGCCGCCGCCGCACGCTGCATCGGGCGCCCGCCGAGGACTGCCGATGCGGCGTCTACGCCGCTCGCTCGCTCGACGACATCCACCGGGAACGACCGGCGTGGCCGCCCGCGCCTGTCATCGGCACCGCGTCGTTGTGGGGAACCACGATCGACCACGAGCGCGGATGGCGGTCGAGATGGGGCTACCCCAGCCGGTTGCGGCTGGCGTGCACGCTGTGC
>JBEVGU010000224.1:0-5471 GCA_040511595.1 Actinomycetota bacterium | reverse complement strand
GTGGCGTCGGCGATGCAGCTGTCGTCTGCGATGCAGGTAACGCCACGAGAGCGGTCGCTGCGACGATCGCGAGAACCAAGGCCTTCCTCATGCTGTGCCCCTTCCTTCGCGGATGTCTCGATCCGCGGGGCAGGGGCCAGGAGGCGGGCGCCCCGGTCAGTCACCTCACGCGAGTCGTGAGCAAGCACCGACAGCCCAACGCCCGCACTGCTCCGTATCGTCTGCGTCTCTGTCTCGTCACCGTACCGTCAATGGCGCGTCGATGGACATCATCGCTCGCGAGCGTAGGCCACCGCGTGTTCGAGGGTCATCGATCGACCTTCCTTCCACGCGGCGTCCAGGGCCGCAGCACCGATCGCATCGACCGCAGCCTCCCTGGGATCGGGGAGATCGATGAAGGGCGGGGGAGCGTGGCCTCCGGCAACCTCCTTGATGGCCTCGGACGCGCCGCCGAGCCGGGCGGCACGCGCGTGTTCACCTCGCACGCTCGCCACCTGGGCCAGTTCGTCCAAGGCGATCGCCATGCCCGTCCTGTTGCCCACGGAGCCGTCGTGGTCGAGGGCCTCGAGGGAGGTCGCCGCGGCCGTGGTGAGATCTCCTTCGGCGAGGGCGATCCGGCCGAGCACGTGGAGGGCATCGGTCGCGCCGAACCGATCGCCGAGCTGGCGATGGCGCCGCAGGCTGTCCTCGACCAGGGTCCGGGCCTTCGTCGAATCTCCCTCGATCCGGGCGACGATCGCCATCAGCCAGAGGGAGTCGGCGATGCCGCGATCCTGTCCCTCGTCCTCGAACATCGTCTTGGCATCCAGGAGCTTCGCGACTGCGCCCTCCATGTCCCCCTCGTACGCGTCTGAGAACGACAGGTTGTAGAGCCCCTCCGCGATCGCAGGACGGTCGTCGAGGTTGCGGGCGATGGCCAGGGCCTCTTCGTAGGCGCGGCGCATCGCGGGCAGGTCTTCCTGCCAGTAGGCCAGCCCGCCGAGGGCGATCAGCGCCTTCGCCCGATCCGGGGTGCGGGGGGCCGATGCTGGCATCGCCAACACCTCCTCCGCCCAGCGACGGCCCTCGGCGAGATGGCCGTGGAAGTGCCAGAAGCGCCAGAGCGCTCCCACGAGCCGGAGTCCGACCAACTCGTCTCCCCGATCGGCCGCCCTTCGGAGCGCGGCCCTCAGGTTGTCGTGCTCGAGCTCGAGCTCGTCGAGCCGACGCCGCCGATCGAGTCCTCGAAGGTGGGACTCTGCGGCCTCGGCCACCTCGAGGAAGTGGGCGGCGTGCCGGCCCCGGGTCGTCTCTCCCTCTCCGGCAGCCTCGAGACGCTCGGTGCCGAACTCACGGATGGACTCGAACATGCCGAAGCGAACCCCATCGATGGTCGTCGGCAGCCGTCTGACGAGGTTCTTGTCCACCAGCGACGCGAGGTTCTCGAAGATGTCGGCGCCGAGCTCGCGGGCTGGATCGGCGATCGACTGCGCGGACTCCAGGGTCCAGCCCCCGGCGAACACCGACAGACGCCTGAAGAGCACGCGCTCGTCCCGGCCGAGGAGATCGACGCTCCAGCCGATGGCCTCGCGGAGGGTGCGTTGTCGGGCAGGCAGGTCGATGGGCCCGCCGGTGAGCAGGTCCAATCGATGGTCGAGGCGGACGAGGATCTCCCCGGGTGGGAGCAGTCTGACGCGAGACGCCGCCAACTCGATCGCCAGCGGGAGGCCCTCGAGCCGCCGGCACAGCTCTGCCACCACGTCCGCCGTCGTCTCGCTGATGCTGAACGCCGGGTCCACGGCCGTCGCTCGTTCTACGAACAGGGCCACCGCCTCGTACCGGGTCAGGTCCTCGGGAACGAGGGGGTGTCGATCGTCCGGCACGATCAGAGGCGGGACCGGGAGTTCCTGCTCACCGCGAACGTGCAGTGGTTCTCTGCTGGTGACCAGGACCCGGAGCCTCGGGGAGGTGGCGACGAGATCGACCACGTCGCGGGCTGCACCGATCACCTGCTCGAAGTTGTCGAGGATCAGGAGCACCTCCCGTTCCCGCAGGTGATCTCGAAGGGTGTCGAGGGCTGGCCGCCACCCCTCGGCTCGGACACCCACGGCGTCGGTGATCGTGGAGGGGACGAGATCTGCATCCGTGATCGGGCCCAGCTCGACGAAGAACACGCCGTCCCGATAGTCATTCAGCAGCTCTCTCGACGCTTGGAGCGCGAGCCGGGTCTTGCCGCTACCACCCGCTCCCGTGAGCGTCAGCAGACCCGGCCCGCTGAGGAGTTGCTTCACCCGGGCGATCTCGGCCCGCCGTCCGACGAAGCTCGTGCGTTGGGCGGGGAGGTTCGTCGGCGTCTCGAGGGAACGGATGGGCGGGAACTCCGACGGCAGGCCGTCGATCGCGAGCTGGTGGATGCGCTCGGGTCGTTTCAGGTCCTTCAGGCGGTGCTGGCCGAGATCTCGCAGATCGATGTCCTGCGGAAGTCCGGTCCGAACGAGCTCGGCGGTGGCCGACGAGACGAGTACCTGGCCCCCGTGTCCGGTCGCCGCGATCCTGGCGGCCCGGTGGACGTCGAGCCCCACGTACTCATCTCCGCCGAGCGTCGCCTCTCCCGTGTGCAAGCCGATGCGGACCCGAACCGCGAGATCCTCGGGCCACGCGTGTGCCGCGAGGGCGCGCTGGGCGGAGACTGCGGCCGACACCGCGGCATGAGCGCTGCGGAAGACAGCGAAGAACGAATCACCCTCCGTACGAGGCACGACCCCGCCTGAGCCGAGGATCGCCTCGCGAAGGATCCGATGATGGGCCTCGAGCAGGGTCCCGTAGCGATCGCCATGCTCCTGCACGAGCCGAGTCGATCCCTCGATGTCCGTGAACATGAAGGTGACCGTTCCGGTCGGCAACTCAGGCATCGGGCATGCGAGCGTACTTCCGTGAGCGGCGGACTGATCGACCCGAGCGCCGCGTGCGACCTCCGTGGACAGGCTTCACTTGGGGGGATCGACGCGGCGCTGACTCCGGTCGGCCCCCGGATGCCGGTCTCGTCGGCGGACCTAGGCGATATGGACTACGCCGCTTGCCTGGAGAGATCGTCAGCTCGGGCCGTTCGCATCATTGCGCGTCCCCCGGCCGGCCGGTAGTCTCGCGCGGCGCGCCGTAGGCCGATAAGCCCACAGCATACCCAGGCGCCCAGACGTCCCCGCCAAGGAAGAGAGGTTCGGCGTGATCAGGAAGTCGCTCCTCGTCGCGGCCCTCGCGATCGTACCGATGCTTGCAGGCACCGCCGTGGCTGTGCCCCCGGTGAACGCTCCGGCTTCCGACACCTTCATGCTCGACGGTCAGGTGCGCTCCCTGGGCGTCGCCGGCGCGAACGTCTGGATGGGAGGGAAGTTCGCCACCGTGCTCGACGGCAACGGCCAAGCCGCCTATGCCGGCGACAACGTCGCGGTGATGACGCAGAACGGCGTCGGGCTCGACATCGCTCCCGACGTGAACGGCATGGTCTGGGACCTCTGGGTGGACGGCACGACCGTGTACATCGCCGGCGCCTTCACGAGTGTTGGCGGACAGGCACGCTCCAACCTCGCGGCGATCGACGGGCAGACGGGCGCAGTGCTGCCCTTCGCCGCGTCCTCGCCGAAGCTCAAGAGCGTCGCTGTCGTGGGATCGGTCGTGTACGCGGGTGGGAAGGACCTCCGCGCCTACACCCTCACGGGTTCCAAGCTCGGTGGCTGGGTGGCGCCGCGGGCGGTGATCGATCCCGCGATCCGCGGAGGGCGCTCGAACCAGGGCTCGTTCCGCGACCTCACGCCGGGTGGTGGTTGGATCATGGCGGCGTGCCAATGCGACTCGGTCACGCGGGGCGGAGTCACCCACGCCACCAAGGCCGTGATCAAGGTCGACCCCTCGACGGGCGCGCTCGCCGCCTGGACCCCGACCGAGCTCCAGCCGTCGTCGGCCGCGATGGGCCGCGACGTGCTCGTCGCGAACAACAGCGTGTACGCGGCGATCGGGGGCTCGGACTTCATCGCCAGGTACGACCTGGCGACCGGAAACCCGATCTGGAAGGTCGACACGAACGGTTCCGCGCAGGCGTTGGCGATGATGGGGAGCGATCTCGTCGTCGGAGGGCACTTCCGCTGGGTGGCTGGTGGAGGCGCCACGAGCTGTTCGAACAACACGGTCTGCATCTATCAGCCCAAGCTGGTCGCGGCCGACGCTCTCACCGGCGCGATCGACCATCACACGGAGCAGACGTCGGTCGGCGCGAGGAAGCTCGCCGACTGGGATCCCGCCTTCTGTTGCGAATACAACGGGATCTGGACCCTCGCGGCCGACGGCCAGGGCGACCTGTGGGTCGGAGGCCAGTACACGAAGGTCGGCACGGCGTGGGATCCGGCGCGGATGATCGTCGACGTGACGCCGAAGGCCTTCAACATCACCACGCAGCGCTACGTGGCGGAGCTGAGCTGACCCTCGACTCGTGCCTCACGCGTCTGAGACCCTACGGGCATGGTCGATCCCGCTCGCCTGCGCTCGTTGCCCCTGTTCGGTGATCTCGACGACTACGACGTCGCCAAGGTGGCCCGGTGGGTCGACGAGGTGCAGGCAGCGCCGGGAGATCGCCTGATCGAGCAGGGGAGCATGCCCTACGAGCTCTTCGTGATCGAGCACGGCGAGGTCGAGGTGCACCGCGACGGCGAGCTGCTCGCGACCGTCGGGGAGGGCGACGTCGTCGGGGAGATCGCCTTGCTGACGCAGCACCGACGCATGGCGTCGGTGCTCGCGCGCACCGACGTGGTCGCCCTGGCCCTGCCCGTGGACGGCCTGCGCTCCCTCACGTCGGAGATGCCCGAGCTCGCCGACGAGCTCCTCGCGACCATGAGCCGGCGACGGGCCGAGAACGAGGCTCGCGACGACTAGCGGCGACGACGACCGAGCGGTCGCGCGCCCGTCCAACTCGACCTTGCAGTAGCCGTGTCATTCATGGGACACTCCGACCTTCTCTCGAGATGTCCGGGCGTCGCCCGGACCGACGGCGGCACGACGCGGGCACGTGCCGCCGTCACTCTTTACCCCGGCCGGTTTCTGTGCGCGAGTGGGGCCGTGACGACCGAGTTGCTATCGTGATCGCATCGGGCGCGTAGCTCAGCGGGAGAGCGCTCGCCTCACACGCGAGAGGTCGCTGGTTCGATCCCAGCCGCGCCCACCGGCTGACCTGCGGGAACCTTATTAGCCGCGCCCTTGTCGCGAAAGGAGCTGCACCATGACCAAGGTGGTCGCGATCATGTCGATGTCTCTCGACGGGTACGTAGCCGACGCCATCGCTCAAGGGACATTCCCGAACGCTGGCCCAACCTCGTGAGACGTCGCCTTGCTAGTCGGACTTGGTTGCTGGATCCGGTTGCGATCCGGTTTCGATCCGCAGAAGCGCAGTCGCATCGCAGCAGGTCAAGACGGACGTCGCTGACTCCGGCAGACGTCACTGGAAC
>JBEVGU010000223.1:0-3043 GCA_040511595.1 Actinomycetota bacterium | reverse complement strand
GGCGTGGCAGACGAACGCGCTCGGCGCGTGGCGACTGGCCCTCGCGGTGATCCCCGGCATGCGCGAGCGGCGCTGGGGGCGCATCGCCAACGTCTCGAGCCAGGGTGGCTCGCTCGCCACGATGGGCGCCGAGCACGCCGCCTACCGGGTCTCGAAGGCCGCGCTGAACGCGATCACGCGCACGCTCGCCGCCGACCTGCAGGGCTCGGGGGTGCTCGTGAACTCCGTGTGTCCGGGGTGGGTACGCACCGACATGGGAGGGGCGTCGGCGCCGCGGTCGATCGAGCAGGGCGCGGCGAGCGTGGCCTGGGGCGTCATGATTCCCGACGACGGGCCCACCGGGGGGTTCTTTCGCGACGGCGAACCGCTGCCGTGGTGAGCGGGGACGCCGACCTCTGCTTCGTGCCCGCCACCGAACTTGCCCGGCGTCTCAGGGCGCGGGAGGTCTCCGCGCGCGAGGTGGTCGCGGCGCACCTCGATCGGATCGAGGCCGTGAACCCGGCCGTGAACGCCGTCGTGACGACCACGCCCGAGCTCGCCGTCGAGCGAGCTCGCTCGGCCGACGAGGCGGCGGCCAGAGGCGAGGTGCTCGGGCCGCTGCACGGGCTGCCGATCGCGCACAAGGACCTGGTGGCCACGGCGGGCATCCGCACGACGTCGGGGTCCCCGATCTTCGCCGATGTCGTCCCCGAGGCCGACGACCTCCTCGTCGAGCGCGCTCGAGCCGCGGGGACGATCCTCCTGGGCAAGACCAACACGCCGGAGTTCGGCGCCGGCTCCCAGACGTTCAACCCCGTGTTCGGGGTGACGCGCAACCCGTACGACCTCGCTCGCACGGCGGGCGGATCCTCGGGCGGGGCGGCCGCCGCGCTCGCGTGCGGCATGGTGTCGATCGCCGACGGGAGCGATCTCGGCGGTTCGTTGCGGAACCCGGCGAGCTTCTGCAACGTCGTGGGGTTCCGTCCGTCACCCGGCCGCGTGCCGTCGTGGCCGACCGGGAACGCGTGGCAGGACCTCTCGGTCGACGGCCCCCTGGGCCGCACGGTCGAGGATGCCGCGCTCCTGCTGAGCGCGCTCGCCGGTCCCGACCGCCGCGTGCCGATCTCTCTGCCCGAGCCGGGCGCGGTCTTCGAGCCACCCCTCGAGGCCGACCTCGGCGAGCCGGCGATCGCGTGGGCGCCCGACGGCGCGGGGTCGATGCCCGTCGACCCCACGGTGACCGCGATCGTCGACGTGGCCCGCACGGCCTTCGAGGCCCTCGGGTGTCGCACCCACGACGCGTTCCCGGACCTCGCTGGAGCGCGGGACGTCTTCCTCACGATGCGGGCTCACATGTTCGCCGCGGACCTCGGCGAGCTGCTGGCCGAGCATCGGGATCGGATCAAGGAGACCGTCGTCTGGAACATCGAGCAGGGGCTCGGGCTCACGAGCGGCGATCTGGCCCGGGCCGAGCGGCTGCGCACCGAGCTCCACGAGGGGGTCGCGGCGTTCTTCGAGCGGTTCGCCTTCCTGGTGATGCCTGTCTCGCAGGTGCCGCCCTTCGACGCCGACACGGAATACCCCACCGAGGTCGCCGGCCACTCCATGGCGACCTACCTCGATTGGATGGAGTCGTGCTGGTGCATCACCGTCTCGGGCGGCCCAGCGATCTCGGTGCCGTGCGGGTTCACCGACGGCGGGCTGCCGGTGGGCCTGCAGATCGTGGGCCGCCGAGGCGACGATCTCGGTGTGCTGCGGCTCGCCCACGCGTTCGAGCGGGCGACCCGCGTGGGTGAACGACGGCCCCCGCTGTAGCGCGTAGCATGCCCGGTCGTGGATCCGACCCGGATCACCGAGGGCCTCGCGTTCGCGCTGCATGCGCACGACGGGCAGACCCGCAAGGGAACGACCGTCCCCTACATCGCGCACCCCCTCGGCGTGGCCTCGCTCGTGATGGAAGCCGGCGGGACCGACGACGAGGTCGTCGCCGCGCTGCTCCATGATGCCGTCGAGGACGGCGGCGAGGAGCTGATCGATCCGATCCGCGACGCGTTCGGCGAAGGGGTGCTCGGCATCGTGCTCGAGTGCAGCGACGCCGTGGTGCCCAAGGGGGCCGACAAGCCTGGATGGTGGGAGCGTAAGCGCTCGTACATCGATCGGGTCGCGAACGAGTCGCGGGGGGCGGTCCTGGTGACCACCGCCGACAAGCTCCACAACGCGCGCGCGATCGAGGCCGACCTCCGTGCGGTCGGCGACGAGGTGTTCGCGCGTTTCACCGCCGGCCGGGAGGGCGCCCTGTGGTACCAACGCGCGATCACGGAGGCGCTCGAGGGGAACCCGCACGCGCCGCGCGGCATGCTCGATGAGCTGGGTCGCACCGTCGAGGAGATCGAGCGGCTCGCGGGGCCATCGTCCTGAAGGCCGGCCCTCTGCGGTACGGTCGGAAGGTGCATCGAGGCCGTCGCCGCACGTTCTACGTGGCCGCCGTCGTGCTCGCGGCGGCCGTCATCTCGCCGCTCGGGGGTGCCCACGCCGCCCTCGGATCGACGGGCCGTCGCGGCGTGTGGCTCCCTCCCGCGTACCTCGCCTGGCGCACCGGCGGGCTGCCCGGTGGTGGCCTCCAGGGTGACCTCGACCGCATCCCGGGCGTCGAGCACGTTGTCGTCGTGGCCGGTGACACGCTCTGGATGGTGCGATCGATCCGAGCGGGGGGTGCCGTGGTCGACGATCCGCCGAGGCCGTTCGACATCCCGATCGAGTCGTTCGCCGTCCACCCTCGGCGCTATTCGGTGTTCGTGCCCGGCGCCTGGCGTGACCTGGTGATGAGAAACCTGCGTCGTGGGCTCGGCGTGCTGGGCGAGACGAGCGCACGGCTTCGGAGGCTGCACCCCGGAGACCGCATGGCGTTCCACGGCGGGAGGCGCCTGACGATCGGCGCGGTCGTGCCCGACGAGGTCGCCTCGTGGAGCGAGTTGCTCGTCTCCCGCGAGGTCGGTGAACGGCTCGGGGTGTCGCACAACCGGTACGCCTTGCTCGGCATGAAGCGGACGGTGGGGTCGGGATC
>JBEVGU010000222.1:0-2879 GCA_040511595.1 Actinomycetota bacterium | reverse complement strand
AGCGTGACGTTGCCCGCGGCGCCCGGCAGCTCGAGCACATCGCGAGCCTTCGATGCGCCCGGCGGCTGGGGGATCGCCACGCACCGCCGGATCAGCTCCTCGACCGGGGCGCTCGAGCGCAGCACCTGACCCGTCGGCAGCACGGAGCCGGGTCGCAGCGCGTTGCGCAGGCGCAGCTCGATCGGGTCGATCGCCAGCACGCGCGCGAGCTCGTCCATCTGGGCTTCGTGTCCGAAGCACACCTGCGGCGCGCCGAAGCCGCGCATCGCTCCGCACGGAGGGTTGTTCGTGGAGACGGCCGTGCCGTCGATCGAGGCGTTCGGCACGTCGTAGGGCCCGCACGCGAACGACGACGCGTTCGCGATCACCGCGGTCGACGACGAGGCGTAGGCGCCCCCGTCGATCAGCAGCCGCACCTGCACGTTCACGAGCCTGCCCTCGCGCGTGGCGCCGTGGCGCATCCAGATGCGGGCGGGGTGGCGGTGCACGTGCCCCAGGAACGACTCCGCCCGGTCGTACACCATCTTCACCGGGCGATCGGTGTGCAGGGCGAGCATGCACGCGTGGACGTGCAGGTGCAGGTCTTCCCGGGATCCGAAGGCGCCGCCGACCCCCGCGAGGTGCACGCGAACACGCTCCTCGGTCAGTCCGAGGCACGGCGCGATCTGGCGCCGGTCGGCATGCAGCCATTGGGTCGTGACGTAGAGGTCCACCCCCCCGTCCTCGGCCGGCACCGCGAGTCCGGCCTCCGGACCGAGGGCGGCCTGGTCCTGCATGCCCGTCTCGTAGTACCCCTGGACCCACGTGTCGGCCTCGGCGCCTGGATCGCCGTGCTCGATGTGGATGTGACGCAGCACGTTCCCCCACGCGTGCAGGAGTGGGGCGTCGGGCGCCGTGGACCGTTCCATATCGGTGATGGCGTCGAGCTCCTCGTAGCTCACGCGCACCGAGGCCGCCGCGCGCCGCGCCGTCTCGGGATGCTCGGCCGCCACGACCGCGACCGGCTCTCCCACGTAGCGGACCAGCTCGTGCGCCAGCACCGGCTGATCAGGGAACTCCAAGCCGTACAGCCGCTCGCCGGGCACGTCGTCGGCCAGCAGCACCGTTTGCACGCCCGGGATCGCGAGGGCAGGGGCGACGTCGATCGAGCGGATCCGCGCATGGGCATGGGGGCTTCGAACGGTGCGGCCCCAGAGGGCGCCATCGGCCCACAGGTCGCTCCCGTAGGCGAATGCGCCTCGAACCTTGGGAATGCCGTCGGGTCGAGTCACGAACTCGCCCACGACGCCGCGGGTCGGCTGCCCGAGAGTCGTACCCGGACCGCTCACGGGACCGGCCGGTCTCCGGCGAGCCGCTCGGCCCCCAGACGGACGGCGTCGAGGATCTTGACGTAGCCGGTGCACCGGCACAGGTTGCCCGAGAGCGCCTCGCGGACCCGGAGCTCGGATGGCTGCGGGTCCCGCTCGAGCAGATCGGCGACCGCCACCACCAACCCGGGCGTGCAGAACCCGCACTGCACCGCCCCGGCCTCGACGAACGCCTGCTGCACGGGGTGCAGATCGTCGCCGCCCGCGAGCCCCTCGACCGTACGGACGTCTCGGCCGTGCGCTTGGGCGGCGAGCACGAGGCAGGAGCACACCAGCACGCCGTCGAGCCAGACCGAGCACGAGCCGCACTCGCCTTCCTCACAGGCGTTCTTGGGACCCGTGAGCTGCAGGTCGTCGCGGAGCATGCCGAGCAGGCTCGACCCTTCCCAGACGTCGGTCTCGCGCCACTCGTCGTTGATGCGGCTGCGAACGATCATCGCCGTCACGGCCCCCGGCGCTCGCCGAACGCCCGGTCGAGCGCCCGCGCCGCCAGGACGCGCACCGCGTGGCGACGATAGGCCGCGGTGCCTCGGACGTCGTCGATCGGCCGGACGGCCTCGGCCACGAGCTCACCGAAGCGCCCGGCGATACCTCGTGCGAGGGGCCGGGCCGGCTGCTCCCAGCCTCCGGTCTCGGCGACGGCATCGTGGGCGAAGGCCTCGGCATCCGGGGCGCGCAGCACCCTCGGCCCCACGCTGCCCATCGACATCCGGATCGACTCGTGCTCCTCGTCGACCTGCACGCAGACACTGCAGATCGAGATCACCATCGCGTTGCGAGGTCCGACCTTGGCGAACACCGAGGGGCCGTCGGGCCGGCGCCAGCGCACGCCGGCGATCAGCTCACCGCGCGCGATCGCCGTGGTCTTCGGACCGGTGAGGAATTCGTGCCACGGCAACGACCTCCTCCCCGTGGCGGAGACGAGCTCGACGTCGGCGTCGCGCGCCGCCACGACCGGCAACAGGTCGCCCGCCGGCGAGGCGGTGCCGAGGTTCCCCCCGACGGTGCCGCGGTTGCGGATCTGTGGGGACCCGACCGCGCGTGCGGCCTGCGGCAGCGCGTCGTCGTGGGGGGACTCGGCCAGGATGCGCGAGTAGGTGACGCCCGCCCCGAGGAACTCCCGGTCGTCCGAAACGTCGCCGCCGTCGCTCGCGGGCCATCGGCCGAGCTCGGCCACGCGCGAGAGGTCGACGATGGCCTCGGGTCGCCCAGCGTCCCGGTTCAGCTCCACCATCAGGTCGGTGCCGCCGGCGATCGGCCGCGCTTCCGGACGCTCGGCCAAGGCCTCCAGCGCCTCGTCGAGCGTCGAGGGGAGCAGGACGTCCACGCCGCGAGACTCGCCGGTTCCGCAAGCCAGAGGCCCCGTCGATTCGACAGCTGAACGCCGTTCAGGTATGCACATGTCGTAGATCGTCCGAGGGAGGTGGCGCGGCATGCGGACGCGTTGGAAGGTGTTGGCCTCGATCGTGTCGCTGTCGTTGATGGGGCTGGCGGCGGTCGCGCCCACCCCGG
>JBEVGU010000221.1:0-7974 GCA_040511595.1 Actinomycetota bacterium | reverse complement strand
GCGCGTCGACCCCCGGGTGATCGTCGTCCCGTGACGGGGCACCGCCCCGGAACCGAAGGCCCGGGGGCCTCCATGTCGACGGGTGTCCTAGGTCGCGGACCACCGGACTGCCGTCCGGCTTGGTCCGACCGTTTAGGAGCTGCGTCACTCTCCCACAGTAGCGCGTTCCCCGCCTGTGCGCGCCCCCCAGCTGTTCAAAGGATCGGCGTACGAAACATCGGGCGGGGGAGCGATGACGGCTCCAGCTAAGGGCAAGCCTCGTATCTCGACTCTCGCAACGTCTTCCGACGGGCCGACCATCCGGTACACGGCGAGACGGGGTGCTTGTCGCGAGTGGGCGACGATCGACGCCTGCTGTTCCTATTCGGGGGTGCTGAATGTCGGGATCTGGTTCAGGGGCTGACTCAAACTCGATTGTTGACCAGGGCTTGGGACGCCTCGCTTTGAGCTGCCGCTCACTCGCTAGCAGGAGGAGGAGGGCAATCACTGTGCCCCAGACCAAGCCGGCGAAGAGTGCATCCACGAGAGGAGCCTACACACGCGGTCTCGCGCACACGCGCCAGGAGGCATACGGCAGGGGCTTCCTGCGCAAGATGGGGCGCTCGTCGCCAGGCCTGGAGTTCTGGGCAATCACCAGAGGGCACGGGATCGGCGACGGCGAGCGCTGGTTCCGGTCCCGGCGGGAGGCTGAGGCTCGCGCTGAGGAGTTGAATCTCGCCGGCTACCGTCCAAATGGCCGGGAGGGAGCCACCGGACCCGTTCTCGCGGCACGAGCGGAAGACGATGGACGAGTGGATCGCCCTGGCTGAGCAGTCCCCAGAGCCGCGCCCAGAGCCGGTTAGGGACGATGACGAGGGCGGCTAGCCCCCGAGATCGGTCTCAATCTCGCTTCGTCGCTGACGTCATAGCCGACCACCTGTCCACCCCGCTGAGGCTTAGCGCTGCCCCCATGTCGGGGTGCCCGTGGTCTGGACGTTCTCGCACCTGCACCGTGGAACGGTGCAGCCCGTGATCTTCGCTTTCTTGGGCAGAGCCAGGCCGTACGGTCCGTACATCAGCTCGCGGTGCTTCGCGAGGTGATGTCCGCATCCGAAGCACAGGAACTTCGCTTCAGGCATGAGCCGTCCGCTCGAGGTCGGTGTCCTGATGTTCTTAACGTACTTGCCTCGAGAGTTCAGCCGCAGGATGGCAAGAGGTTTGGGGCCCTCGACGTGGAGAACATGCCCGGCCGTCGTACTGGAGGCGGGGACTGCCCCGCCCGAAGGCTCAGGCCTCACAGCCCGGACGCGGGGAAGGGGTCGCCGGGCTCCGAGCAATCGACCACGGACAAGCCCACGCACGCCGCAGTGAGGCCGAAGGACCGACTTCCGGCCTCGAGCGCCTACGGGACACGTTGGGCCGTCCGGAGCACGAAGGGAGAACGGTATGCGGGGGAAGGCGAGTGTCGGATCGTCTCGGCCGTGATGCAGGTCTCACCCAGGCTACCCTGAGGAGGTGGACTCTCCGGATCTGCGCCTCTGCGTCGATTCATCGCCTCCGGCGAGCATCCGATCGCGGGTCCCTGGCAGTTGGCGGTCGTGGAGGGGACCACAAGGTCCCATGCTGGAAAACCGCTGTCGGTTCGACGAAGGGACGATCGGAACCCTTGCACCGCTAGGTCGCAGGCCCTTCGGTCCCACGGCCATCGGGCCGTGGGAGAACGGGGTGCTCAATGATGCGGTTGTGGACGGCATCGTCACGTCACAGGCGTGGGGAGTGAGGATCGCGCTTCAGGACGGTACCCATGTCCGAGCCAGCGTCGCTCGCGTGCCCTTGGACGTTGCTCCGGGCCTTTCGGCGTTCATCGCGTTCCTCGCTGCCGGGTCCGAACCAGTTGCGGCGATCGCCGAAGACCAGTCAGGCGCCGTCCTCGGATCGCAGAGCCTACTCCCCGGGCTGCCCGATGAGAACTGAGCGGGCCGTACGTTGGCTGACCGGATGAGCGAGAGGGTCCCCCCGGCGTCACGATCTCTGATGTCGGAGGTGCCCGAACCTGGCCGTTCCCGACACGAGTGGAGGGGTCAGCTCCGCACGCGGAGGGACTCGAGCCCTCTGATGACATAGCCGTGTTTCCACCGCGGTTCCTCGACGAGCTCGAGCGCCGGCATGCGGCGAAGCACCGTGCCGAACGATGACTGCAGCTCGAGGCGGGCGAGCGGTGCCCCGAGACAGAAGTGGTTCCCGGCCCCGAACGTGACGTGCGGGTTCGGGTCGCGGTCGAGACGCAGCTCGTCCGGCTCGTCGAACATGACGGGGTCCCGATTCGCCGAACCGAAGATGAGGCCGAGCTCGGCGCCCCGAGGGACGCGGACGTCTCCGATCTCGACGTCCTCGAGCACCCATCGTTCGAACAGCTGCAGCGGCGTGTCGAACCGCATCAGCTCCTCGATCGCGGCTGGCAGCAGGGAGGGGTCGGCACGCAGCCGTGCGAGCGCGTCGGGGTGCCGGAACAACGTCCACCAGCCGTTGCCGGTGACGTTCACGGTGGCCTCGTGTCCCGCGTTCAACAGCAGCACGCAGGTACCGATCAGCTCGTCTTCGGTGAGCCGTTCCCCGCCGTCGACCACGAGCGCCAGCTCGCTGATCAGGTCGCCGGTCGGATCGGCGCGCCGCTCTCGCGAGAGCGCGCGGAGGTAGTCGGAGAAGGCCACGCTCGCCGCGACGGCGACGCGGGCGTCCTGGGTCGTCGGATGCAACTCGTACATCCGGCAGATGTCGGCCGACCACGGCCGCAGCAGGTGGCGGTCGGCCTCCGGCACCCCGAGCAGCTCGGCGATCACGGCGACCGGGAGAGGCTCGGCTATCGTCGGGAGCAGGTCGAACTCCCCCGAGCCCGAGACCGCGTCGACGAGCCCGTCCGTGAGGCGCTGCACGGGCTCACGCATCGACTCCACCATGCGGGGGGTGAACGCCTTGGCGGCCAGCCGCCGCACGCGGGTGTGATCGGGGGGTTCCATGTCGAGGATGCCGTGCCTGATCAGGTGCCAGAACGGATCGAGCGACGCCGGCGGGGCGGCGTGCCCCATCTCCTCGTGCGTGGCCGTGTGGAGGTAGGTGCGACCGAAGCGGCGGTCCCGCAGCAACCCGTTGACGTCGTCGTAGCTCGAGACCAACCAATGGTCCGTCGCTTCGTCGTAGAGCACGCGACCGCGGCCACGGAGTCGCTCGTAGACCGGGTACGGGTCCGCGATGAACCTGGGATCGTCCGGGTCGAAGCCGAGCGATCGAGGGGCGGCGTCGACGTCCACACGGCTACGGTAGCGTGCCGGTCATGGTCGCGCCGACCTTCCGCTCGACGACGGCGGTCGTCGTCGAGATCGTCCTCACGCTGGGTGCCGGCGCGTGCGGCGACGTGTTCGGCACCGGGAGGCCGGACACCGCCGGATCACCGGGCGGAACCGACGACGGGCGGGTCACTGTCGACGTGATCGAGGTCGTCGACGGCGACACGATCAGGGTGGACCTCGACGGTTTCTCGACGCCGGTGCGGTTGATCGGCATCGACACGCCCGAGCGAGACGGCCCTTACACCCACGAGGAGTGCTACGGGGCAGAGGCATCGAGGTACACGGAAGGAGCTCTCGACGGCCGGGCGATCGAGCTCGAGTTCGACGTCGAGCGGACGGACCGCTTCGATCGCACGCTCGCCTACGTGTGGCTCGACCGGGAGCTGTTCAACGAGCGCATCCTGCGGGACGGGTTCGCCCTGCAGGCGACGTTCCCGCCGAACGTGCGGTACGTCGACCGGCTCATCGAGGCGCAGCGGACGGCCCGCGCGCAGGGCGCGGGGCTGTGGGGGGCCTGTCCCGCGCCCTGATCGCCCGCAGACTCGGCCCGGTTCTATGAGCCGGCCCGCAGCACGCGTCCAGCGCGCTCGATCGTCTCGTCGCCTCGGCGCCACGATACGGTGCCCTCGACGATCACGGCTTCGATGCCGTCGGGGAGGGCGTGCGGTCGATCGTAGCTCGCTACATCCCGCACGGTCGCGCGGTCGAACAGCACCAGGTCCGCCCAGCTCCCCTCGCTGATGCGACCGCGCCCGGAAAGTCCGAAGCGGTCGGCCGGGAGCGACGTCATCTTGCGGACCGCTTCCTCGAGGGTGAGCACGCCACCCCGTACGGCGGGGCCCAGCACCCTCGGGAACGTGCCGTACGTCCGCGGATGCACGGGCACGTGGGCCATCGGGCCGTCCGGCGCGATCGACGTCGCGTCGGAGGCAACCATCACGTCGGGATCCGCGAGGATCGTGCGGACGTCGTCCTCGTGCATCGCGTGGCCGATGCAGGTGGTCTCGGGCTCCTCCACCAACAGCTGGAAGCACGCCTCCACGGGCTCGACGCCCCGGGCGTCCCCGATTGCGGCCATGCTCATGCCGTTGCACGTCCGGTCGGCCGTCGTCTCGATCACGATCCGGTCCCATCCGACGCCGTTGACCGAGGATTGGAAGGCGTCCCCCTCACCCCGCTCGACCGCGGCCACCAGCCGGCCCCGCGTGGCCGGGTCGCCGAGCAGGTCGGGCAGCGAGCCGACCGGAGCCCAGTCGGGCAGCAAGGACCACAGCACGGAGGCCCATGCGGCGTACGGATACTGGTCACCGGTCACGTCCCCGCCCGCGTGCACCCGATCGAGCAGATCGCGGGCGCGGCCCCAGACGAGCGAAGACTCACACTTGAGGTGGCTGATGTGCACCGGGAGTTCGGCACGGCGGCCGATGGCGATCGCCTCGTCGACGGCACGGAACACGTGCTCCCCCTCGCCCCGGACGTGCGTCGCGTACACGCCGCCAGCCGACGCGGCTTCCTCGGCGAGGGACACGATCTCGTCGGTCGCCGCGTGCATGCCGGGCACGTAGATCAACCCGGTCGAGAGCCCGACCGCGCCCTGGTCCATCGCGTCGCGGACGCCGCGCCGCATCGCACCGAGCTCCTCGTCGGTGGGGGGTCGCCTTTCCGAGCCCATCGCGAGCGAGCGAAGCGCGCCATGCCCGATCAGCGACGCGACGTGCGTCGCGGGTCCCGCCGCTTCCGTTCGAGCCAGGAAGTCTCCGAACGATCCGAGATCGAGATCCATCGCCTCGGGGTCGCCACCGGCCCAGGTCGCGAGCTCGGCGGCCTGGGAGGCGGGCCAAGGCGAAGAACCGCAGTTGCCCACCACCACGGTCGTGACGCCCTGACGGATCGTCGAGGGCATCGTGGGCTCGACGAGCGGTGAGAGATCGGAGTGGCTGTGCACGTCCACGAACCCGGGGGTGAGCACGAGGCCCGCGCCGTCGAGCCGCCGCACGGCGGGGGGTTCCGCGATCGACGGGTCGCGCGCGATCGTCACCACCCGGCCGCCCTGCACGCCCACCGATGCCAGGTACCCCGGCCCTCCGTCGCCGTCGACGACGGTCGCGGACGCGATCATCAGATCGAGCACTGGCCGAGCCTACGCTCCTGGATCGGACCAGGCCGCCGCGGCTGAAGACGGGGTGTGTGATGGACGCCGAGGGTGCTTGCACCGTGCGCGACCGTCGATACGCTCGCATCCGTGAACGAGGCGACCCCCGCGGCGAACGAGCTCGACGAGCGATCGCGAGCGGTGCTCGATTTCGAACGTGAGAGCTGGAAGCTCGACGTCGCGAAGGAGCGAGCGATCCGAGAGCGCTTCGGGTTCTCGGCTGCCCGTTACCACCAGCTCCTCAACCGAGCGATCGACAGGCCTGGAGCTCTGGCCTACGACCCCATGCTCGTTCGACGGCTCCGTCGCGTACGCGAGGCCCGACGGCGGCGCCGCGTCGCGGGCCAGCTCGGAGTGCGGTCCTAGCCGGGGGCGGGCGAGGCGCCTGGGGTAGGATGGGCGCCGTGAATCTGAGCCCCGCTCGCTTGGCCGTGCTCGTCGCGCTCGTCGTGGGTGGTCTCGCCGTCCTGTTGAACGGCTTCGGAGGCGATCAAGCCGTCACAGCCGCCGGTCCGAGCGGATCGCCGACCCCCGCGGCCGACGGATCCACGACCCCGACGGAGACGGCGTCCCCATCGCCGAGCGAGTCGCCGGCCCCGCAGCTCGAGCCGCAGGTCGACGGTGTCGTGATCCAGGTGCTGAACGGCACGACCGAGACCGGACTCGCAGGTACGGTCGAGCAGTCCTTGGTGGGCAAGGGGTACGTTGCGGGATTGCCCGCCAGCGATCTCGCGAACAAGCCCGCCGGCACCACCACGGTGTACTTCCGCACGGGTACCGATGCCGATCAGAACGAGGTCGACGCCGAGAACCTCGCACGGCGATTCCTCAAGAAGGTGGAGGCCGACGTGCGGCCCCTCAACGCAACCCTCGGCCCCGAGATCGCGCCGAGGACGCAGGTGGTCGTGGTTGTCGGCACCGACTACGCCGACGCGCAGGCAGCAGCCTGAGTCAACGGAAGACGGTCGCCTGCGCGGCCAGGGCCTTCCGGCGCCGGGCGACACGATCCTCGTGATCCGACGAGATCAGGTGATCGAGGCCGTCGGTGAGCGCCTCCGGGACGAAGGGCTTCGTGATCACCTCGTCGGCGCCCAGCTCGAAGCACCGGCGGCGGTCGTCCATGCGTGCGATGGCGGTGAGGACGAGCACCGGTAGCTCCCGTGTCCGCTCGTCGGCGCGGAGCGTTCGGAGCACCTCGAAGCCGTCGAGGTTCGGCAACAATCAGGTCGAGGACCAACGCATCGGGGAGATGCTCGAACGCGAGCACGAGGCCCTCTCGCCGTCGACCGCCTCCAGCACTTCGTGTCCCGCGTGCCGCAGGTTGACGCGGTACAACAACCGGACGTCGGCCTCGTCGTCGATCACCAGCACGCGGCGCATGAGCCTATCGGTCCTCCTTCAGAGGCACGCACGGAACCCGTACGCTGCATATCGGAAGGGCCGCAACGACGTTGATACCCGGATCGGGGGCGTTCCCTCCGGAACGGCCCTCGTTGACGGGGTCCTGAGCCCCTCCTACTCTCTGGTCAGGAGGTTGCGCCGTGTTGAAGGTCTCGCAGAAGCTCGAGTACGCGATGCGCGCGATGATCGAGCTCGCGCAACGGCGCGACGAGGGCGTTCTCGTGCCGGCTCGTGAGATCGCGGATCGACAGCAGATCCCGCTGAGGTTCCTCGAGCAGCAACTGGGCGCCTTGTCGAAGGCGGGCCTCGTGGAAAGCTTCCGCGGCGCAGGAGGTGGGTGCCGGCTCTCCCGCGAGCCCGACGAGATCACGATGGCCGAGATCGCGGATGCGATCGAGGGCCAGATCTTCCCGATGTTCTGCCTGGAGCCGAGCGATCACACCTGCTTCCAGGATTCACGCTGTGGGCTGCAAGGGTTCTGGGCCGACGTGGCTCGTGCGGTGCAAGAGGTGTTCCGCGAGACGACGGTGGCGGACCTCGTGGCCCGCCACCGCGACGTCACCTCCGGGCCCACGCTGATCGCGCCCGACCAGCTGCTCTCCCACCTGAACTAGCGCGGTTCTCGCTTGTCGCCGATCAGGCCGGTGTCCAGCCGCGGGCCTTGGCGGCATCGCCGCCGAGGATCTTGGTGAGCTTGGTGCCGCAGACCGGGCACGTCCCTTGGGCGGCCGGGCGGCCGTTCTTCAGGGTCACGACCTGCCCCTCGAACTCCCGCTTGGCACGACACTTCATGCAATAGCCTTCGTCGGCCATCGCCTGCCTCCTTTCCTCGAGGTCGCCCTGGGCAACCTCGCGCCCGATGGTGGCCCCGAGAACCCCTCGGTGCAAGCACATCCCGTACACGCCCCCTGTCGGCTCGCACAGCCGTGGCGGCGCGCGTACGATGCTGGCTCGCCCGCCGCGACACCGCCGCACTGGAGGACCGATGAGTGACATCCAGCAGAACATCGAGGCGCTCCTGTCGGAGTCCCGTGTCTTCGAGCCACCGCCTGGCTTCGCCGAACGCGCGATCGTGTCCGATCGATCGGTGTACGA
>JBEVGU010000220.1:0-31825 GCA_040511595.1 Actinomycetota bacterium | reverse complement strand
GCATCGGCAGGAGATGCAGTCATCACCTGGAACGCGAATGCGGGAAAGGCAGCCATCGCCGCGTGCCTCTCGCCAACCGGTAACCCGCTGCTCGAATCACGGATGTACGCCATCACGCACGTGGCCATCCATGACGCACTGAATGCCATCGACCGGCGCTCCCGTCCATACGTATACAAGGCTCATGCGGACGATGCAGCGTCTCCCGATGCCGCGGCGGCTGCCGCGCACGATGTCCTGGTGTCACTCTTGGGTCAACTCCCAGATCCGCTCACGCAGGAGTGCATCGATGCGGGGATCGCGAGCGTCGAAGCGGACTATGCGGCCGCGCTCGACGCGATCCCGGATGGTCCGGCCAAGGCGATGGGTATCGACTTGGGAGCGGCGGCTGCAGCTGCCATCCTCGCGCTGCGAGCTGCGGATGGATCGGACACCCCGATGGTGGACCCGTCCTACCCAGAGGGCACCGATCCAGGCGAGTACCGCTTCACGCCTGGTACGCCGTTCGCCTTCGCACCGGGCTGGGGAGACGTGACTCCCTTCGTGCTGAAGAAGAGCTCACAGTTCCGCGCAGGCCCACCCTACGGCGTGACGGGCAAGAGGTACACGGAAGACTTCGATGAGGTGAAGCGACTCGGTGGCGACGAGGTCACCCCACCCAGCGCGCGTACTGATGACCAGACGGAGATCGCGCTGTTCTGGGTCGAGAGTTCCCCATTGCAGTGGAACCGGATCGCAAGACGGTTTCCACGGACGTGGGCCTCAACCTCTGGGCGAACGCGCGGCTGTTCGGCCTGCTCAATCTGGCCTTGGCCGACGGCTACATCGGCTCGTTCGAGACCAAGTACCTGTACAACTTCTGGCGACCGGTCACCGCGATCCAGAACGCCGATACCGACGGCAATCCCAAGACGGAGGTCGACCCGGACTGGACTCCTCTCGTGCAGACTCCCCCCATCTCCGACTATGACTCGGCACACAGTGTCGAAGGAGGCGCGGCGGCGCAGGTCCTGCGTCGGTTCTTCGGCACTGACGACATCAGCTTCGAGACCTGCAGCTTGACGCTTCCGGCAGGGAGCACTTGCAACAAGGGCTCGGCGTTGTCGCGTTCGTACACGAGCTTCTCCGAGGCCGCGGATGAGAACGCCCTCTCTCGCATCCTCGTTGGTTCCATTTCCGGAGGGCGTGCGAGAAAGGGGTCAAGCACGGCCGTAGGATCGGCAATCGAGCCGTCAAGCTGTTCTTGCGTCCTGTTCACTAAGAGCGGCACAAGGGGAGGCGTGGAGGCAGTTCGGAGAGCCGGCGCATCGGCGTGAGGGTAGCCGGACGCCGGAGGTCGGGGGTTCGCGGAGCGCGATGGCGTTGCTCGTTCCTGTTGCCCGCGCGCTTGTCGTTGACCGGGCTTCGCCGGCCCGCGCGGGACGAAACGTCGGGTGGGCGCTAGAGGATTTGAACCTCTGACCTCTTCCGCGTCAAGGAAGCGCTCTCCCCCTGAGCTAAGCGCCCGCTCTGACCTGCATGTTTCCCTCCGCAGGGGCTTGTACACCGCTGTGACAGCGGATACGACTCCGTTTGACAGGACGGGAATCCGAGCCCGAGCGGAGGGATGACATGCAGGTCATGGCCGGGAGTGTAATCGACATCGCAGTCCTGGTTCCAGGGTGGAAGCTCTCGCTCAAGGCGGAGAACATGTCGCCGGCCACGATCACCGCCTACACGTCTTCGACCACGATGCATGCGGGCGGCCGCGGGCCGAGAGCCGACCAGTCGCGCTCGTCTCCCCGGGGCGGTTCAGCGCCCGGCCGGCGGCCAGCAGCACCGCCCCGAGGTCGAGAGAGCCGAGGTCGAACGGCAGCTCGTCGCCCCAGACCCGAACTAGGCGCCCTGGCGCACCTCCGTGCTACAAGGGGAGCCTCGAGGCGGGGACCGGAATCGAACCGGTGTACGAGGCTTTGCAGGCCTCTGCCTAACCACTCGGCCACCCCGCCGCGGCTTGGCGGCACGCGGCGGCCAGTCTACGCGACGACGCAGGAGCGGCCGCCCGAAGGCGGGCGCACAATCGAGCGGACGACGGGATTCGAACCCGCGACCCCCACCTTGGCAAGGTGGTGCTCTACCAACTGAGCCACGTCCGCGTGGTGAGCCAATGCTAACCCTGGCCCCCGACACCTTCAACCGAAGGCCCGGTGCCAGCGGACGTCGCCGGCGAGCAGCGCCGCCGCGCCTCGTCGACTACCGCGATCTGGAAGTCCTCCTCATCGATCACGAACCCGCTGTCGAGCACCCCGGCGAACGGGTTGATGAGCCCATACCGCAGCGCGGGTGCGAACCCGAGTCGGCCGTAATAGGCGGGGCCCCGAGCAGGATCACGGCGAGCTCGTCACGACGACCCGCCTCCTCGATCGCCGAGAGGACGAGGGCGGAGCCGAAGCCTCGGCCCCGACGCTCGGGCAGCACGCGGACGGGACCCAGGGCGAGCACTCCCGTCTCCCCAACCCATGCGCGGCTCATCTGCACGTGCCCGACGATCTCGACGTCGTCTTCGGCGACGAGCGCGAAGGACCGGGTTCGTCCCTGACCGCTTCCACGATCGACGCTTCCACGGTCGAGCCGAACGCGGCTCGCTCGACCTCGACCGAGGCGTCACGGTCCGCCGGCCGCTCGAGGCGAACGATCACGTCCGGCCGGTCGAGCCGAACCCACCCTCGCCCCGCGCGCTCGGCGGCAGCTCGTCCACCCACGCCGGCGACACCGCGGGGAGCGCGACGATGACGAGCTGGGCGATGCGGTCGCCTCGGGCTACCTTCACGGCCTCGGAGCGGTCGAGGTTCACCGCCGCCACGAGCACCTCGCCGCGGTAGCCGGCGTCGATCAGGCCGGGGGAATTCGCGAGCGTGAGTCCCTGTTTCGACGCGAGCCCGGACCGGGGCAGCACGAGCCCCGCGTGCCCGTCTGGGATCGCCACCGCTACGCCGGTGGGGATCATCGCCCGTTCCCCCGGGAGCACCTCGACGTCGTCGTTCGCGCGTAGGTCGAGCCCCGCGTCGCCCGGATGATGCGCCGTCGGCAGGGCGGCCTCAGGGTCGAGCCGGCGGAACGGAAGCTCCATCAGGCCTTCGGCTCCACCAGCTCGATGCGATTGCCGAACGGATCGCGCACGTGGCATCGGTGGTACCCCTCGAGCGGCAGGTCGTCGGTGACTCTGTAGCCGGCGGCCTGGATGCGCTCGCGGATCGTCTCGAGATCGCGCACGAGGAACGCCGGGTGCGCCTTGGCCGCCGGCGTGAACGGCTCCTCGATCCCGAGGTGCACCTCGAGGTCGCCGTCGCGGAACCACACGCCGCCTCTCGGGGCGAGCTCCGGCGGCTTCGGCACCTGGGGGAGCCCGAGGATCGCGCCGTAGAACCGAACCGCGGCGTCTTCCTCACCGGGAGGCATCGCGAGCTGCACGTGGTGCAGGCCCTCGAGACGTGCCCCGCCGTCGCTCATCGCCACAGGCTACCGGCCGCCGAGTCGTGCAGTCCCGGACGGCCCTGCGGCCTAGGAGCAGCCGCTCGTGGATCCGCAGCTCGTGCACACGTAGCACGAACCGGCCGGCTGCATCTTCGACCCGCAGCTGTAGCAGAGCGGAGCGTCGACCACCTTCGCATTCGGCCGCTCCCCGAGCTCGATCGTGTCGGGCGGGTCGGTCGGCCGCTGCAAGGCGGGCGTCTCCGTCTTCTCGGCCACCTCGGCCTGGGCGGCCTCGGTGCGCTCGGCGATCGATCGCACGCCGAGTCCCTCGCGCGTCTCCGGAGGCAGGTAATCGAGCGCCAGGCGTCGGAACACGTAGTCGATCATCGACGTGGCGAACCGGATGTCGGGGTCGTTCGTCATGCCGCTCGGCTCGAACTTCGTGTTGATGAACTTCGACACGTAGGTCTCCAGCGGCACCCCGTACTGCAGCCCGATCGACACCGCGATCGCGAAGGCGTCCATCACGCCAGCGAGGGTCGACCCCTGCTTCGACGTCTTGAGGAAGATCTCCCCCAGCCCGTCGTCGGGGTAGGAACCCGCGGTGATGTAGCCCTCGGCGTCACCCACCTGGAAGGACGTCGTGGTCGACGGTCGCGACATCGGGAGCCGCTTGCGGACCGGCTGCGCGAGCTCGACCGGCTCCGAGACATCGGCGCTCTTCCTCTTGTCCGCGGACAGCGGCTGCGCCACCTTGCAGTTGTCGCGGTAGATCGCGACGGCCTTCAGCCCGAGCTTCCAGCTCTCGACGAAGAGCTGCTCGACCTCCTCGACGGTGGCCTCCTCGGGCATGTTCACCGTCTTCGAGATGGCGCCGGAGATGAACGGCTGGGCCGCCGCCATCATGCGCACGTGCCCCATGTAGTGGATGGTTTGGGCGCCCATCGCCGTGTCGAACACCGCGTAGTGCGCGGCCTGGAGGTGCGGAGCATCGACCACCGAGTTGTGCTCGGCGATGAAGGCGACGATGTCGTCGATCTGCTCGGCGTCGTACCCGAGCTTGTCGAGCGCCCGTGGCACGGTCTGATTCACGAACTGCATCGTGCCGCCGCCGACCAGCTTCTTCGTCTTGACGAGCGCGAGCTCCGGTTCGATGCCCGTCGTGTCGCAGTCCATCATCAGGCCGATCGTGCCGGTCGGGGCCAGCACCGAGGCCTGAGCGTTCCGGTAGCCGTGCGCATCGCCGAGCGCCACCGCCTCGTCCCACGACTGCTTCGCCGCCGACAGCATCGCCTCCGGCACGAGCTCGGCGTCGATCTCGTCGGCCGCCGCGCGGTGCTTGCGCATGACGCGGATCATCGCGTCTGCGTTCGGCTCGTACCCGTCGAACGGTCCCATCACCTCGGCGATGCGCGCGCTCGTGCGATACGCGTGCCCGGTCATGATCGCGGTGATCGCGCCGGCCCAGGCGCGTCCGGCGTCGGAGTCGTACGGCAGCCCTCGCGCCATGAGCAGGGCGCCGAGGTTCGCATACCCGAGGCCGAGCTGCCGATACGCGCGGGCGTTCTCGCCGATCTTCTCGGTCGGATAGTCGGACTCGCCCACCACGATCTCCTGGGCCGTGAACACGATCTCGACCGCCCGTCGGAAGCTCGCGACGTCGAACGATCCGTCGTCGTCGAGGAACTGCAGCAGGTTCAGGCTCGCGAGGTTGCACGCGGAGTTGTCGAGGTGCATGTACTCCGAGCAGGGGTTCGAGCCGTTGATGCGCCCGGTGGCCGGGCATGTGTGCCACTCGTTGATCGTGGTGTCGTACTGCATGCCGGGGTCGGCGCACTGCCAGGCCGCATCGGCGATCTGCCGCATCAGGTCGCGCGCCCGGATCGACTGGACCGTCTCGTCGGTCGTGATGGCCGTGAGCTTCCAATCCTGATCGTGCTCGAACGCGCGCATGAACTCGTCGGTGACCCGCACCGAGTTGTTCGCGTTCTGGTACTGGATCGAGGCGCTGTCCTTGCCGTCGAGATCCATGTCGAACCCGGCGTCGCGCAGGGCGCGGGCCTTGCGCTCCTCGTTGGCCTTGCACCAGATGAAGTCCTCGATGTCGGGATGATCGGCGTTGAGGATCACCATCTTGGCCGCCCGGCGGGTCTTGCCGCCCGACTTGATCGTGCCGGCCGAGGCGTCGGCGCCCCGCATGAAGCTCACGGGACCGCTGGCGGTGCCGCCGCCGGCGAGCGACTCCTTCGAGGAGCGGATCCTGGACAGGTTGATGCCCGAGCCCGACCCTCCCTTGAAGATCGTGCCCTCCTCGACGTACCAGTTGAGGATCGAGCTCATGCGGTCGTCGACCGCGAGGATGAAGCAGGCCGAGCACTGCTGGGGCGTCTCGGGCACGCCCACGTTGAACCACACTGGCGAGTTGAAGGCTGCCTTCTGGGTGACGATCAGGTGGGTGAGCTCCTCGGCGAACACCTTGGCGTCGTCGTCGCTCGCGAAGTAGCCGTTCTTCGTGCCCCATCGGGTGATCGTGTCGACGACGCGACCCGCGAGCTGACGAACGCTCGACTCGCGCTGCGGGGTGCCGAGGGTGCCACGGAAGTACTTCTGGGCCACGATGTTCGTGGCGTTCTGCGACCACGAGGCGGGGAACTCGACGTCGCGCTGCTCGAAGGCGTTCCCCCCGTCCTTGTAGTTCGGGATGACCGCGTCGCGGACCTGCCATTCGACCTCGTCGAACGGGTGTGTGCCATCGGTCGTGAAGTACCTCGAGAACGTCAATCCTTCGCGGATGACCTCGACGTCGCCCTCTTTCGTCGCCACCGGCTACCCCTCCTCACTCCCGGCCCGGCCTCACGGGCTCGTGGACCATGCTGTGGAACACATGTGGATGGACTGGGGAGAACCACACCCATGTGATTACGGCCCGCTGATTCTGCCTTCCCCGCGCCCCATGGTCAACATGCTGTGGCAAGTTTTCTCGGCGTACACAACATCTAGTATCTCAAACCGGAAGGCGAACGACGAGCCGAGCGGTCGTCGGGTGCCGCCGCCCCGGCCGATCAGGTAGCGCGGCGCCGCTTCGCGGGCTCCTTCTTCTGCAGCGAGACGAGCTCGCGTTCGAAGTCGGCGACGCCCTCGAATTCCTTGTAAACGGAGGCGAACCGCAGGTACGCCACCTCGTCGGTCCGGCGAAGGGCGGCGAGCACCTCCTTGCCCACCTGATGCGAGGCGATCTCGGGCCCGCGTCGCCGAAGCCGTGCCTGGATGCGATCGACCATCTCCTCGACCTCGGCCGGCGAGACCGGCCGGTCGGCGAGAGCCTTGCGGATGCTGCCCGCGAGCTTCTCGCGGTCGAAGGCCTCTTTCGTGCCGTCGCGTTTGACGACGACCATGCCGACGTCCTCGATGCGCTCGAAGGTCGTGTAGCGGCGGGAGCACGCGAGACATCGGCGCCGTCGGCGGATGGCCGCGCCGCCATCGGCGGGCCGTGAGTCGACGACGCGGTCGTCGTCCGCATCGCACCATGGGCATCGCATCGGGATCCTGAGCCACAAGATGTTGTGGCGGCGCGAACCCTACCGGCGGCACACTCGCTCGTCAATGCGCTCCGCACCGAGGTCCGCCGATCTCGATCAGCCGTCGCTCGCAGGGATGCTGATGAGCTGGCCGGGCACGAGCGACGCCGCATCGGGATCGTTCGCGACGACGAGCTGGATCACCTCGCGCGGATCGCGGCCGGGCGCCATGTTGGAGACGATCGACCACAACGTGTCGCCCTCGCGGACCACGTAGGTGCGGGTGCTCACTGGGTGGACGGTCTCGCCGGCGCCCAACGCCCGCGCGATAGGGCCGCTGGTCGCTGCGACCAGGCCGAGCGCGATGCCGACCACGACGATCCTCCGGCGAACGTACGTTCGGTGCATGCCGACCAGCGTGAGCGAACAGGTGTTCGATGTCAACTACGGTTTCGAACGTATGTTTGCATCCGGGGGGGCTGGCTGCTAGCGTCCCCCCAATCGAAGGGAGGCTCGACGCCATGGCCGACACCACATCGATCACGATGCGCCAGCAGCGCATCCTCGACTTCATCGCCGAGACCGTCCGGGAGCGCGGGTATCCCCCCACCGTCCGGGAGATCGGCGAGGCGGTCGGGCTGACCTCCTCATCGAGCGTGCACGCCCAGCTCGCGAACCTCGAGCGCAAGGGCCTGCTGCACAAGGATCCGACGAAGCCCCGGGCGATGGCGCTCTCCGAGCCTCGAGCCGAGGCGGTCACCGTGCCACTCGTCGGGCGCATCGCCGCCGGCGCCCCGGTGCTGGCCGCCGAGCACGTGGCCGAGCACCTCGCGGTCCCCGAGGGCTTCGCCGACGACCGGGACCACTTCGCGCTCACGGTGAGCGGCGACTCCATGATCGACGCCGGCATCTTCGATGGCGACGTCGTGGTGGTTCGCTCACAGGATCACGCGCGGGACGGCGACATCGTGGCCGCCCTGCTCCCCGGTCCGGCGGAGGACGAGGCGACAGTGAAGCGCCTCGGTCACGACGGCGACCGGGTGATGCTGAAACCGGAGAACCCGGCCCTCGAGCCGTTCGAGATGCTCGAGGGCCGGATCCTCGGGAAGGTCGTGGCGGTGCTCAGGAAGCTCTGAGCGCCCGCATCCGACCGTTGCCGCTCACGACACGACTACTCGCAGGTCTTTTCGGTATCGCCCATGTCGGAGGTGCAGGCATCGGTGTCACGACCGCCGATGGCGGTGTCACCGCCGGCGCCGTCGACCGCGTCGAGCGTGTCGTCGCCGGCTCTGCCGCGCAGCAGGTCGACGCCCTTGCCGCCGATGATCGAGTCGTTGCCGTTCCCACCCGACAAGGTGTCGTTCCCGCTCTTGCCGATCAGCGTGTCGTTGCCCTGGCCCCCGCGGACCGTGTCGTTGTCCGGTCCGGCCCGGAGCATGTCGTCGCCGATCCCGCCGGCCACGGTGTCGTTCCCGGCATTGCCCCGGATGGTGTCGGCGCCCTGGTTGCCCTGGATGACGTCGCGGCGCGAGCCCCCACGGAGACGGTCGTCGCCCTGACCACCGCCCAGCCGATCCCGGCCGCCGCCGCCCTTGACGGTGTCGTCGCCGATGCCGCCGTCGACGCGGTCGTTGCCCTTCCCACCGCGAAGGATGTCGTTGCCACCGCTGCCGTTGATGGTGTCGTTGCCGCCGTAGCCGCAGATCACGTCGTTGCCCGCCGTGCCGTTGAGGACGTCGTTCCTCGGCGTGCCGTTGATGGTGCAGGCCGTGCCCGCGCCGGCGTTCGCCACCGTCGGCATCGCCAACATCATGGCCGCGACAGCGCCGGTCATCGCGACCGCGCCCCACTTCCTCGCTCTCTTCATCGCCACTTCCTTTCGTCGGGGGATGGCGTACTGCCGGCCAACACTAGGTGTCCGGCTGGGCAACCGGCAAGCGCCATCGGTACCAACGTCCTCGGCCGGAAGTCGGTATCGGTCCCCTTCTCCCGTTCCGTTCCTCCGGTTCAGTCGTGCCGGCCGACCGGCAACTACCCTAGGCGCATCGCGACCGCGTCGTCGAATCGAGCGGAGGACCGACCATGGCTGAGCGAGAAGGACCCAGGCTGGAGCGCCAGATCGAGTCGCAACCGGCGGAGATCGAGCGACTGCTCACATCGGCGTCGGTCCGCGAACAGGTGCACGTCGCGGTCGAGGGGCTGCACCGAGCCCGTCGCCTCTGGGTCGTCGGTACCGGCACGAGCCTGCACGCTGCCGAGCTCGGCGCGGCCATGCTTGGCGAGGCCGGGCGGGCGGCATCCGCCGTTCCCGCGATGCAGTTCGTGACGCAAGCTCCCCCGATCGGTCCCCACGACGGGGTGATCGTGATCACCCACACCGGCGAGACGGCCTACGCGCTCGCGGCTCGGGCGCTGGCCTTCACGGGCGGGCTCGACACCGTGATCATCACCAAGCGAGGGACGGCCTTCCCCCGCACGATCGAGACGGTCGACGCCGAGACCAGCGAGACCTACACGGTGAGCTACACGAGCGCCCTCGTCGCGCTCGCCCTGATCGCCCAGGAGCTCGGGGCCGAGTCTCTCTCCGACACGGCTCTCTCGTTCCTGCCGAACGCCGTCCAGGCGGCGATCGACGATCCAGGGGTCGAAGCCATCCCGCGGCCCGAGCGGCTCCTGGTGCTGGCGGGCGGCGGGTTGGCCTCAATCTCGGCTCGGGAAGGCGCGCTGAAGGTTCGCGAGGCCGCCCGCGTGCTGGCTGAGGGCTACGACGTCGAGTACCTGCTGCACGGGTCCGCGGTGCCGCTGGACGGTCGCGATCACCTGGTGACGCTCGCCCCTCCCGACGAGCCACTCGTCGAAGGCGTGGCCGGCGCGGCCGCAGCGGAAGGCATCGGCCACACCCATCTCGTGGAGCGATCGACCACCTCGCCAGTGCTCGCCCAGATCCCGCTCACGGCGCGCCTGCAGATGCTGGCGCTCCGCCTGGCACGAGAGGGCGGCCAGGACCCCGACACGGTGATCACCGGTGCATGGGCAGCCGAAACGCTCTGGAACACGGGGACGCCGCGGGCCTGAGCTCGCCGCGCAGCGGCTCAGCGACTGCGTCGCTCTCGCTGGACGAACGCGCGCACGGCCGCGAGCTCTCGGAGCCCGACGCGTGCGTGCACGATCGTCCCGGACTCGTCCAAGCTCGTGTCGACCACCTCCGCGTCGCGATAGAGGAGGGCCGTCACGTCCTCTCTGCCGTAGGGCACGAGCAACTCGACCTCGACGGGAGGCTTGGGCAGGGTGGCCTCGAGGGCCTCGAGGAGGCCTTCGATGCCTTCGCCGGAGAGCGCCGACACGGGGACGGAGCCGGGGTGGCGGCGGGCCAGCCGGGCTCGCTCGGACCCGGTGAGCCGGTCGATCTTGTTCAACACGAGGACCTCGGGGATCGCACCCGCGCCGATCTCGCCCAGCACTCGGCGGACCGCGTCGATCTGTTCGCGGAGGTCCGGCGAGGACGCGTCGCCCACGTGCACCACGAGCTCGGCGAGGCTGACCTCCTCGAGGGTGGATCGGAATGCTTCGACGAGGTCGTGCGGCAGCTTGCTCACGAATCCGACCGTGTCGCTGATCGTGCAGCGCCGCCCCCCCGGCAGCCTCAGTCGCCGGACGGTGGGATCGAGGGTCGCGAAGAGCTGGTCGGCCACCACCACGTCGGCGCCGGTGAGACGGTTCATCAGGGTGGACTTGCCGGCGTTGGTGTAGCCCGCGATGGCCGCCTGCGGGACCCCGCTGTCCTGCCGGCGCGCCCGCTTCGTCTCGCGCGTGCGCGCGAGCGACTTCAGCTCGCGTCGGAGCTTCGTGATGCGGCGACCGATGTGCTGTCGATCGACCTCCATCTTCGTCTCGCCCCCGCCGAACCGGGTGCCGATGCCACCACCCGCGCGGCTCATCGCTTCGCCCCAGCCCCGCAAGCGAGGCACCAGGTAGTTGAGCTGCGCGAGCTCCACCTGGGCCTTGCCCTCGCGGCTGCGGGCATGCAGCGCGAAGATGTCGAGGATCAAGGCGGTGCGATCGATCACCTTCACGCCGAGTCGCTCCTCGAGGGAGCGCAGCTGCCCGGGCGACAGCTCCTGGTCGAGGATCACGGAATCGGCGCCGCTCCGATGCACCAACTCGTGCACCTCTTCGAGCTTGCCCCGCCCGATGAAGGTCGCGGGGTCGGGCTCGTGCCGGCTCTGCACGATGCGGGCGACCGACTCCGCGCCGGCGGAGTCGGCGAGCGCGGAGAGCTCGTCCAGGTCGGCGTCCACGATGCCCGGGCCCACGCCGACCAGCACCGCCTTCTCGCGGACCGCCGGGCGCCACGTGGCCGAGAGCGGCGACTCCAGCACCTGCCGCTCGACCGGACGTCGGCCCCGCCGCTCGGAAGCCCGTCCGCCGCTCATGGGAGCGCGATCACCCCATCGAGGACCCGAAGTCGCGGAGCATCTCGTTCAGCCGAACCTTGTCGTCGGTGTCGGCTGTGCGATGCCCGATGATCAGTCCGCACGGAAGCCCGAACCGCCCCGCGTAGAACTCGCGCACGCGATTGCCCGGGATCACCACGGCGCCCGCCGGCACGCGGCCGCGATGCTCGACCGGCTCCGGGCCGGTCACGTCGATCACCGGGGTGTTCCCGGTCAGCACGACCCCGGCGCCCAGCACGGCGCCGGCACCAACGTGCACGCCCTCGACGACGATGCACCGCGACCCGATGAACGCGCCGTCTTCGACCACGACGGGAGCGGCCTGCACGGGCTCCAACACGCCGCCGATGCCGACGCCCCCGGCCAGATGCACGTCGGCCCCGACCTGGGCGCACGAGCCCACGGTGGCCCAGGTGTCGACCATGGTCGAGGGGCCGACCCACGCTCCGATGTTCACGTAGCTCGGCATCAGCACCACGCCCCGGGAGAGGTAGGCGCCGTAGCGTACGGTCGCCGGGGGGACGACGCGGACCCCGAGCTCCTCGTAGCCGTGCTTCAAGGGGATCTTGTCGTGGTACTCGAACGGTCCGGCGCCGCTGACCTCCAGGCCGCGGAGCCGGAAGTACAGGAGCACGGCCTGCTTCGCCCATGGGTGCACGATCCAGTCGTCGCCGTCGGGTTCGGCCACCCGCACCTCACCCCGGTCGAGCATCTCGATCGCTCGTTCCACGGCGTCGGCGTCGATCGTGGCGCCGGGATCGTCAGCGAGCGCGTCCCACGAGGCGTGCACGCGCTGCGAGAGCGCCTCCGCTCCGCTCACGCACGCACCTCGGCCAACAGCCCGTCGAGCAGCTCCACCGCCCGCTGGCACTCGGCGAGCGTCGGCACCAGCGCCACGCGGACATAGCCCTCACCTTCGGGACCGAAGAACGATCCGGGCGCCACGACCACGCCCGTTCGATCAAGCAGCTCGATCGACCACTCGACCGAGGGTGCGCCGCCGGGTACCGCGACCCACAGATAGAAGGTGGCCGGACCAGCGGCAGGATGCACGCCGTGCCTGTCGAACAGGTCGAGGAACAGGTCGCGCTTGGCCGCGTACCGGGCCCGGTTGTCCTCGACGTGGGCTTCGTCCTTCCACGCGGCGACCGACGCGCGCTGCACGAACTCCTGGGGCGTGACGCCGACGCTCGGCCGCAGCCTCTTGAGGGCCTCGATCAGGCCTGGGTCGCCAGCGGCGAACCCGCTCCGGTACCCGGTCATCGACGAGCGCTTGCTGAGCGTGTTCAGGGTGAGCACGTTCGACAGGTCGCCGGTCTGCAGCGCCGACGAAGGCGCGGCACCCTCGAACCAGAGCTCGCTGTAGGCCTCGTCGCTCGCCAGCAGCACGTCGTGGCGGGCGCATCGGTCCGCCGCCCGACGGAGGAAGTCCAGCGGGGCCACCGCCCCGGTCGGGTTGTTGGGATAGTTGAGCCAGAGGATCGCCGCTCGGTCCCAGGTGTCCTCGCCGATCTCATCGAGGTCGGGCAGGAACCCGGCGTCTTCGGTGAGGGCCAGCCTTCGCACGTCGGCCCCGGCGAACCGAGCCCCCCGCTCGGCGATCGTGTACCCAGGCGCGGTCACGAGCACGAGATCCTTGCCCGCGGCCGGGTCTACGACCGCCTGGGCGAGGGAGAAGATCAGCTCCTTCGAGCCGAGCAGCGGCACGACCTGCAGGTCCGGATCGAGGTCGACGCCGTAGCGGCGCCCGACCCAGCCCACGATCGCGTTCCGAAGCTCCGGGAGGCCCGCGGCCCGGGGGTAGGACGAGATCGGCTCGACGGCGTCGCGAAGCGCTTCCCGGATGAAGGGGGCCGTGACCTCGCGCGGGTCGCCGACGCCGAAGTCGATCAGCGTTCGCCCCTGCTCGCGAGCCGCGCGGATGCGCCGGTCGAGCGATTCGAACGGGTACGGCTCGACGCCCCGGATGATGGGAGCCAGGTGCGTCACGAGGCTGCTTCTCCCCTTTCGTCGGCCGCTCCGAAATCGTGGGATCCGATGAACCTGCGCATCACGTCGAGACATCTCACCAACGCATCCACCTCGACGCGTTCGTCGTCCCGGTGAGCGTACTGCGGGTCACCGGGACCGAAGTTGATGGCGTCGACCCCCCCGACCGCGAATTCTGCGACCGGGGTCCAGGCTTGCTTCGAACGCACCGCGAGCTCCCCCGCGACGCGCAATCGATCGACGAGAGGGTTCTCGAGGTTCACGGGGCCAGGCGGCGCGTTCCCGTCGATCAGCACGTCCGCGCCGGAGGGCTCCAACAGCTCGCGCAAGCGATCCTCGGCTTCGCGAGGCGTGTGCCCGGGCGCGTAGCGGTAGTTCACCCGGGCCCGGACGCGATCGGGGATGACGTTGGCGGCCACCCCTCCTTCGATCGTGGTCACGTTGAGCACCTCTCGGTAGGTCAGGCCGTCGATCGTCACGTCGCGGTCGGGGAGGTCGGCGAGCGGCGCCAGGGCCGCGATCGCGCCATGGATCGCGTTCTCGCCCTGCCACGGGCGGGCGCTGTGCGCCGCGCGGCCCTCGATCGTGACCGTGGCGTTCAGGTTGCCGAGGCAGCCGATCTCGATGGCGTTGCCGGTCGGTTCCATCACGATGGCGAGGTCGGCGGTCGTGATCGGGGGACAGCGGTCGAACAGGGGCATGAGCGCGCTCTTCGTCCAGGGCAGCTCCTCGCGTCCGAAGAAGCAGAGGCCGACCTCGAGCTCGGCCTGCGGACGACGCGCGAGCTCCTCTGCGAGCTCGACCATCACGGCGAGGGCGCCCTTCATGTCGGCCGCTCCTCGCCCGAGCACCACGTCACCGTCGCTCGAACCGGGGAGGGTCCCCGCGTCGGGCACGGTGTCGACGTGCCCGGCGAGCACGACGAACGGCGCGCCGGGCCTCAGCTCCCCGGGCACGGCGAACAGCACAGTGTCCCGGTCGTCGAGCACCTCGAAACGGTCCGGCAATCGCGTGCGGATCGCCTCGAGCATCGCCCCCTCGTCGCCACTCTCCGACGGGACATCGACGAGCTCGAGGGTGCGGGCGGCCAGGCGGCGCCGCACCTCCTCGATCGTGGGCCCCACCGAGCTCACGACGGGCTCAGCGCCTCGAGATCCACCGACCCCTCGAACACGCGAGCCGCGTCACCGGTGAGCAGCACGTCGCCGTCGTCACGACGCGTCACCTCCAGGCTGCCGCCGGGGAAGCGCACCACGCTGCGGCGGGGCGCGAGGCCCGCCTCGTTCGCCGCGACCGCCACCGCGCAGGCGCCGCTGCCACAGGCCATTGTCTCGCCGACGCCCCGTTCCCAGACGCGCGCGTCGATCTCGCCGTCGGGCCGGACGAAGGCGAACTCGACGTTCGTGTGCTCGGGGAAGAGCTCGTGACGCTCGATCGCCGGCCCGATGTGTCCCACGTGCACGTGCGCGGGATCTTCGTCGAGGAAGAGCACGAGGTGGGGGTTGCCGATCGACACCGCCGAGGCGGTGAGCGTCAGCCCTTCCGCGACGTCGAACGGCCTGGCGAGGAACGTCTCCCACGCCGGTCCCCGCATCGGCAGGGCGCTCCGGGTGAAGTTGGGGACGCCCATCGACACCGTCACGCGCCGGACCGTGCCATCGGCCTCCGGGTGCAGGGTCAGTCGCTTCGGTCCCGCCCGGGTGATCACCTCGACTTCATCGCGCACCACGAGATCGCGGTCGTGCAGCAGCACGCCGACGCACCTGATGCCGTTGCCGCACATCTCCGCCTGGGATCCGTCGGCGTTCGCGTAATCCATGAAGTAGGTTCCGGCGTCGCTGGCGCGGACGACCCTGATGAGGCCGTCGGCTCCCACGCCCGTTCGCCGGTCGCAGAGCGACGACACGTCCTCCGGGGTCAGCGGCCGCGTGTCCTCGAGGTCGACCACCATCACGAAGTCGTTCCCTGTCCCCTGGTACTTCGCGAAGGCGATCGCGGACTGCGCGGGTTCCCTCGAGGGTTCACTCATGGCGCTCCCAGGTAGGCGATCGCGTCCTCGACCACCTCGGCGGCGCCGCCCTCGCCGGCATCGAACCACCGCACGCGCGGATCGCGCCTGAACCATGCCATCTGCCGCCTCGCGAGGTTCTTCGTGCGTCGCACCGTGCCCTCCCAGGCCTCCTCGAGGGAGAGCCTACCTTCGAGGTGACGGACGAGCTCCGAGTACCCGATCGCCTGGCTCGAGGTGAGCCACGGGCCGGAGCCACGCTCGAGGAGGGTTCGCACCTCCTCGAGCCAACCGGCGGCGAACATGGCCGAGACCCGTTCCGCGATGCGGCGTCCGAGTACGTCGCGGTCGATGCGGATCCCCGCCGCGCGCACCCGCGAGGGGTCGTGTCGCTCCCACGAGGCGGCGAACGCGGTGAAGGGCCGGCCCGTGATCGCGGGCACCTCCAGCGCCCTCACCACCCGCCGCACGTTGCCGGGCTCGATCCTGCCCGCGGCGACGGGGTCCAGGAGCTCGAGACGCCGGTACAGGGTGTCGATGCCGGCGGCCAGCGCCTCTTCCTCGAGCTCCGCCCGCACCTTGGGGTCCTCACCCGGGAACAGCAGGTCGTCCACGAGGGCCCGGTAATACAGCCCCGAGCCCCCTACGAGCAGCGGTCGCGCGCCGCGCGCGTGGATGCCCTCGATCGCCCTGCGAGCGAGCGACTGGAATCGCGCCACCGTGAACCGCTCGCTGGGCTCGGCGAGGTCGAGCAGATGGTGGGGCGCCCTGGCTCGCTGCTCCGGCGTCGGCTTCGCCGTGCCGACGTCCATGCCCCGGTACACGAGCATCGAATCGACCGAGCAGATCTCCGCGCCGAGGACTTCGGCGACCTCGACGGCGGCCTCTGTCTTCCCGGACGCGGTGGGTCCGACGAGCGCCAGCAGTGGGGCCGTGGCGACCACTCGGGCTCAGACGCCGACGGGCGTCTGCGCGGTGGCGACCTCGCCCATCAGGTGGTGCGCCGCTGCCGCGGTGACCCGTACGGGCAGGAACGTGCCCGCCTCGAGCGGTTCGGCCAGGTGCACGAGCCGGTTCGTCCGCGTCCGCGACTGCGTGGAACGCCCCTTGCGGTCGGCCCCCTCGACGAGCACCTCGACGGTCGAGCCCAGGAGGCCGCGGGCGTTCCTCGTCGAGATGGCCTCCTGCACCGCGACGAGCCGCTCGAACCGTTCCTGTACCACGGGCTTGGGAACCTGGTCGTCGAAGCTCGCCGCCTTCGTGCCCGGACGAGGCGAGTACTGGAACATGAAGGCGCTGTCGAACCCGGCCTGCTCGACCGCCTCGAGGGTCCGCGAGAAGTCGTCCTCGGTCTCACCGGGGAACCCGACGATGATGTCGGTCGAGACCGCGATGCCGGCGATCGCGGAGCGGATGCGCTCGAGCCAGCCGAGGTAGCGGTCGCGACGGTAAGAACGGCGCATGCGCCGAAGTACGTCGTCGGAGCCCGACTGCATCGGGAAATGGATGTGCTCGCAGACCGCCGGCGTCTCCGCCATCGCTTCGATCACGTCGGCGGTGAAGTCGTGCGGATGCGGGCTGGTGAAGCGCACCCGGCGGACGCCGTCGACCTCGCCGACTCGTCTGAGCAGCTCGCCGAAGCGAGGGCGGCGCGACGAGCCGGGAACCGAGAGGTCGCGGCCGTACGTGTTCACGTTCTGCCCCAGCAGGGTGACCTCGACGACCCCCCGGTCAGCGAGCCCCTGCACCTCGTCGAGGATGTCGCCGATCGAGCGTGATCGCTGCGGCCCCCGCACGAGCGGCACGATGCAGAAGGTGCACGCGTTGTCGCACCCCGGTGCGATCGAGACCCACGCCTTGAAGGCGTCGTCACGGGCAGCCGGCAACGCGCTCGGGAACGTCTCGGTGTACTCACGGACGTCCATCAGCGGGCCCTCGACCTCCGCCCGCTTCAGCAGCTCGAGCAGGTGCGGAAGGGCGTGCGTGCCGACGACCACGTCGACCCACGGCGCCCGGCGTTGGATCTCGCCCCGATCCTTCTGAGCAAGGCAACCGCTCACCACGATCCGGAGCCCTGGGTTCGCGGCCTTCACCGGCTTCAGGTGCCCCAGGTTGCCGTAGAGCTTGTTGTCGGCGTTCTCGCGGATGGCGCACGTGTTCAGCACGATCACCCCCGCCTCCGCCAGATCGGTCGTCGGTGTCATGCCGTCGGCGGCGAGCAGGCCCGCGATCCGTTCCGAGTCGTGCACGTTCATCTGGCACCCGAAGGTGCGGATCAGGTACCTCGGTTCCACGGACCGAGGGTATCGGAAGCCGTCGCTCAAGACCTCGAGCCAGGGGCCGATGCACCTGAGGAAAGCACGGCTCTGAACGGTACGAGCGATCACGGAGAGACCATGGGCAGGAAACGAGACAAGCGGACGAGCAGCCCCGAAGACGTGCAGGACCAACTCCGCGTCGCCAACGAGCTCGCGGGCGAGCTGGCCGAGCGCATCGTCGACCTCGAGGGCGAGGTGCGTGTTCCCTGGCGCCCCGTGGGCACGGTCGACGACGCATCGTCGTCCCCTGAGACCCGCAAGCTCCACGAGCGCATCGAGGTCCTGCGATTGCAGCTCGACGTCGCGCGGGCCCACGAGGACGAGCTCACATCCGAGCTGGTGATGTTGCGTGGCACCGTCGGGGACATCGCCGACCGCTCGCGAGAGCTGGGCGAGGTGCTGGAGGAGCTGCGCGAGGAGGTCGTCGACGGGGATGCGCGCCACGAAGAGTTGGAGCGGGTTCGGGGCGAGCTCGAAGGCGAGGCCAATCGCCTCGCAGGACAGGTCACCGAGCTCACCGCGATCGTCGATCAGACCCAGTCGGAGCTCCGAGAGGAGTTCGCGCGCCGCGCGTCTCTCGACGAGCGAGTCGCGGGGCTCGCGACGGATCTCGAGAGCGCGTCGGTTCGGCTCGAGGTGACGGCCTCCGAGAGGCAAGCCGCCCTGGAGGAAGCAGGCCGTCTCGAAGCGGTGGGCGCCGAGCACGTGCAGCAGATCGGCGAGCTCGAGTCGTCGCTCGATTCCGCGCGTGAACATGCGGCCTGGCTCGAAGACGGGACACGCAACGCGGAGGATCGCGTCGTGGAGCTCGAGGCGGTCCGGAGGCAGCTCGAAGAGCACGTCGAGCAATTGAGCGGCGAGCTCGAGGGGTCGAGCACCCGTGTCAGCGAGCTGGAACGTTCGCTCGAGGCGGCCACGGCACACGCGGCCGAGCTGGAGCACGGGCTCGCCGGGTCCGACGCCGCGATCGAGGAGGTCCGGCGCGAGCTCGGCGAGCGTGTGGCCGCCCTCGAAGCCGAGGCGATCGAGGGGCGGGCGGCGCTCGAACGTACAGCCGTGCTCGAGGCCTCACTGCTCGAAGCGGAGTCGAGGGCCGAAGTCGCCGAGAGCCGGGCCGCTCGGGCCGAGAACCGGGCCGCCGACGCCGAGGCACGCGTCTCCGACGCCGAGGCTGGATCCGCGGCCGGAGCGACCAGGCTCGAAGAGCTGGCGCGCGAGCTCGAAGCCGCGACCGCCCGAGCCGAAGAGCTGGAGGCCTCATCGGGCCAGGTTGAGGAACTCGAGACGCTGATCGCCGCACAGAAGCTGGAGATCGACGAGATCACGCGGGAGCTCGAGGACCGAGCCGCCCGTATCCGGACGTTCGAGGCCGAGCCGGCGTCGATCGGCCCGGACCTCGAGGTCGCCCAGGAGCTCCAGACCCGGCTCGAGGCCACCGAGTCGAACCTGTCGGAGACGCGTGCCGCGCTGGAAGCCGCGGGTGCGCAGCTCGAGGAGGCGCAGGGCACGATCGGCGCGAAGGACGCAGAGCTCGCATCCGCGCTCGAGCACCTCGCGGAGGCACAGGCGGCCGCGACCACGACTCTCGCGACGATGGAAACCGCCGGGGCCACCGGTGCTCCCGAGCCCCACCCGGGCGATCCCGACGCCGAGATGGCGGAGCTCAGTCAGCGGCTCGAACAGTCAGAGTCTCGCGCGCGGCGGGCCTACGCGGCCGCCGAGGCTGCGGAGGCCGCCCTCGCGATCGAGAAGGAACGCTTCGAGCGGTTCGACGGACACGTCGCTCCCTCCGGCGAGCTCTCCGATCTGCGCTCCCGCGTGGCCGAGCTGCTGCAGCGCGCGACCAAGGCCGAGGAGGGTCGCCGGAAGGCGGAGGCCGACCTCGCCGCGATCAAGGCGGGCATCACCCCCAAGGCCGCGGGCGAAGCACTCGACGGCGAGCTCGTACTCGATGGCGACGACGATCGCGATCTCGCGCAAGCGTCGGACGTCGCCGGAGCCACGAACGACGGGGACCTGGCAGGCGGCCTGCGGGCTCGGCTGGCCGGCGCCGCCGCGAGCCGGAAGGGCGACCGGACACACGACATCAACGAGTGGCGCTGAGCCCTCGAACCGACTCCGTCACTTCGCGTACTCGACCGCCCGCGTCTCACGGACGACCGTGATGCGGATCTGCCCTGGATATTGGAGCTCCTCCTCGACCTGCTTCGCGATGTCGCGGGCGATCACCTGGGCCTGCATGTCGTCGACGTCCTCGGGCTCCACCATGACCCGCACCTCGCGGCCCGCCTGCATCGCGAAGCTCTTCACGACACCGGGGTGGCTCGTGCAGATCTCCTCCAGACGCTCCAGCCGCTTCACGTAGGTCTCGAGCGACTCGCGGCGAGCGCCAGGACGACCTCCGCTGATGCCGTCGGCGATCTGCGCGAGCACGGCATCGATGGTGTGCTGCTCGACCTCGCCGTGGTGGGACTCGATGCAATGGACCACCTCGGGCGCTTCGCCCATGCGGCGGGCGATCTCCGCCCCGATGATCGCGTGCGAGCCCTCGACTTCGTGGGTGACCGCCTTCCCGATGTCATGCAGGAACGCGCCGCGCTTGACGACCGTGGGAACGATGCCGATCTCCGCCGCGAGGCTCGCGGCGATGTGGGCTGATTCCACGAGGTGGCGCAACACGTTCTGGCCGTAGCTCGTACGGAACTGCAGGCGGCCGAGCAGCTTCACCATCTCCGGATGGATGTCGGTGATGCCCACCTCGGCCACGGCGTCCTCGCCGGCCCGGCGGATCTGGTCGTCGAGCTCGCGCTGGGACCGCTCGTGGACCTCTTCGATGCGAGCGGGGTGGATACGGCCGTCCTCGACGAGCTTGGAGAGGGTGAGGCGGGCGGCCTCGCGGCGCACCGGATCGAAGCACGACAGCACCACGGCCTCGGGCGTATCGTCGATGATCAGGTTGACGCCCGTCACCGACTCGAAGGCTCTGATGTTGCGGCCCTCCCGGCCGATGATGCGTCCCTTCATGTCCTCGCTCGGCAGCGCGAAGACGCTCACGGTCGATTCCGCGGTCTGCTCCGAGGCCACGCGCTGGATCGCGATCGTGACGATCTTCCTCGCCCGCTCCTCCCCTTCCTCGCGGGCCCGCTGCTCGATCTCCCGCACCTGGCTCATGGCGGCCCGCTTCGCATCATCGACCACCTGGGCGACGAGTTGGTCACGGGCCTCGCCAGAGGTGAGGCCGGCGATCCTCTCCAGCTGCGCTCGATGGAGCTCCGTCGCCTTCTCGAGCTGCGACCTGACGTAGGAGAGCCGCTCGTCACGCTCGTCCAGCTCTGCGATGCGGCTATCCACCCGCTCGCTCCTCGAATGGAGCTCCGCCTCCGCCTCGATCATGCGACGTTCCTGACGGCCGATCTCCTCCCGCCGCGACCGAAGGTCATCGTCGACCTCCCGTCGCATCATCGCGACCTCGTCCTTGGCCTCGCGGCGTGATCGCTCCGCGGCCTCGCCGGCTTCGCGCTCGGCGTCGAGCCGGAGCTTCTGGGCGCGCGCCTCGATGCTTTGGGCGTTCGTGGCCGCGACCGACTTCCGGTACAGGAAGCCCGCGGCGAAGCCGAGCAGCAGGCCGGCGATGCCCGCCAACATGGGGACCATGGCTCTCCTCCCAAACCTCGTCAGACGACGTTTGCGAGAAGGACCCTCCGGTCCGCGTTCGTCCGGTCAGACGCTGTGCGCGAGGAGACGCCGAGTGAGCCCGTCAGGAAGCCCTGACGGGCCGATCGGGTCTCGGCTCGAAGACGATTCGGTCGTTCGGGGTCGGGGACACGAACTCGCTCACAGGGTTGCGTTCGTTGAACGTGGTTTCGGAAGTGTTCCTCTCGTGTTCACGATGCTACGGCCGCGCCGACCCCGAGACAAGGTGCCGATAGGCTATTCCGCCGATCGCCTACCCTCAGGGATCGACGGCGAGCGCACGTCGCGCAGCCTCGCGCGCGACATCACCCGGGTACCCCCGCCTGACCAGGAACGACACGAGTCGGTTGAACGCGGTTCGGGGCTCGAGCGATGCCATGTGCGACGCTCTCGACTCGGCCAGAGCGAGCGCGCGCTCACCCTCGTCGTCGGGGGCATCATCGATCACGGCGGCCACGATCTCGGGAGGGATGCCCTTGGCCAGCAGCGCGCTCGTGACGGCTCGCCGGCCGGCCCGGCGGGACCCGAACTGGTAGTCGACCATCTGACGGGCGAACGCCCCGTCGTCGATCAATCCGACCCGTTCGAGCCGCGCGAGCACATCGCTCACCTCATCTGACTCGAAGCTCGCCGCCAGGAGCCGGCGCTCGAGCTCCCGACGGCTTCGTGGCCGTACGGCCAGGAGCCCGAGCGCCCGCTCGTGGCAGCTCTTCGTGTTCCTCGGCTTCCGAGGTCGCCGGCGTGGCTGCGAGGTCGCGGATGCGTCGGTCAGCGCTCGGTCGCCCCCGCCTTCGCCTTGGCCTTGCCGTTCGCCGCAGGCGGCTCGGGTGCCTCGGGGGCGTCGGACGCGGCGGGCGCCTCGTCGACGAGGACCACATCGGGCACGATCTCGATCGGCGTCTCCTCGCCCTCGTCGCCGAAGGCCGAGATGCCGACGGCCTCGCGGATCTTCCGCTCGATCTCGTCGCGCACGTCGATGTGCTCGGCGAGGAACGCCCTGGCGTTCTCACGCCCCTGACCGAGTTGCTCACCTTCGTACGTGAACCACGCCCCGGACTTCTTGATGATCTCGAGGTCGACGCCCACGTCGATGAGCGAGCCTTCCTTCGAGATGCCCTTGCCGTACATGATGTCGAACTCGCACTGACGGAACGGCGGCGCCACCTTGTTCTTCACGACCTTCACCCGCGTGCGGGAGCCGACGACTTCGGTGCCGTCCTTGAGGTTCTCGATCTTGCGGACGTCGAGGCGGACCGAGGAGTAGAACTTGAGCGCCCGGCCGCCCGGTGTGGTCTCGGGCGAGCCGAACATCACGCCGATCTTCTCGCGGAGCTGGTTGATGAAGATCGCCGTGGTGTCGAACTTCGAGAGCGACCCGGAGAGCTTGCGCATCGCCTGGCTCATGAGGCGAGCCTGCAGGCCCACGTGGGTGTCGCCCATCTCGCCCTCGATCTCGGCGCGAGGGACCAGCGCCGCGACCGAGTCGATGACCACGAGGTCGAGGGCGGCCGAGCGCACGAGCATGTCGGCGATCTCGAGCGCCTGCTCGCCGGAGTCGGGCTGGGAGACGAGCAGTTCGTCGATGTTGACGCCCAGCTCACGAGCGTAGGTGGGATCGAGCGCGTGCTCGGCGTCGATGAACGCCGCGATGCCGCCGTTGGCCTGGGCCTCGGCGATGATGTGCAGACAGACCGTGGTCTTGCCCGAGCCCTCGGGGCCGAAGACCTCCATGACGCGACCACGGGGCACCCCTCCGATGCCGAGCGCCAGGTCGAGAGCGAGCGACCCCGTGGGGATCACCGACACGCCGGCGCCCGCCGGATGCTCGCCGAGCTTCATGACGGCTCCCTTGCCGAACTGCTTCTCGATCTGTTGGAGCGTGACGTCGAGCATCTTGTCGCGGTCCACCATGCCTCCTTCTCCCTGGCCTCCTGGCCCATCGGCCCACCGACGAGGAGGTGCCGTGCGGGCGCGGTCCCCGGTCGGAAGGTGCACGCTATCGACCGGGTCTGACATAACTTACACCTCTGTGATTCGGCCGTATCGAACCGATGCTCCGAGGCATCCGGGCACGGATGCTACCCGAACAGGTGTTCGATGGCAAGGAACGCGCGCGCGAACAGCTGAGCCGATCAGGTCCCGCCCAGCGGGAACTCTTCGACCAGCTCGTACACCGGAGCCGGACGACGGAGGTGGCTCCTCATCAGCAGGAGTTCCCCGATCGTGAACGGTCCGCTCTCGAGCGGGGTCTCGCCGAAGCCCTCGGGGAGACGCAGCGGCGGGTCGCTCCTCGCGAGCGTCAGGTGCGCGGAGAACGCGCGGTGCTCGGGCGGGAACTCCCGGGCGAGCGCGTCTCGCACCGTGCCCGCCAGGGCCGCGAGGCCGCCTCCGGTGTCGTCGAGGCCTGCCCACAGCACCCTCGCGCGATGGACCGTCGGGAACGCCCCCAGCCCCCGGACCCTGGTCTCGACGGGGGCAGCGCTGGCGGCCGCGCCTGCGAGTCGCTCGAGCACGCTCGGCACGAGCGTCGGCGAGGTCCACCCCAGGAAGCTGATCGTCACATGCCAGTTGGCGCGGGGAACCCATCGCGCCCCGGGGAGCTGGGAGCGCCACGGTGCGATCGCGGAATCGGCCGCGTCGCATGCGGAAGCCGGCACCCTCACTGCCGCGAACAGCCGGATGGCTTTCGGGCCTGATCCCGACGATCGGCCCCCGCGCACGGCGTCTCAGATCGAGCGGTCACTCTGGGGCAACGGCTTGCCCTCGAGGTAGCGCCGAACCATGTCGAGGGCCGCCTGCTCGGCCCACCGGCGCACGCGTGCCCGCTGACCCGGCGAGACGTACCCGCGCGCGTGTGCGACGTCGGGCGCATCGAGGCCGATCCAGACGGTGCCCGGCTCCGCGCCGTCGTGGGGTTCGGGGCCGGCGGCGCCCGTGAGCGAGACCGCGACATCGGCCTCGAAGACACGCCTCGCTCCGGTGGCCATCTCGAGCGCGCACGCGCGGCTCACCGCGCCTGGCCCATCGAGGGTCTCGCGCGAGACCCCGAGCACCCGATGCTTGGCCTCCGCCGTGTACACGACGGCGGACCCGACGAACACCCTGGACGCGCCCTCGGCGGTGCTCATCCGAAGGCCCACGCCGCCCCCCGTGAGCGACTCAGCGCATGCGAGGCGCTTCCCGTTCGCCAACAACAGCCGTGAGACCGCCTGCTCGAGCGTTTCGTCGTCGAGGGTGAAGACCACGTCGCCGAGGCGACGGCACACCTCGTCGGCGACCGGCGCGATCATGCGATCGGCCTCCTCGACCGACCCCGCCTTGGCGGTGATGCGCACCTTCACCTCTCCCGCCGACGCGAGGTAGGCGAGGCTCGGGTTCGTCGAGGCCGGGAACAGGTCGGCTAGGATCTCGGCGACCCTCGACTCCCCGATGCCGCTGCACCGCAGGGTGCGGGAGCGCACGACGGAGGCGCCGATCATGGCCTCGAGCTCGGGCAGCACCGTGCTGCGCATCATCTCGATCATCTCGTTCGGCACGCCGGGCATCGCGTAGATCCGCGCCCCGCTCGGCGTATCGACGACGAGGCCGGGCGCCGAACCCTCCCGGTTCTCGATCGTGCGGGCGCCGTGGGGCACGTCGGCCTGGCGAAGGTTGTTCACGGGCATCTCGCCGGAGCCGAACCCCGCGAACCGCTCGCGCAGCCGGCGTTCCAGCTCGGGATCGCGCTCGAGGCCGACTCCGAGCACGGAGGCGATCGCGTCGCGCGTGATGTCGTCCTCGGTCGGACCGAGCCCGCCCGTCACGAGCACGACGTCGGATCGTGAGACGGTGAGGCGCAGCACCTCGACGATGCGGTCGAGGTTGTCCCCCACCACTTGGTGGTACAGGACGTCGGCGCCGACCTCGGCGAGCCGCTCGCCGATCCACCGGGCATTGGTGTTGGCGATCTGTCCGAGGAGGAGCTCCGTGCCCACGCCGACCACCTCGACGCGAACCCGACGGCTCACGGGGACGGGGTTCCCACGACGGGTCCGGGGGCCTGTCGCACGTCGAACGTGAAGATCCGGGTCCATGGGCTGCCCGGCTCCCCGGGGGCTCCGTAGTCCTTGCCGGCGACGGTGACCTGCACCGCCCCGCCGTCGGCGACGGTAAGCACCAGCTCGTCCGCGGCCGAGAACGAGAGGGTCTCGCCCTCCTCCATCTCGTGCACGTCGAGCGCGCCGTCGACGGTGACCGTCACCTCGACCGGACGTCGCGCGACGAGCACGGCGTCGACCGTGGAGACGCTCGTGGTCGTGGGCGGCGCCGTGGTGGGGATCGAGGCGGGGGCGGGCGCGCCTCGGTCGCGCGCGAGCCAGCCGAACAGCAGCAGGAGCACGACGATCGTGGCCGCGCCTACGAGCAGGAGTCGCTGGTTGTCCCTCACCCGCGTCGCGGCGATCGCCCGCTCGATGCGCCCGAGGCCGTCCGGCGGCGGCGGCGCCTCGGGCTCGGCGGCATGACGGGCGTAGGCGCTCAGGACCTTGTCCGGGCTCACGCCGAGGTACTGCGCGTAGGTGCGGAGCGCTCCGTGGACGAAGGCGTCGCTCGGCAGCGCCGCGAAGTCCTCGGCCTCGAGGGCGGCGAGTTGGTCGATCCGGAGCCTCGTGTCGCGCGAAGCTTCGTCGAGCGTGAGCCCTCGGATGCGCCGTGCTTTCTCGAGCGCCGGACCGACCCCGATCGGGTATCGCAGTGACGTGCCGGGCATGGGAACCCCGGGATGATAGCGCCGGTACACTCCCGCGCATGGCCGGCGATGTGCTCACCGTGATCGTCGAGATCCCCAAGGGATCGCGGAACAAGTACGAGATGGACCACGAGACGGGCGCGATCGTCCTCGACCGCATGCTCTTCACGTCGATGCAGTACCCGGCCGACTACGGGTTCATCGAGGGCACACTGGGCGGCGACGGCGACCCGCTCGACGCCCTCGTGTTCGTGGGCGAGCCGACCTTCCCGGGGTGTCACATCATCGTGCGGCCGATCGGCCTGTTCCGCATGACCGACGAGAAGGGCGAGGACGAGAAGATCCTGTGCGTGCCGCTGCGCGACCCAATCTGGTCCCACGTCGGCGACCTGGCCGGCCTCCCCATGACCCTGCTGAACGAGATCGAGCACTTCTTTCAGGTGTACAAGGACCTCGAGGGACACAAGGTGAGCACCGAGGGGTTCGAGGACCGCGCGTCCGCAGTGCGCGTGATCGACGAGGCCAAGGCCCGCGCCGGCGCCGCATGACCCCGCTCGTCGAGCTTCGCCCTCCCGTCGAGGCCGATCGAGCGGAGTTCCGTGACCGACTCCTGGCCTCGGAGCGCCTCCACGATCCCTGGCTGGAGCCCGCGGACCCCTCCGCCTGGTTCGACCGGTTGCTCGAGCGCAACAACACCGAGACCGAAAGGTCGCTCCTGGTCTGCCGGACCGACGGAGGTGAGATCGTCGGCGTAATGAACCTCTCGCAGATCTTCATGGGGCGGTTCCGCAATGCCTACCTCGGCTATTACGCCTTCGAGCCCTTTTCGGGCTCCGGGTACATGCGGGCGGCGTTGCCCGAGGTGCTCCGCTACGCCTTCGAGGAACTCGAGTTGCACCGTGTGCAGGCGAACGTCCAACCGGAGAACACGGCCTCGATCGCGCTGGTGCGAGGAGCGGGGTTCCGCCGTGAGGGATTCTCCCCGCGGTACCTCATGATCCGTGGTCGATGGCGCGATCACGAACAGTGGGCGATCCTCGCCGACGATCACCACACCTCGGCGTGACGCCGATCGACGCAGCGGCCGTTCGGCCTGTGGCGGCCGTCGTCGGCCCGATGGGGGTCGAACTACCGACTTCCGGCCACCCCCTCGGCCCGGAATCACCGACCTTTGCCCGGCGCGGGCACCCCGGGCGGGGGACTACTCTCCCCCATCGAGGGGGAGGGACGCCCGAAGATGGAGCCTGAGATGAACGACACGAGCTGGCGGTCGTCGCCACTGTCCACGATCCGCGAACCCATCACCGCACCCGACACGCTCTCGGAGGGCCCCGTGCGCTTCCTGCTCGTGTCAGGGCAGCTGGACGACGCGCGATGGGGGCTGGTGGGGGCGTACTGGCTTTCGATCGACGGCGGCCGCGGCGGGTTCATCGTCGCCCCGGACGCCATCTTCAGCGGCAGCGAGCTGGTCAGGAGCTACCGCAGCGGCCTGGAACGCGGCTGGGACTCGGAGCGGATCTACGCGTTCTGGCAGGGTCAGGTCGGCATGGCGGGCCGGTTCATGATCGACCCGCAGCAGCACGCCGACACGCTGTTCCAGGTGGCGCGCCGCGTCGGCGCACTGTAGGGCGGCGACGGATCAGGCGCTCCGGCGCTCCTGCCACTCTTCCCAGGTGACGAGCACGTCGCGAGCCTTGGAACCCTGGCTCGGGCCCACGACCGCTTGCTCCTCGAGGAGGTCCATGAGCCGGCCGGCCCTGGCGAACCCCACCTTGAGCTTGCGCTGGAGCATGCTCGTGGACCCGAGCTGGGAGCGGATGATCAGCTCGGCGGCCTGGTTCAGCAGCTCCTCGTCGCCGTCACCGGGGCCGCTCGGCCCTGCGGCGAGCTCGGCCTCGCTCGGCGGGATGCCGAGTCCCTCGATGTGCTGCTCGTAGACCACCTCGCGCTGCCCGCGGATGAACTCGGAGATGCCGTGGATCTCGGATTCGGTGACCCATGCACCCTGGAGACGGGTGGGCTTCGACGCGTTCGCGGGAGCGAACAGCATGTCGCCGTGCCCGACGAGCTTCTCGGCGCCGTTCTGGTCGAGCACGACGCGTGAGTCTGCCTGGCTCGACGTCATCAGCGCGATCCGGCTCGGGATGTTCGCCTTGATCAGCCCCGTGACGACGTCGACGCTCGGTCGCTGGGTCGCGACGACCAAATGGATGCCGACCGCGCGCGCCATCTGTGCGATGCGGCAGATCGCGTCCTCGACGGCGCGTGGGGCGACCATCATCAGGTCGGCGAGCTCGTCGATCACGACCACGATGTAGCTCATGTGCCCATACGTCTCCTCGTGTCCGACGGGGAGCCGGAGGGTGCCCTCGCGCAAGCCTTCCTCGTAGCCGTCGATGTCGCGCACGCCGACGGCGGCGAGGGTCTCGTATCGCATCTCCATCTCGCGCACGATCCACTCGAGCGCCTCGGTCGCCCGTTTCGGATGCACGATCACGGGGCTCAGCAGGTGCGGCACCTCGGCGAAGTGACTGAGCTCGACGCGCTTGGGATCGACGAGCACGAGCCGGACGTCGTCCGGGCTCGTGCGCATCAGGATCGACGTGATGAAACTGTTGACGAGGCTCGACTTGCCGGCCCCGGTCGCCCCGGCTATCAGCAGGTGCGGCATCGTGGCCAGGTTCACCATCTGGGCCTCCCCGTGGATGTCCTTGCCGAGCGCGACCGTGAGCGGGTGGGAGGCTGCCTTCGCGGCTTTCGAGCGCAGGATGTCGCCGAGCATCACGAAGTCGCGATGCCGGTTCGGCACCTCGATGCCGATCGCCGACTTGCCGGGGATCGGTGCGATGATGCGCACGTCGGGCGTGGCCAGCGCGTAGGCGATGTCGCTCGAGAGGTTCAGGACCTTGTTCACCTTGATGCCCGAGGCGACCGCCACCTCGTACATCGTCACGGTCGGACCCCGGTGGGCCGCGACCACGCGAGCGTCGACCCCGAACGTCGAGAGCGTGTGGCCCAGGGCCTCCATGATGTCCTTCTCGTGCGTGCCATCGTTCGTCGAGGGCGGCGCGGTGCGCAGCAGGTCGAGCGAGGGAAGCTGGTAGGGCCCTCCAGGCGTCGAGATCGTGCGACCCCGTGGCTTCGCGGGGGCCGAGCCGTCTGCCGCGGTCTCCGATGGTGGCAGGTCCAGCCCGCCGATCGGCTCGAGCGGCTCGGCCCCCGGCACCACGACCACGGGCTCGGTCAGGCCGAGGCGCTCGGTGAGCTTTGGCTTGGGGGATTTCCCGGACTTCAGGGCTTCCTCGGCCCTCGCGGCGGCGCGCTCGTCCTTCGCTCGTTGCTTCTCGAGCTTCGCCTCGGACTTCGCCTGCCGGTCGGCACGCTTGGCCTCGTCGCGCTCGCGGAGCGACCCGCGCGCATTGGCCACCCTGCGGCCGAGCTCGACGAAGGACGTGCCCGTCATGATCAGGGCGCCGATCATCGCGAGGCCGAGGTCGACGAGGAACGCGCCGGCCGGAGAGACGACCCTCGAGAGCGGGTACGCGCCCAGGGTGCCGATGAAACCCCCGGCGTCGGCGAAGCCTTGGACGTCGGGCTCACGCCGGATGGCCACGTCGCGGACCGGCGCGAACACGCTCGGGTTCCCGCGCACGATCGAGAGCAGGCCGAGCGTGCCGAGCGCAAGGATCACGAACCCGATGAACATGCGCATGCGTTCGTCGGGCGAGCGGTCGCGCACCAGGACGATGCCCCAGCCGAGGCCGATCAGCGGGAACAGCACCGCAGCGACGCCGAGGGCGCCGTGCAGCAGACCGGAGAACGCGTCGCCCAGCGGCCCCGCCGCGTCGAACCACACCGAGAGCACCGCGAGCCCGGCGAGCACCATGAGGCCGATGCCCAGGGTGTCCCGCGCGAACGGCGAGAGGATCTGAACGGTGGGCGCCCGCTGTGGCTTCGTCCTCTTCTTGGCGCTCGCGCGCTTCGCGGGGGGGCGCTTCGAGGGGGACTTCTTGCTGCGGGGACGGCTGGAGGCGCGCGACGTGGAACGCCGCGACGGGGAAGTCTTCGTCGCCATAAGGGCTCTAGTCTGACGAATTCTCGACCCGCTTCAAGCAACCGTGCGCGTTCGAGGGGCGTCTCGTCACCGTTCGCAGCGGGCTCGGCCGCGCCACGGGGTCCTACGACCGGATCGCGGCCTCCGCGACTTCCATCGTGTCGAACATCAGGTCGCGTCGTGGCTTGCGCATCCACGGTCCTCACACCTCCATGACGACGGGGAGGATCACCGGTTTCCGCTGGGTCACCTCGTTGAAGTACCGCCCGAGCACGCGCCGGATGTCCTGCTGCAGCACCGACGGGTCGGTCACGCGCGCGTCGGCGGTCTCGCCGATCGCGGCCACAACCCGATCGCGCGCCTCGTCGAGGATGTCCTGGGAGGCTTCTTCGTACACGAATCCTCGATTCACGATGTCGGGGCCACCGAGGAGGTCGCCGGTCTGTGAGTCGATCGTCACCACGACCACGACGACGCCGTCACCGGCGAGCTTCCGACGGTCTCGCAGCACCTCGCCGCCGACGTCGCCGATGCCGAGGCCGTCGACGAACGTCATGCCCGCCTGCACCTGGTCGACGATCGCGACCTTCTCTCCGACATCGACCACGTCGCCGTCCTCGCAGATGATCACGTGGTCCCGAGGGATGCCGACGCCCTCGGCGAGCCGCGCGTGGTGCTGCAGGTGACGCCGCTCACCGTGGATCGGGATGAACCACCTGGGCCGCACCAGCGACAACATCAAGCGAAGCTCCTCGGCCGCCGCGTGCCCGCTCGCGTGCACCGGGTCGGCGGGCATGTGATACACGTCGGCCCCGGTGCGGTACACGGCGTCGACGACCCGGTGGATCGCCGGCTCGTTGCCCGGGATCAGCGACGACGAGAGCACCACCGTGTCGCCCTCGTCGAGCTTCACCCACTTGTGCTGCCGCTGCGCCATGAGCGAGAGGGCGGAGAACGGTTCGCCCTGGCTTCCGGTGCAGATCACGACCACGCGTCCGGGGTCGAGGTCGGCGACCTCGCCGATGTCGATCACGTCACGGTCGTCGACGTGCAGGTAGCCCAGGCGGCGCGCCGCCGCCACCGACGTCAGCATCGAACGCCCGAGGAAGGCGACGACCCGCTCGTTCGCGCGCGCGGCGTCGACGATCTGCTGCACCCGGTGGATGTGGCTCGAGAAGCAGGCGGCGACCACGATGTTCGGCGCGTTTCCGACGATGCGCTGCAGCACCGGACCCACCGCGCGCTCGCTCTCTGTGTACCCGGCTTCCTCGGCGTTCGTCGAGTCGCTGAGCAGCAGGTGCACGCCGCGGCCGCTCGCCTCCTCGGCGAGGCCGTGCAGGTCGGTGGGGCGTCCGTCGAGCGGCGTCTGGTCGATCTTGAAGTCGCCGGTGTGCAGGATCGCCCCCTGCGGGGTGTCGACGACCACCGCCATCCCGTCGGGGATCGAGTGCGTGACCCGCAGGAACCGCAACGTGAAAGGACCGACCGTCGCGCCCTCGCCCGGGACCGCCGTGCGGAGCTCGCATCGGTCAGCCACCTGGTGCTCCTCGAGCTTGCCCTTCAGCAGCTCGAGCGTGAAAGGCGTCCCGTACACGGGCACGTCGGAGATCTC
>JBEVGU010000219.1:0-19034 GCA_040511595.1 Actinomycetota bacterium | reverse complement strand
GCACGGCGTACCGTCGCGAGCACATGTGTCCCCCTTGATCTCTGCGTCCCGGTCCCAGGCGTTGTGGCAAGCCTATCCCGAGACCGGTCGAAGGGTGCCGTGCCGCGGGCGCGCACGGGACGTCGGATATGCTAAGAGCCGTGCCTGCTCCCACCGATCGCTCTCAATGGCGCGACCTCTACGACGAGGTCGTCACCACCGGACTGTGCACGGGGTGCACCGCGTGCATCGTCGCATGCCCGTTCCACGTGCTGGGGTACGAGGACGACCTTCCGGTCCAGCTGCAGGACGAGGGGCCCGATCGCTGCTCCCACGGCGACAAGGGCTGCTCGTTGTGCACGATGGCCTGTCCGCGCTTCCGTGACTGGGAGTCCGAGATCGACACCACCCTGTTCGGCATGGCCCGCACACCCGACGAGGTGATCGGCAAACACCAGGAGATCGTGCTGGCGCGAGCGGCCGAGCCGGAGATGCTCATGAGCGGGCAGGACGGCGGCGTCGTCTCGGCCCTGCTGATCTGGGGCTTGAGCACCGGGCAGATAGACGGTGCGTGCACCTCCAAGCTGAGCGAGGTCCGGCAGTGGGATGCCGAGCCCACGGTGGTGACCGACGCGCAGGGCGTGCTCGACACCGCGGGGTCCCGATACACCTACTCGGCCAACCCCCTTGCGTTGCTGCAGGCCGCGGAGATGGGCTTGTCGAACGTGGCCCTGGTCGGCATGAGCTGCCAGGCGAGCGTCACCGGCTCGATGGAGGCCCGCCGGGTGAACAAGTGGCGCAAGAAGATCGCCTGGACGTTCGGCCTCCTGTGCTCGAAGACGTTCACCTACGACGGGCTCATGGTCGAGATCGCGCAGGGTGAGCTCGGGCTCGACCTCGACCACGTGGCGCGCGTGAACGTGAAGGGCAAGTTGCTCTTCTACACGGACGACGGCGACGAGCACACGTACTCGCTCAAGGACGCCCATCGGTTCACGCGGCCGGGGTGCCTGCGCTGCCCCGACTTCGCTGCGGAGCACGCGGACATCTCTTTCGGAGGCCTCGGTCAGTCGGCCGGCTGGACCCTGACGATCGTCCGCACCGACCGTGGCGCCGACATCTGGCAGCGCGCGCTCGACGACGGCGTCATCGAGGCTCGCCCCGCGTCGGAGGATCCGAAGGCAGTCGACCTGATGTTCAAGCTCGCCGCGAGATCGCGGGCTCGATGGCCAGCCGATGACGAGATGCCCGCGGCCGGGGTCGCGCCGGGCATCGTGCCCGACAGCGCGTGACCTATCCGGCTACACCCGCGTCCGCTGCGGCCGATACCTCGTATGTGACCCGGATCGGGGCGACGTGCTTCGGCGCGCCCCGCACGAGGAGGCATCGCGAGTGGAGACGGCCCGGCCCGCAGCCGACGCGGGCGACGACACGCACCGCGATGACGCCGTGCTGGAAGCAGTCGCGTTCGCGGCCGAGCGATTGCTGCTGGCCGCGGATTGGCGGGAGGCAGCCGACGAGGTGCTCGAGCGCCTCGGGCAGGCGGCGGGCGTCTCCCGCGCCTACGTGATCGAGAACCACGTGGCCGACGACGGGCGACTGCTCGGCACGATGCGTCACGAGTGGTGCGGGCCCGGGATCGGATCGCAGTTCGGTAGTCCCCTGTTGCACGAGTCCCCCTGGGACGAGGACTTCGGCCGATGGGCTGCCGCTCACGCACGAGGCGAGGCGATCGCCGCCCGCGTCGTCGACCTGCCCGACGACGAGCGACCGGAGCTCGAGGCGCAGGGCGTCCAGTCCATCGCCCAGCACCCGGTGTTCGTGGGAGCCGACTGGTGGGGTGTGATCGGTTTCGACGACTGCGATCGAGAACGGAGCTGGGGAGCCGAGCTCGACGGCCTCCGAGCGGCGGCCACGGTGATCGGCGCCGCGGTGGCGCGTCACCGCATCGAGGACGATCGGTGGCGGGCCGAACGGCGGTGGCGCCAGGTGATCGAGCACATTCCGGCGGTCACGTACACGGACGTCGTGATGGGGCCCGACGACGTGCGGATGGAGTTCGTCAGCCCACAAGTGCGAGCGATCCTCGGATACGAGCCGGAGCGATTCATCGACGACCCCACACTGTGGATCAGCCTCATCGAACGTGACGACCTCGCCCGCCTCGAGGCGTCCGGGGTGCTAAGCGCGAGCGACGTCTCGACGTTCGACGAGGTCTATCGCATGCGAGCGGCCGACGGAACATTGCGGTGGATCCACGACACGTCGACGCCCGTGTTCCGAGACGACGGCTCGCTCGAGCACTTCCTCGGCTTCATGATCGACATCACCGAGCGCAAGCACGCCGAGGAGCAGCTGCGGCACGCCGAGGAACGGCACCGCGCGCTCATCGAGCACATCCCCGCGGTCGTCTACCGGGAATCGCCCGGGGAGGACCCGTCGAGGTCCTACATCAGCCCTCAGGTGTACGACCTTCTCGGCTACACCCCCGAGGAGTGGGCCTGGGCGCCCGGCTTCCGACTGAACGGCATCCATCCCGACGACCGGCCCTTCGTCCGAGAGCTCGACGAGCGATCGAACGCGACCAAGGAGGCGTACTCGGTCGACTACCGGTTCCGTCATGCCGACGGCAATTGGGTGTGGGTGCACGACGAGGCCACGTTCGTGCCGGAGCCGCACGGCGAGGGGTTCTGGCAGGGCTTCCTGCTGGACGTCACCGAACGCAAGGAGACGCAGGCCCAGCTCGAACGGGCGTTGGCCGTCGAACGTGAGGCTTCGCATCGGCTCCGATCGCTGGACGAGATGAAGAACACGTTCCTGCAAGCCGTCTCGCACGACCTGCGCACACCGCTCGCCGCGATCCTCGGGCTCGCGATCACACTCGAGCGCGGAGACGTGGGGCTCGACGACGCCGACGCCCGCGATCTCGCCGGCCGCATCGCGGGCAACGCTCGGCGGCTCGAGCGCCTGGTGACGAACCTGCTCGACATGGACCGACTGGCCAGCGGCGTCGTCACCCCCAAGCTGGAAGGGGTCGACGTGGGAGACCTCGTCCGGCGTGTCACGGAGGAATCCGAGCTCGTGACGACCGAACGCCTGGTGCTCGACCTGCCATCGATCGTCCAGCCCGCCGACGTGGCGAAGACCGAGCGCATCGTCGAGAACCTGCTCGCGAACGCCGCTCGTCACGCGCCGCCGGACGCGACCATCTGGGTGCGGGTGCTGGGCGAGCCGGGTGGCGTCGTGATCGCGGTCGAGGACGACGGCCCGGGGGTCGCCGCCGACCTGCGCGAAGCCCTGTTCGAGCCGTTTACCCAGGGACCGAGCGCACCCAGGCACTCCCCCGGCGTCGGCGTCGGGCTCACCCTCGTCCGACGGTTCGCGGAGCTGCAGCACGGGCGTGCCTGGGTGCAGGATCGGGACGGCGGTGGCGCCTCGTTCAGGGTCTTCCTGCCATCGCAGCCCCCGTCCGACGACCTGCTGCCCCCCGCCGAGCACGGGCCGGTCTCCGAGCTCGGCGTGTTGCCGCCCACCGGCTAGCCACGACGCCGTGCCGCGGCTACTCGCCCGCCGAGAACGCGAGGTCGGCCACGTCGATCGCGCCCGCCGCAGTGCGATCGAACCTGATCACCACGCGAACCACGTTCGCGAGATCGATGCCGGCGAACCGGTCCAAGGGAAACCTGAGCTGTTGCAGGAGCACGTGGCCGGCGAACCTGCGCAGCCCGCTCGGGTAGCGCAGCGCCTCGCTCCCGACATCGGACGCGGCGACGGCGGCCGAGCCCCCGCCTGCGTCCACGAGCTCGAGCGTGAGGTCTTGTCGGCGGACACCATCGTTGGCCCGGTACCCCGGGTTCAGGGTGGTCCGCATCTGCAGCGCATCGAACGACTGCACGTCGACACCCCCACCGAGCTGGAACCGTACGCGGCCGCCGCGGCGAGACCACCCGAAGACCCCTCGCGACAGACCGGGCAGGTGGGAGTCGAACAACGACAGCTCACCGGGCACGCAGGGGGTCGCCTCGGTATTCTCGCACCACCCGATGAACGAGAGGCGTGACGGCTCCACGGGCGTCCCCAACTGGGTGAGCCGGATCGACCGGGCGGCGGTGAACCGATCGACGTCGAGCCGTCGCGACGGAAGATCGGGCGCGAGATAGGAGACGAGTGCCCGCGACCGCCGGATCCCGCGCGGCGGCGCCTCCCCGGTCCAGATCGGGTCGAGCTCCGTCTCCCCACCGAGGTACCTGCGGAAGTACGTCACGATGTAGGCAGCCCCGACATGACGCTGCTGCGTCGCCGTGAGCCGTCCGTCGCAGCGACCGAAGGCATCGTCGAACGACCCTGGGTAGCCGGACGACGGCGTCCACACGGTGTTGAAGAAGTTGTGGTTGGCGCCGAACGCCGTGATCGTGTGCTTGGGTGTCGGGTCCCCGGCGACCCGGTACCGGGCGTCGTCGAAGAAGTGGACCCCCTGCAGGTCGAAGACATCGCCGTCGCAGTACGGGAGCATGACCGCCAGCGGCACGTCGTTGACCGTCGCCCGCGTGAAGTCGACTGGGGCCAGCGGCAACACGGCGTCGATGCCGTAGCTCGTGGCCCGCTCGCGGTCGACGATGACCTGCCACACGACCCCCTCACCGCCACGCGAATGCCCCATGGAGCCGATGCGCGACATGTCGACCTTGCCGACGAACCGGTCGCCGAACGGTTCACCGCCGACCGTCGACCAGTCCTGCCACAGGTCCAGATGTGTCTCGAGCAGCTCGCCGCGTTGGCGCATGCCGGTGTCGGGCACGTCGTTACCCAGCACATTGACCCCGTTCCCGCTCACCGAGACGACCACGTATCCGAAGCTCGCCAGCCTGGACGCGAGGTAGTCGTACCCCTCGTTGTTGGGGATGGGCCGCCAGCCTCGGCGACAGGGCCACCGGTAGTCCGAACGGTTCTTTCGGTAGCAGGACGAGTGGTTGCCGTGCAGGAACGTGACGATGGGGAACGGGCCACCGGGAAGCCTCGCCGGGAAGAGGACGTCGGCGCGAAGCTCGACCTTCCCGCCCAGCCCGGGCAGCCGGACCGCGCGGTCTCCGAAGTCGTATGTGCGGCGTGCGACGTCGAAGGGCCCGGGCGAAGGAAGTCTTCGGAGGCGTGTCGGCCCGGCGAGCGAGCCGGACGACCCGCCTGCCACGGGCCGGACCGGCGCCCCGCCGTAGGTCACCTCGATCGGGGCCGACAACACGGCCTCGTCGTCGGTGAGCGCGAGCAGCGACCGGAGGTTCCGAGACGGGACGGCCGTCGCGATCGGACGGCCGTCGGCCGTGATCTCGTAGCGGAGGGCACGGGGCGGGTACGAGCCCGCCAGCCGGACCCTGAACACCCGCGAGGGGACGTCGGAGGCGGCGAGGCCGGCAGGCACGCGGACCCGCTCGACGACGACGGCGCCGTCGCGCCGCACCTCCACGGCTGGTCGCCGCATCAATGCACGACGCACCGCGGGTGGCATGACGAGGCCACTCGCCGCCACGTCGTCGACCACGAAGGCGTCGCCGGCCCCGTCGCTCCCGGCCACGGCAGTCGACGAGGCGCCAGTCGTCAGCGCGACCGACGCCAGCGCGGCGATCGCGACCGCGGACGCCGCCCGACGACGCCTGGTTGCCCCCATCCCCATCCTCCCCCGATCCTCGGCCACATCCTGGCACGAGGGCGGACCCGGAACCAGGGGGCGGACCCTCGAACGCGCGACAGCCCCCCGAGGGCTTCGCCTCGGGCCCGTCTGCGAGGTCCGCTCGGACTCAGAGAGCCTGCCAGGCGGCGACCACAGGGTGGTCGACGGTGGCCGGTCCCACCTGTGCGGCGCCGCCGGGAGAGCCCAATCCACTCACGTCGTCGTTGAACCACTCCGCATTGATCGGGGTGAACTGCTTCCACTCGCCGGGAACGTCGTCCTCGTAGAAGATGGCGGTCACTGGGCACGCGGGCTCGCACGCTCCGCAGTCGACGCACTCGTCGGGCTGGATGTAGAGCATGCGAGGGCCCTCGTAGATGCAGTCGACCGGGCACTCGTCGACGCACGCCCGGTCCTTCACGTCGATGCAGGGCTCTGCGATCGTGTAGGTCATGCCATTAACCCCTTTTCCACGGTGCCGACCTTGCAAACCCCAGTCTACGCTTCGGATCTGCGGTGGCAACCGGTGTCTTCTAGGCAGGTGCGCGTGTGGCGCCGGGCGCCAGGGCGCTGATTGACGCAGCCACCGAACCGGCCCCTGCTCCGGGCACGGCCACCGGATAGACCACGCGAAGGTCGCAGCCGGCATCCGCGTAGGCCGCGAGGTGCGCCCGGGCGGCCGACGGGTCGCCCCAGAGGCAGACCGCCTCGATCAACGAGCGGGCGCCCTCCGGGGCGGCCCGATCGTCGCCGGCGCGGGCGGCGGACGCCGCTTCCGCAGCCCGTCCGAGGCCCATCACCTCGAACTGGCGCCGATATGCAGGGTACGAGGCATACTCCCCTGCCGCCCTCGCCAGGGCGCTCGCCTCGGCCTCGCCGTCGGACCCGACGGCCGCCCGGATGTAGGCGGCCACCGTGACGGTCGCGGGATCTCGCCCGGCATCCTCGGCTGCCCGTACGATCGAAGCGCGAGCCTCGGCGACCCGCTCCGGGGTGCACCAGTTCAGCAGCACCCCATCGGCGACCGCTCCGGCGAGCTCGAGCGCGCGCGGTCCGAGCGCCGCGGTCCACACGGGCACGGGCCGATCGAGCGCAAGGCGCGCCGGGGCTCCGCCGGGCGTCTCCGGAGCGTCGTCGCGCGCGAGCCGTCCCCGGATCTCGGACACTTGCTCTCGGAGCGCGTCGAGGGCGCCCGATCGTGGCGGACCGGTTCCGATCCCGAGAATCGCGCGGCCGCCCGATCGCTCGTGCACGGACGCCGCGCCCATCGCGGTGGTCGACGCGCGACGGGACGTCATCGGCACGACGCCGGTGCCGAGCAGCAGCTGCGAGGTCTCCCCCGCGAGACCCGTCAGGGAGGCGAACGCGTCGCGACCGTCAATCTCAGGCACGAACACGGCCCGGTAGCCGAGACTCTCGCCCTGCCTCGCGAGCCCGGCGAACTCCGCCCAGGGCCAGGCGTCGCGCAGCGCGAACGCCGTGCCGGTCACCCTCGGTTGTCGAACGACGCCCACGGCTGTCATCGTCGCAGACCGATGGAAGCGGTGACGTTCTCGACCGACGACGGGGTGCGGCTCGAGGGAGAGATCCGACCCCCCGACGAGGCGCCCCGGGGATCGGCGGTGCTGTGCCATCCCCACCCCAAGCAGGGCGGCAGCAAGGACCACCCGATCTTGTGGTCGCTCCGCAACGAGCTCGCGGGCAAGCGCGGCCTCGCCGTGCTCGGGTTCAACTTCCGCGGGGTCATGGGCTCGGGCGGCACCTATGGCGGCGGACGCGACGAGATCCACGATGTCCGTGCCGCCATCGGCCGGGTCCGGGAGGACGCGCCCGAAGTGCCCACCGTCTCGTGCGGATGGTCGTTCGGCGCCAGCGTCGCCTTACGCGAGGCGCTCGACGACTCTCGCGTCGCTGCGCTCGTCCTGATCGGCATGCCCTTGCGACCGAACGACCTGACGATTCCGCCCCTTCCTCGTGAGACGGAGCTCCGCCGCCTGCGACGCCCGGCCCTCGTGCTCGCCGGCGACCACGATCAATACTGTCCCGTGGACGATGTCACCGAGTTCGCGGCATCGTTGCCTCGGGGGCGCCTGCACATCGTCGAGGGGGCCGACCATTACCTCTGGCGTCGTGAGCGCGAGGCGGCCGCGGTCGTGGGCAGCTTCGTCGACGACGTGCTCGCCGATCGCGGCGACACGGCCGGCGACTGACGACTCAGGTGGACGGGTCTGCCGGCGGCCCGTCGGATGGGTCGCCACGACCGGCCGCCGGGTGGGACTCGCCGCGTTCCGAGGCCGCTCGCCACGACCGCAGGAGCCGACGCACCACGAAGACGCCGAAGGCCACGACCAGCACGGCGAGCACGATCGACAGGGCGTCCATGACCCGTCAGCTCCTCGGCAGCGCGGATCAGAGCGGGACGTGAGACAGCACCATGATCCGAGGCTCGGTCATCTCCTCCATCGCGAAGCGCAGACCCTCACGTCCGAAGCCCGATTCCTTCGAGCCCCCGTAGGGCATCTGGTCGGCACGGAACGCGCTCACGTCATTCACGATCACGCCCCCGACCTCGAGCGTGCGGTGCGCGTCGAAGGCGCGGTTGATGTCGTTCGTGAACACGCCCGCCTGCAGTCCGTACTTCGAGTCGTTCACCTCCGCAAGCGCTTCCTCGAAGGTCTGGTACGAGGAGATCGTGCAGACCGGACCGAAGACCTCCTCGCAGCGCACCCTCATCCCGGAGGTCGTGCGGGAGATCAGGGTCGGCTGGTAGAAGGGACCGTCGGCCCTGCCGCCGGTGAGCACTTCAGCGCCCTGCGACTCGGCTTCGGCGACCCACTCCGCGATGCGATCGACCTCGCTCCGTGTGATCACTGGTCCGACGTCGACCGTCTCGTCCATCGGGTCGCCGACCTTCAGCTGCTCCACCTGCTTCGTGAGCCGGACGGCGAAGTCGTCGTAGACCTCGCTCGCGACCAGCACCCGCTGGACGCTGATGCAGCTCTGCCCGGCCTGGTAGTAGCCGCCGAAGGCGATGCGCTGGGCGGCGAGGTCGAGGTCGGCGTCGCTGTGCACGATCACGCCGGCGTTGCCGCCGAGCTCGAGCGTGACCCGCTTCTTCGGGTCGAGGCCCTTCAGGTACCACCCGATACCCGCCGAGCCCGTGAACGAGATCTTGCGGAACCGCTCGTCCCGCGCCATGCCGTCGGCAACCTTCGAGCTCACGGGCAGCACCTGCACCATGCCCTTGGGAAGATCGGTCTCGTCGAAGAACTCGGCGAGCCGGAGCGCTCCGATCGGCGTGGCGCTCGCCGGCTTCACCACGATCGGCGCCCCCACCGCGAGCGCCGGTGCGACCTTGTGCGCCACGAGGTTGAGCGGGAAGTTGAACGGCGTGATGCCGAAGACGGGTCCGAGGGGGAACCGCCGAAGGATCCCGAACCGGGACCCGAACGCCGCCTCGGTGTCGAGCCTCATCGCCTCGTCTTGGCCGTGACGGATGGTCTCCGAGGCCCATCGGAACGTCGAGACGGCTCTGGCCGCCTCGACCCTCGCCCACTTCAGCGGCTTCCCGCCCTCGGCGGCGATCAGATCGGCGTTCTCGTCCTGCGTCTCGGCGAGGCGGTGGGAGATGTGGTCGAGAGCCGTTGCCCGGGCCGCGACCGAGAGCCTCGCCGCTTCCTCGAACGTCGCCGCCGCCGTGGCGATCGCCTCCTCGACGTCGGCGTCCGTCGGCACGCCGAGCTCTGCGACCACGCTGTCGTCGAACGGGCTGCGCACCTCGACGGTCCCCTCGCCGGTACGCCACTCCCCGTTCACCAGGAACGGCTTGACCTCGGTCATCTCGGGTCTCCTCCTCCACTTCGTCGTGACGACACATCGCCGGACAGCAGGAGGCGCCCTCACGGACGCCCCCGATCGCCGCTCGTCTGCAGCAGGTTCCTGCGCTCGATCGTCAGTCGAGCGAGATCATCACGTGCTTGATGTTCGTGTAGTCCTCGATCGAGTAGATCGACATGTCCTTCCCGTGGCCGGACTGCTTGTACCCGCCGTGTGGCATCTCGGGGGTAAGCGGAATGTGCGTGTTCACCCACACGGTGCCGAACTGCAGCTTGCGCGACATGCGCATCGCCCGACCCACGTCGCGCGTCCAGACCGAGGCAGCGAGCCCGTAGTCGACGCCGTTGGCCCAGGCGAGCGCCTGCGCCTCGTCGTCGACCCGTTGCACGGTCACGACCGGACCGAACACCTCGCGCTGGATGATCTCGTCGGACTGCTGAGCGTCGGTGATCACCGTCGGACGGTAGAAGAACCTCCCGTCGCCCATCTCCATCGATCCGCCGCCGGTCAGGATCTTCGCGCCGGATTCGGACGCGCGGTCGACCATGCCGGAGATGCGCTCGAACTGCTCCTTGGAGACGACCGAGCCCATCTCGGTGCCCTCGTCCCAGATGTCGCCGACCTTCAACGACTCCACCTGGGGGACGAGCTCCCCGAGCAGGTCGTCGTAGACGGCTCCCCCGGCGAGGACCCTGGTCGCCGCGGTGCAATCCTGGCCGGAGTTGAAGTATCCGGCGGTCTTGATCCATTCGGCCGCCGACGAGACGTCGGCATCATCGAACACGATGACTGGAGCTTTCCCCCCGAGCTCGAGATGCGTTCGCTTCATGGTGTCGGCGGCGTTCTTCATGATCAGCTTGCCGGTGGACGTCTCGCCCGTGAGCGACACGATGCCCACATCTGCGTGTTGCACGATGCGTTCGCCTACGGGAACACCGTCGCCCGAGACCACGTTGAACACTCCCGGCGGGAACACGTCGGCCTCCGCGACGTACTGCGCGAACTTCAGCAAGGTGATGGGCGTCAGCTCCGAGGGCTTGATGACGATGCAGTTCCCGGCGGCGAGCGCCGGTCCCATCTTCCACGCGGCCATGTACAGGGGATAGTTCCAGGGCGCGATCAATCCGGCGATGCCGATCGGCTCGCGGCGGATCATCGACGTGAAGCCCCGCATGTACTCGCCAGTGGCCCGGCCCTCGAGGGATCTCGCCCCGCCCGCGAAGAACCGGAACTGGTCGGCGATGACGGGAATCTCCTCCGACATCGTGACGGCGTACGGCTTCCCCACGTTGACCGACTCCAGGCGCCCGAACTCCTCGCCGTGTTCCTCGACGATGTCGGCCAGCTTCAGCAGGGCGGCCTGTCGCTCCCCGGGGGTCGAGTCCGACCATGTCTCGTCGAAGGCCGTACGTGCCGCGGCGACGGCGCGATCGACATCGTCGGCCGACCCTTCCTGCACCTCGGCGAGCACCTCGCCCGTCGCGGGGCTCGTGATCGACCGCGTCTCACCTGACGTCGAGTTGACCCATTCGCCGCCGATGAACATCTGGTAGCTGTCGGCCATCGTCCCTCCTCGTGTGGGATCGAGCGTCCCCGAGCGCACGCTCAGGCAGCCAGTATGCATCGCATGGGGAACCTCGGACCACCCGACGGAACGGCCGCCGCGCGAACCCGCGTTGGACGCGGTGGACAACGTCCGAGCAACGTCAATCGTCGATCTGCGCACCCTGGAGATCCCGGGCGCGCAACGCCAGCCAGAACTCCATGCGGTCGAAGCTGCTCGAGAGGTCGCGGCCCGTGAGCTCCTCGACCTTGCGCATGCGGTAGCGCAGCGTATGCCGATGCACGAACAGCTCCGCGGCGGCCGCTTCCCACCGGGCGTTGTGCTGCAGGAATCCCTGGAGCGAGAGCAGCAGCTCACCGCCGTGATCGCGATCGTAGGCGTCCAGCGGCGCGAGCAGCGAATCGGCGAACGCCCGGAGCGCGTCGGGGTCGGCCATCGACAGGAGCAACCGGTAGGTGCCAAGGTCCGCGAAGCCCGCGTGCGGCCAGCCCTCGAGTCGGCAGACCTGCAACGCGTACCGAGACTCGCGGAGCGAACGACCGACCTCGTCGGGAGCGACCGGCGATCCGGCCCCGACCCGGAGCTCCGCACCGACCCGCTCACCGACCGACGCCGCAACGCCGGCCAGGTCCGGTGCGGGATCGGCGGGAAGCAGTAGATGCAGGCCGGCATCGTGCGCCGAGGCCAGGAAGCCCCCACCGATGCGGGACCGTTCGTCGGTCACGGCGTCCGCCAGCTCCCCCGGATCGATCGCGCCGGCTCCGGCTTCGAGCGACAGGACGACGACCTCGGCTCTCTTCGCGAATCCGAACCTGGTGAGGCCTCGGGTCGCGTCGCCGGCCGAGAGCGATCCGCCGGCCAGCTCGTCGAAGAAGTCCCCCTGCATCCGGCGCTGCGCGTCGGCCACCGCGCGCGACTTGGCGAGCTCGATCGCGACGAGGCTGAGCGCGTGCCCTGCGACGATCCGGTCGAGTTGGCTCGGCTGCTCGGGCTTGCCGACGGCCAGGAACGCTTCCACGCGGCCTTGGGCACCGACCGGCTGGACCCAGACGTGATGGCCCCGATCCACCAGCGACAGGCTGAACGACGTGCCGTCGGCACGCCGGGTGCGGAGCTCTTCCCAGACACGCTCGGCGCGCGCCGTCGCGGTCCGTCCGGTGCTCGCGATCGGCAGCCCGTGCAGGTCCAGCAGCACGGCCCACCCCTTCGTGACGCCGGCGAGGGAACGAGCGATCCCCTCGAGCCCGGAGCCCTCCATCACCGCTCGCGTGAGCGCGTGCTCCGCGTCGACCGCGCGCTGCAACGTGTCATACTGCTCGGCAGCGATGCGCGTGAAGATCGCCTCGGTGATCGCGATGAACGGCACGGGATAGGGGACCTCGAACAGGGGGAATCCGGCCCGGCTCGCAGCGGTGATCAGGGAGCGCGGGGTCGTGTCGTGCGTGAACCCCAGGCCGAAGCCGAGGCCCGTGAGTCCCGCGTCCACGAGGCGCTGCACGTAGGCGCGTTGCCTCGCCGGCGTCGAGCCGACGCCGAGCCCCGTCGTGAGGATCAGCTCGCCACCCTTCAGCCACGGCGTGGGATCCTCGAGCTCCGAGACGTGCACCCACCGGATCGGACGGTCGATGTCCCCTTCGCCCACCACGAGCTTCAGCGGCATGCCGGGGATCGAGACGATGTCCTTCACGGTCACGGACATCCATCGATTGTACGAACCGTACAGCGGCGAGACCCCCGCATCCGTTCGTGCTCATCGCGGGCGATGGACGGACCGTACAAACCGAGCCGAGGTTGATGGCATCGTCGGTGCCTGACAGGCACCGACGCCACATCGGACACTGCCTGCATGGACATCCCGCAGGGACGCAAGCTCGTCACCGAGATCCCGGGGCCGCGATCGAACGAGTGGTTCGCCCGACGAGGGCAGGCGGTGCCGCGGGGCGTCGGCGCGCTGCACCCGATCGTCACCGCACGTGCCTCCGGGGCGATCATCGAGGACGTCGACGGCAACCGCCTCATCGACTTCGCCTCCGGGATCTCGACGTTGAACGTGGGCCACGCCGCGCCCGAAGTCGTGGCGGCGATCGTCCGCCAGGCCGAGCTCGAGACGCACACGTGCTTCCACGTCTCGGCCAACGAGCCCTACATCGAGCTCGCCGAGCGTCTGAACGCGGTCACCCCCGGCGATCACGCCAAACGGACGATGTTCGCCAACTCCGGCGCCGAGGCGGTCGAGAACGCGGTGAAGATCGCCCGGTACCACACGGGACGCAGCGCGATCGTGACGTTCGACCATGCCTTCCACGGACGCACGCTGCTGGCGATGTCCCTCACCGCCAAGGTCATGCCTTACAAGCAGGGCATGGGGCCGTTCGCCCCGGAGATCTTCCGTCTTCCGTTCGCGTACCCGTACCGCTGGTTGGGCGACGCCGATCGAGTGACCGAGGAAGCCCTCGCCTACGCGGTCGACGAGATGCACAAGCACATCGGCAAGGAGAACATCGCAGCCGTGATCCTGGAGCCGATCCAGGGTGAGGGTGGGTTCATCGTGCCCTCGCCGGGGTTCGTGAAAGGGATCGCCGAGTTCTGCGCCGCGCACGGCATCGTGTTCATCGCCGACGAGATCCAGTCGGGCATGGGGCGGGCCGGGCGTTGGTTCGCGATCGAGGACGAGGAGGTGGTCCCCGACCTCGTGATCACGGCGAAGTCGCTGGGCGGCGGCCTGCCCATCAGCGCCGTCACCGGACGGGCCGAGATCATGGACGCGGTACATCCCGGTGGGCTCGGCGGCACCTACGGCGGCAATCCGGTCGCGGCCGCCGCCTCGAACGCGGTGCTCGACATCATCGAGCGCGAGGACCTGCTGGCGCGGTCGCGAACGATCGGCGCCACGATCATGGGACGGTTCGAGGCGTTCGCCTCCGAGCACGGCGTCGTCGGGGACGTGCGCGGGCGAGGCGCGATGTGCGCGATCGAGCTCGTGTCCGATCGGTCCACCAAGGAGCCGCTCGCCGGGGAAGCCGTGAACGCGATCGCCCGCCGGTGCCTCGAACAGGGCGTCGTAGTGCTGACGGCCGGTACGTATGGGAACGTGATTCGGTTGCTGCCCCCGCTCACGATCGACGGAGCTCTGCTCGAGGACGGGCTCGACGTGCTCGGAGTCGCGGTCGGCACCGCTCTGGCCTGATCGCGGCGCCCGGCGTGACGAGGCCGCCTGTTCGCGTCGCCCCCTGTCCGACGGGGAGAAGCCGGCACGGGTTCGCTCAGCGGCGCGAAGGTTCGCGCGCCACCCCCGGCGCCTGAGTAGGCTCAGGGACGATGCATACGCGTCTGGATCACGGGCATGTGGCGGAGGGCGCCGGGGCGGACCCTTCGTTGGCTCGGGCCATCGAGGCTGTCTCCGGGCCCCCCGATACACTGCGGTGATGTCACGGAGAGGAACGGCGACGACGCGCGCGATCGAAGCGCCCGTCGTCGTGGCTTCCAACCGCGGTCCCGTGAGCTTCGACCGCGACGCGCGCGGCCGGCTGACCGCCCGCAGGGGCACGGGCGGCCTGGTCACGGCCCTCTCGGGCGTCTTCTACCGCGACGACACCACGTGGGTCTCGGCGGCCATGACCGACGGGGATCGCGCCGTGGCCCTGAAGGGCCGGCGGCTCGAGGCCGGCTCCAATCAGCGCATGCGGTACGTCGTGCTTCCGTCCGAGCGGTACGACGGCTACTACAACGAAGTCTCGAACCGCATCCTGTGGATGGTGCATCACAATCTGTGGGACATCCCTCGTTCCCCCATGTTCGACGACGGCACGCAGGAGGCATGGCAGCATTTCGTCGAGGCGAACCGAGCGTTCGCGCAGGCACTCGCCGACGAATCCGACCACGATCCCGTCTACCTGGTGCAGGACTACCACCTGAGCCTGGTGCCCGGCATGCTGCGCGAGCTCGTGCCCGAGGCGAAGATCGTGCACTTCTCGCACACCCCGTTCGCCGGCGGCACCTACCTGCGCGTCTTGCCCGAGACGATGCGCCTGGGCCTCCTTCGGGGTCTGGCGGGCGCCGACGTGCTCGGATTCCAGGCCAAGCAGTGGGCGGAGAACTACCTGTTGTCGGCGAGGAGCCTGCCGGACGTGCGCGTCCTGCGGGGTGGCCGTCTCCAGGTCGACTCCAGGACCGTGGCCGTGCGGTCGTTCCCGGTGGCGGTGAGCGCTGAGCCCCTCCGAGAGACCGCGGAGCGGCCCGAGGCCGACGAGGTGCGCGAAGAGCTCCGCGCCTGGGCGGGCGACTGCCGGGTGATCCTGCGGGTCGATCGGCTCGAACCGTCGAAGAACATCCTCCGGGGATTCCTGGCCTACGAGCTATTCCTCCGGAGGAACCCGTCGTGGGTGGGACAGGTCAAGTTCCTGTGTCTGTTGAGCCCGTCTCGAGAAGACGTGCCCGAGTATCGGAATTACGGAGAGGAATGCCTCGCCGAGGCCGAGCGCGTCAACGCCGCGTTCGGCACGAGGGCGTGGCAACCGATCGACGTGCGCGTACAGGAGGACTACGCGTTCGCGGTCGCCGCCTACGACATGTACGACGTGCTCCTCGTGAATCCCACCTACGACGGCATGAACCTGGTCGCGATGGAGGGCCCGCTGGTCAACCGCCGCGACGGCGTGCTGGTGCTCTCGCGCAACGCCGGCGCGTACAGCCGGCTCGGACGGCAGGCGCTCGGCGTGAACCCGTTCGACCTTGCAGAGACGGCGGAGGCCATCCGGGTATCACTGGAGATGCCCGACGAGGAGCGTGCGCGGCGCGCGCGGGGCATGTCGCGCACCGTGCAGGCGCACACGCCACCCACGTGGCTCGCGAGCCAGCTCGAGGCGGTCGACCAGGTGCGACCCCCTTCGCGACACCGCTGAACCGGATCGGAGTCAGATGCCCCTGAGCAGGGTGACGAGCCCCGCCGGCCCGTCGACCACCACATCGGCGGCGTCGCTGAGCGCGACCGGGGTCTCCCGCCCGTGCACGGCGACCTTCACGGTGCGCACCCCCTTTTCCGCGAGGCGATCGAGCGCCTCGAACGCGCCGATATCGGCGAGATCGTCTCCTGCGTAGAGCACCGCATCGAGATGCTCGTCGGCGACGATGCGCTCGACCGCCCCCTCCTTCAAGGGCCTGCCCGCGGGCACGAGTTCGACGACCATCTTCCCGGCCAGCAGATCGAGTCCGGCCTCGCTGGCGATGGGCACGAGGGCGGTCGCGAGCGCGGCCGCCGCCTCCGCCGGGTCGTCGGCCCCCCGGTAGTGCACCGCCACCGATGCCCCCTTGCGCTCGACGCGACTCCCCGGCACGTCGCGCGCGGCCGCCGTCACGGCCTCGATGACCCCCTCGTCCAGCGGCAACGCCTCGTCGGCGAGGCCGTAGAGAGCAGCGAATCGAACGCCATCGACACCGACCAGCTCGCGGAGATCGTCGCCCGTGCGCCCGGACACGATCGCGACGACGGCCACCCGACCGACGAGGCGCGTGATCGCGTCGCGGGCGCCCTCCCGGATGCGGGCGAGTTCGGGACGCGCCACGATCGGGCTCAGGGTGCCGTCGAAGTCGAGGAGGACGCCGGCGCGACCGTCGGCGGCTCGAAAGTCCCTCAAGCGATCCATCGCGGAAATCCTAGTGTTCGGGCGGGACAAGGCTACACTCGCCACCCGTGAGCAACGCTTCGGTCGTCCCGTTCCCGGACCCGGCCGCCGCTCCTCAGGGTGGCGCCGTCGCGCCCCTGCAGAGTCATCAGAGCCCGTTCCCACCGATCGCCGAGTACGGGTTCCTCTCTGACCGGGAGGTCACGGCGCTCGTGGGACCGAGCGGCAGCGTGGAATGGTTGTGCGTCCCCCGGCCCGACAGTCCCAGCGTCTTCGGCGCGATCCTCGATCGATCCGCCGGGGCGTTCCGCCTCGGCCCCGCCGAGCTGCTCGTGCCGGCGGGCCGGCGTTACATGCCGGGCACGAACGTGCTCGAGACGACCTGGCAGACCCGCACCGGCTGGTTGATCGTCCGCGACGCGCTCGTGATGGGACCGTGGACCGACGACGAACGGCCCGAAGGGTACCGGCGCCCCCCGGGCGACTACCGCGCCGAGCACATGTTGCTGCGCGTGGTCCGATGTATCCAGGGGCAGGTCGATCTCGTGCTGAACTGCGAACCGGCATTCGACTACGGCCGGTCCGACGCCAGGTGGGAGTACACGGGCCCAGGGTGGACGGAGGCGATCGCCCGGGGCGGGAGCGACGACCCCGCGCTCCGTCTCGCGACCGACATGCGGCTCGGGCTCGAGGGCCGTTCCGCGGTCGCTTTCACCCGGCTGAACGACGGCGAATCCGCGTTTGCCGCGTTGAGCTGGAACGGCGACCGCGCCGTGCCCGACGACGCCGACGGCGCGTGGGAGCGTGTCTACGACACGGCGGACTTCTGGCGTGGGTGGCTCAACATGGGCGAGTTCCCAGATCACCCATGGCGCTCCCACCTGCAGCGGGCGGCCCTCACGCTGAAGGGACTCACCTATGCGCCCACCGGGGCACTGATCGCGGCGCCTACGACATCGCTGCCGGAGACGTCAGGGGGAGAACGGAACTGGGACTACCGGTACAGCTGGGTGCGCGATGCAACGTTCGCGTTGTGGGGCCTCTACACGCTGGGCTTCGACTTCGAGGCGAACAGCTTCTTCTACTTCATCGCCGACCAGGTGAAGGACGGCTCCCCGCTGCAGGTGATGTACGGCGTGGGAGGCGAGAAGGACCTCGACGAGACGATCCTCGACCACCTCAGCGGCTACGAGCACTCCAGCCCCGTCCGAGTGGGCAACGACGCCCACGACCAGGAACAGCATGACGTCTGGGGTGCGCTGCTCGACAGCGTGTACCTCCACATGCGCTCGGGTGAGTTCCTCTCGGGCCGCATGTGGCGCGGCCTCGAACGCCAGGTCGACGAGGCGGCCTCGAGCTGGCGAGAGCCCGATCAAGGAATCTGGGAGATGCGTGGCGCTCCCCAGCACTTCACCTCGTCGAAGATCATGTGTTGGGTGGCGTGCGATCGGGGGGCCCGGCTCGCCGAGGTGCTGGACAAGCCCGACCTCGCCGCGAGGTGGAGCGCCGAAGCCGACGCGATCAAGGCCGACGTGCTCGCCAACGGCGTCGACGGTCGCGGGGTGCTCACGCAGATCTACGGATCCGAGTCCCTCGACGCGTCGTTGCTGCTCGCGCCGTTGATGCGGTTCCTGCCGGCCGACGATCCCGTGATCCGCGCGACGGTGTTGGCGATCGCCGACGAGTTGACACTCGACGGTCTCGTGCTGCGATACCGGGTCGAGGAGACCGACGACGGGCTCGAGGGCGAGGAAGCCACGTTCGCGATCTGCTCCTTCTGGCTGGTCTCGGCGCTCGCCGAGATCGGCCAGCTCGACCGCGCTCGCGATCTGTGCGAGCGCATGCTCTCATTCTCGAGCCCGCTGGGGCTCTACGCCGAGGAGATCGACCCTCGCACCGGCCGGCATTGGGGGAACTTCCCGCAGGCCTTCACGCATCTGGCCCAGATCAACGCGCTGATGCACATCATCCGCGCCGACGCGTCGTCGTCGGGCGCGACACCTATCAGGTGAGCCGAGGCGCCGCGACCCACTAGACGAGGTGGCCCTCGCTCCGATCGGCGTCGAGGACCGGCTGCTCCTCCTCCGCGCCGCCCTCGACGTCGATACGCGGGACCACGCGCTCGAGGAACCCCGGCATCCGGAACACCGACCCGCCGAAGAGCACCAGCATCGCCGGCGCGAGGAGTACCACCATCGTGCCCGCGAGGAGCACGGCGGCAGCGAGCCCCACCCCGAACTGCTTCACGGTGGGATCGCCGTTGATCACGAAGCTGGCGAAGACGAAGAACATGATGGACGCGGCCGCCGTGATCACGCGCGCGCTCGCCCCGAGCCCGGAGGGCACGGCCTCTCGCGGCGGCTTGCCA
>JBEVGU010000218.1:0-6009 GCA_040511595.1 Actinomycetota bacterium | reverse complement strand
CGGACGGCGCTCGTCGCCCCTACACGGATACGCTCGGCATCGAGGGCCCGGGCTCGCCGGCAGAACCGCGCCAATACGTCGAGGGTGCGGGCGAGCGCATCGTCGTCGAGACGCCCTGTCTCGTCGACCCCTCGGCCGAGACGCGTGATCACCATGTCTCGGGCGAGCTCGGTGGGAAGGTCGCCGGCCGTCGCGCCGGGCTCGAGCACGAGCAGCCTGATCGAGTTGGTTCCCTGGTCGATCGCGGCGACCCGTCCGGCGCGTTGCTCGGGATGCACTGGCTCGACGCGCTCGGCCACCCAGGCTCCCACGGGGTCGTCGCCGCCGGCCAGGTGGTACGCGTAGTGCGCATGCAGGCATTTGATGCCCGTGCGCGTGCCCGCTACCCCGCCCCAACTCACGGCCTCGCGGAGATCGGTCGCCCGGTCGGCCGCATACGCGGCGTGCGCGCCGTCGACGACGTCCCGGAACCCCTTCTCGAGTTGCATCCGCTCGTTCAGCCGGCCGATCCACCCTGCGGCCTCGAACCGCGAGACGGCGCGCGCGGCCTCGGGGCACGTCAGCCAATACGTCGTGGGGAAGGGTTCGCCGGCCGCGTCGAGGGGGGCGTTGCGGATCACGAGCGGATGCCCCCCCGTGCAGCGCGCGACGACCGTGAACGCGGTCGTGGGCTCGCGGTCGAGCTGCTCGCGTATCGTCGCGAGGTCGGCGCCTCGGAGCTCGCGCTGCGCGGTCGGCATCGGCTCGGCCATGACGGACATGTTCTCAGGGCCCTCGCGACCGCGGGGCTCCCTCGCGCCGGTAGCATCGCCGGATGCGACGGACCCGGCGCTGATGCGCGACGCGGCCTTCACCTCGATCGGGTCGGAGCGGCTCCGACTGCGGCGGTTCTCGCCACGCGACGTGGCGCCGTTCCACGCGTACAGAGCCGACGACGACGTGGCCCGCTTCCAATCATGGAACGGATACACGCTCGAGCAGGCGGCGCGGTTCGTGCACGAGATGAGCGACGCGGACCCGGGGGTGCCCGGCGAGCCGTTCCAGTTCGCGATCGCTCGCCTCGGCGACGACGCGCTGGTGGGCGATTGCATGCTCGCGCTCGACCCGGGCGATCCGCCGAACGCGGAGATCGGATACACCGTGGCTCCCGGACACCAGGGGCGTGGGTACGCGAGCGAGGCGATCGCCGCCCTGCTCGATTACGCGTTCGGCGAGCTAGGCGTGGCGACGGTCCGTGCGGTCACCGATGCGCGCAACGAACCCTCGATCGCCGTCGCGGAGCGCCTCGGCATGCGCCTCGCGGGCACCGTCCGAACCACGTTCATGGACGAGCCGTGCGACGAACACACGTACGAGCTCACCCGGGAAGCGTGGAATGCTCGGCGGCCCTGACCGGCGCGGACGCTACTTGCGCTTGTGCTCGACCGCGCGCTTGTAGTCCACCAGGCGCTCTTCGCTCTGGCGCATGAACTTCTTGAGCATCTGCTCGAACTCGGGGTCGGAGCCGCGGCGGGGCCGCGGCGGGGCGGGGTCCTGCAGCGCCTTGATCGAGAGGTCGATCTTGCCGTCTTCCTTGATCGCTCTCACCTTGGCCTGCACGACGTCTCCCTCACGGAGGTGGTCGTGCACGTCCTTGACGTAGTTGCGGTCGATCTCGGAGATGTGGACGAGTCCCAAGCGGCCATCCTCGAGCTTGAGGAACGCCCCGTATGGCGTGATGCGCTCGACGGTGCCGTCGATCACCGCGCCGATCTCGATCTCAGCGATGTCTGCCGTCCCCTTTCCCTTGCGATCCCGGCGTTTCCGGGCGAGGCGGCCAGTGTGCGCGAAACCCTCGTGCACGTCAATCGAGCGGCAGGACTCCGTCGGCGAGGTCAACGTACGTTGACGAATTGGAGGAGAGCGACGTACCGTGGGGACATGAACACCGTCGACGGCGCGGCATACGAGGCCGACGATCCGCTGGCTGCGTTGGCGGCGGTCGCACGTCGTCGGCGAGAGCTCGACGTCGAGGAGTACCACCACGTGCTTCGAGCGCGTGCGGCCGGGGTCAGCTGGCAGGGCATCGCGGCGGCGTTAGGCGTCAGCAAACAGGCCGTGCACAAGAAGTTCAGGCGACGCATCCCGGCCTGACTGCCGATGGAGATCGTCCCGCTTCCCGATGCCGCGGCGTTCCTCGAGGCGGCCGATCCGGTGCTGCATCGAGACGCCGCCGCGAACAACCTGCCGCTCGGCATCGCGCAGAACCTGATCGACCGGCCCGAGGCCTACGACGAGGCCTTCTTCTGGGTCGTGCAGCGTGCGGGCACGATCGTCGGCGCGGCCCTCCGGACCCCTCCCTACCCGCTCGTGCTGGTCGAGCCGGTCGAGGCGGCCGCGATCGGGGCGCTCGTATCAGCGCTCGCCGGCGGACGCCCCGCCGTGCCGGGCGTCACGGCGAACGAGCCGTGGGCCACGCGATTCGCAGAGGCCTGGGGGGCCGCGACCGGCGCGGCGTGGGACGTGGCGATCGGTCAAGGCGTGTACGCGCTGACCTCGGTGCGAGCGCCTCGGCCGGCGCGGGGGTCTTCCCGGCTCGCGACCCTCGAGGACCGTTCCCTTCTCGTTCGCTGGATGCACGAGTTCGAGATCGAGGCGCTGCAGGCGATGACCCGCGACGAGCACGCGATCGAGCGCGCGCTCGAGACGCGCCTCGGCGAGGGCGACAGCAGTGGGTTCTCGCTGTGGGACGACGAAGGGCGGGCGGTGTCACTCGCCGGCTGGACGCGCATCCCCGGCGGCGCGCGCATCGGGCCCGTGTACACCCCGCCGGACGAGCGTGGCCGCGGGTACGCGTCGAACCTGGTCGCCGAGGTCAGCCGCTCGATGTTGGATGCGGGGGCTTCCGCGTGCTTCCTCTACACCGACCTCGGCAACCCGACGTCCAACGCGATCTACCGCCGCATCGGCTACGACCAAGTGGCCGAATCGTTGATGATCACGTTCCAGGAGCCTGCTCGGAGAGCCCCTCGGAACGGCTGACGCGCCTCAGCAGGCCGGCGTGGGCGGCGCCCCCTGCCTGGGCACCATCACGAAGGCCGTCTCGCCCGGACGCACCATGCCGAGGCACTGGCGCGCGAGGCGTTCGAGGTAGGACGGATCGTTGAATCGCCCGATGCGCGCCTCGAGCGCGGCGTTGCGATCCGTCAGGTCGTCGGCTTGCCGTTCGAGCTGACCGAGCCGGCTCCGCTGATCGATCAGTGTGCGGAGGGGGGCGACCGCGAGCGTGAGCAGGATCAGAGCCACCATGGCCAGCATCGCCGCTCGAGCCGTGAGCCGAACCCGCGATGTGCGCTCGCCCACCGACTCATGACGGCGCTGGGCGCGTCCCGACCTAGGCTGGCCGCCGCGTTCCGCGTGGCGCGCCTCGGTCCGCGAGACGGCACCGGTGTCGGTGCTTCGCCTCGCGGCGGTCGGGGAAGGGACCGCTGAGCTCATGCCTATGCGGCCCCCGGCGGCGCTCCGGACAGCGACCGGCCGCCCTGGTAGCGGGCCTGCTCGCCGAGCCCCTCCTCGATGCGCAGCAGCTGGTTGTACTTCGCCGTTCGCTCCCCGCGACTCGGCGCCCCGGTCTTGATCTGCCCGGCGTTGGTCGCGACCGCCAGGTCGGCGATCGTCGTGTCCTCGGTCTCCCCGCTGCGGTGGGACACGACGTTCGAGTACCCGCTGCGCGTCGCGAGGGCCATCGTGTCGAGCGTCTCGGTGAGCGAGCCGATCTGGTTCACCTTGATCAGGATCGAGTTCGCGACGTCACCGCGGATGCCCCGCTCGAGCCGCTCGCCGTTCGTGACGAAGAGGTCGTCGCCGACCAGCTGGACGCGCGAGCCGAGATCGCGAGTGAGCGCGGCCCATCCCTCCCAATCGTCCTGGTCGAGCCCGTCCTCGATCGAGACGATCGGGAAGCGGTCGACCAGGCCGGCCCAGAATTCGATCATGTCCTCGGCCGTGCGGTCGGCGCCCTCCAAGCGGTATCGACCGTCGTCGGTGCGGAGCTCGCTCGTGGCCGGATCCATCGCCAGCGCCATCTCGTCGCCGGGCGTGAGGCCCACCTGCTCGATCGCCCGAAGCAGCCATTCCAGTGCCTCGTTCGTGGTCGCGATCTCCGGGGCGAACCCACCCTCATCGCCGACCCCGGTCGCGAGACCCTTCGCGTGCAGCAGTGCCTTGAGCGACTGGAAGCACTCGGCTCCCCATCGGACCGCCTCGCTGAAGGAAGCCGCGCCGACCGGCATCAGCATGAACTCCTGCGGCTCGAGCTCGTTGTCGGCGTGGACCCCTCCGTTGATCACGTTCATCATCGGCGTCGGCATCACATGCGCGTTCGGCCCCCCGACGTAGCGGTAGAGGGGCATGCCGTTCGAATCCGCGGCCGCCTTCGCGGTCGCCAAGGAGACGCCGAGCACGGCGTTCGCCCCGAGCCCGGACTTCGCGTCGGTACCGTCGAGCGCGATCAGGGCCGAGTCGACGCCGCGCTGGTCGAATGCATCGAGCCCCGAGAGCGCCTCGGCGATGCGCCCGTTCACGTTCGCGACGGCGCGGAGCACGCCCTTGCCGCCGAAGCGCTCGTCGCCGTCGCGCAGCTCCAGCGCCTCGTGCTCCCCGGTCGACGCCCCGCTCGGGACCCCGGCACGCCCGAACGCGCCGTCGTCGAGCCACACATCGACCTCGACGGTGGGGTTGCCGCGCGAGTCCAGGATCTCGCGGGCGTGTATGGATTCGATCAGCGACATCGGACGCCGATGGTATCCGACGTCGTCGCGACGGCCGGGATTTACCGAGCGACTACACTGCCCGGATGTCGGCCCTCGAGGGCAAGATCGTCCTCATCACAGGCGTGGCGCGGGGCTGCGGCAAGCTGCTGGCCGAATCGTTCGCGGCCGAAGGTGCCTCGATCGTCGGATGTGACATCGACGCCGACGGCCTGGCCGCGACTGACTCCGCGATCCGAGCCTCGGGCGGCACCGCTGATCTCTCCGTGGCCGACGTCTCCGACGCCGACGCGATGACCTCGCTGGTCCAACGCGCCGTCGACGCCAACGGCGGACTCGATGGGGCAGTCAACAATGCTGGCACCGAGACGACCGGCGCCGTCGAGCACGCCGACCTTGCGGCGTTCGACCGGCTGCTCGACGTCAACCTGAAGGGCGTGCTCCATTGCATGCAGGCCGAGATCCCCGCGATCAGAGCCCGGGGTGGCGGAGCGATCGTGAACATGTCGTCCGTGACGAGCGACATCACCGCCGTGCCCGCCAACGGCGCGTACGCCGCCACCAAGGGCGGGGTCGACGCCCTGACGAAGGCAGCGGCCGTCGAGGTCGCGAAGGACAACATCAGCGTGAACGCGCTGGCGTTCGCAGCGATCGACATCCCCGGCGACATGATCTGGCGCTTCCTCGAGGCCCAGCAGATCGACGCGTCGGCGCTGATGGCCGCGTTCCCGATCGGACGCATGGGCAGGCCGGAGGAGCTCGTGGCGGCCGTCCGCTATCTCCTATCCGACGACGCGCGGTACGTGAACGGCACGACGCTCGTCCTCGACGGAGGCTATACGGCCCAGTAAACCGAGGCCCATCCTGGTGCGGACGGCCGAGGGTCAGCCCGGGCGATCCTCCGGCGCCTTGGCTGCGCCTTCCGGCCATCGCCTGAACAGCCGGCTCTGGCCGAGGTCGTCGAAACCGAGCCGCGCGTATAGATGGCGGGGCCAGTCGTGGGCATCTGCGAAGAGGAAGACGAGGGTGGCGCCCGCCTTCCGGGCTTCCTCGGCGGCCCGCAGCACGACGTTGCGCGCCACGCCACGTCCGCGGAACTCCTCGAGCGTGTTCACGTCCTCGATCTGGGCGACGTCGCCGTGCACGTAGAGCTCGCACGCGCCGGCGATCGTTCCGTCGATCCGCTGCGCGAAGAACCGAGCGCCGACGCCGTCGACCAGTACCGTGCGGAACGACGCCATCGTCTCCGCGATGCCCGGCT